>JAHHDV010000001.1 GCA_019739295.1 Taibaiella sp.
CTGACTGTATCCCTGCACATCCGCAATGGATCAGGCGTATGGTAACCGGTGCCGTATCAGAAAGGTCAGATGTCGTCTTAGGCTATGGCGCATATAAAAGGGAAAAAAGCTTTATCAATCACTTTATCCAGTTCGAAACGGTACATACAGCCATCCAGTATTTTTCTTATGCTGCGCTGGGGAAAGCATATATGGGTGTCGGAAGAAACCTGTTGTATAAAAGACAGGTACTCCGGGATGCATTCCAGGATCGGGAGCTGGTTCTCTCTATGCAGAAAACCAGTTCCGGGGATGATGACCTGGCCATCAGCTATCTTGCCGGTAAAGCTAAAATCTCCATACTTCCCGCTGAAGAAGCGGCTACCCTATCAGAAGCTCCAAAAACATTGTCACAGTACATAAAGCAGAAAAGCAGGCATGCTTCTTCATCAAAATACTATGCCTCCGAGGTGAAATGGCTGCTGGCAGTTTATGCGTTTGCTCACTTCGGATTCTGGCTGCTGGCTCTTTCCCGGCTGTGGCTTGATTTTTCTCCTGGCATATCCGGCCTGGTCATCACCATTTCTGTCTTAGCCACCAAATGGTTCATGTATTACAGATGGAACCGGGTATTCATGTCAAAAATGAATGCATCCTATTTATTGGTTTTAGATTTTTTTTGGTGCATTTATAATTTAATTTTGTCTCCTTATATCTTTTGGAAAAATAAAAACACATGGAACTGATCACTACCTATTTTGGAGACTTCACCGATCACCAGATACTGCAATTCGAAAGCCTGGAGAAAGTGTATAAGGAATGGAATGAAAACATCAATGTGATCTCCCGGAAGGATATCGATGCGCTGTACCTGAAGCATGTCCTTCATTCCCTGAGCATCGCAGCAATAGCTGACTTTAAGCCGGGCACCAGGATTGTTGATATCGGTACGGGAGGAGGATTCCCGGGTATTCCTTTGGCTATCTTTTACCCGGATACCGAATTTCTCCTGGTAGATTCCATCGGGAAAAAATTAAAAGTAGTACAGGCTGTAGTGGATGCACTGAGCTTAAAAAATGTGCGGGTATTGCATTCCAGGATCGAAAATACCGGAGAAAAGGATTTTGACTTTGCAGTGAGCAGGGCAGTTGCCCCGTTGAAGGATTTGTGGCAATGGGCGAAACCGCTATTGCGGAAAGGTCATGAGAATGAAATGGCAAACGGTCTCTTCTGCCTTAAAGGCGGAGATCTGAGCCAGGAAATATATGAATCCAATACAAGACCGTCTATATTTGAGATTGACAAAATCTTCAATGAGGACTTTTTCCAGGATAAATTTGTAGTATATGTTCCTAAAAAGTAAATAATTTTCACTTCGGATTTTAAATATATAAAAGCCAAATAAGATATTAAATCCTCTATTTCCCGTTAAGTAAGCGCATCATTTCCAATATCCACCTCATCACATTTCATACCTACACTTATGATAAATTTTTCTTCTGACCGATTTTTCCTTATGGCCGGACCTTGTGTCATAGAAGGTGAGCAAATCGTTATGGATATTGCTGAGCGCATTACCAGGATGACGGAGACACTGGGCATCCCGTATATCTTTAAAGCTTCCTACAGAAAAGCGAACCGGACAAGACTGGACAGCTTCACAGGAATAGGTGATATCAAAGGTCTGGAATTACTGAGGAAGGTAAAAGAAACCTTTGGTATACCCGTGGTTACCGATATCCATTCGGATGATGAAGCTGCAATTGCTGCAGAGTACGTAGATATATTACAGATACCTGCATTCCTTTGCAGGCAGACCAGCTTATTGGCAGCTGCTGCCCGGACGGGTAAATACGTAAATGTCAAGAAAGGACAATTTCTATCTGGGGCATCAATGCAATATGCAGTGGACAAAATCCGCCAATCAGGAAACGATCTCATTATGCTCACTGAAAGAGGAACGACTTTCGGATACCAGGATCTGGTGGTAGATTACAGATCTATTCCCGTAATGCAAGCATTTGACGTACCTGTCATCATGGATTGCACGCATTCTTTGCAGCAGCCTAACCAAACTTCCGGCGTAACGGGAGGAGACCCCGGCATGATTGAAACCATAGCCAAAGCGGCAGTCGCAGTAGGGGTGGACGGCTTATTTATCGAGACACACCCTCATCCTGCCCAGGCCAAGTCCGATGGCGCCAACATGCTTCAATTGGATCTTTTGGAACCTTTATTGAAAAAATTAATAAGGATCCGTGATGCTGTCCGGTAATGTCTTCATTTTTCTGGAATCCAGCGGCTACCTCATCTTTATATCCGGCATGAATCCCGGTCAATAACTTCCTTGTAGTCCATCTCCTACCTGATCGGATTTAGGTACAATTACTTCCCGATTTTAAGTGTTTTCACTTATTTCCCGGGACCAGGAGCTGAATAATTTTGCTCATAAAGAAATAATCAACCCAAAATTATTTTCTAATGAGACATTTTTATTATTTGGTCATTTGCCTGGTGGCCACCGGGTGCATAAATCTGACCTCAGCATTTGGTCAATATACAGTCACTACAGGCGAAACGGCATCAACTTTAGTGAATACGCTGGTCGGAGAAGGGGTAGCAGTATCCGGGGCGACGTTTAAACTGTCCCCCTGGTGCCGGCGGCACATTTGAAGGGATTGGGGACCTGGGTATAGATACCGGCATCGTGCTCACTACCGGAACAGCCGATATTTTCTCCGCTTTCACCGCCTGGGGCTTGTGGCCAGGTGTGAATATAGGCATCAATAACGGAGCACCGGGAGATACAGACCTGAACACATTGGTCACATCAGGTACATCCGACAGGTGCGTGCTCGAATTTGATTTTATTCCTTCCGGGGATTCTATCAGGTTCAATTATGTATTCGGTTCAAGCGAATACGGAAATTATTCCTGTGATGTCTTTAATGATGTCTTTGCTTTTTTTCATATCAGGTCCCGGGATAGCGGGTCTCCAGAACCTCGCAGTCATTCCCGGGACTACTATTCCTGTGGCGATAAACAGTACTACCGGTGTAGGATCGTGGGTGGATGCTGACCCGGATTGTACCGGAATGGGCACAGGCTCTCCTTTTTCTGAATACTATGTGGACAATACAAGCGGCACATATGTCTCCTACGGGGGATTTACGACTGTATTGACCGCATTGGCAGAAGTTATTCCGTGTGAAACATACCATTTGAAATTAGCTATAGCTGATGTCGGGGACGGCCTGCTGGATTCCGGAGTGTTTATAGAAGCAGGATCTTTTACTTCCAATTCAATAGAGACTTCTTCAGCAGGTGGTGGCGGGATGGAATGGCCGAATACAAATATGGTAAGAGGATGCTCCTCCGGGAATTTCACGATAACCAGAACAGGGTCGACTACCCATCCGGTAGATGTGGACTACTTACTGGAAGGTACTGCCACCAATGGTACAGATTATGCGTTACTGCCCGGCACAGTTACCATCCCGGCCGGTGAAGCCTCAGTTATCGTGGAAATAGACCCTGTAGTCTTAGGGACCTTGGTCGGGACCAGGACCGTAATTCCCAAAATCATCAATCCATATTCTTGTGAAGGAGATACGGTCATTGTGGATACATTATATATTTATGATTCATTATACACCAACTTCTCTACTACCGATACCGTGATCTGTAACGGCAGTGAAGTACAGGTATCCGTAGATACCGATCCGGGTTTTGATATAGAATGGAGCGCTTCGTCCTCATTATCAGAAGACCCGGATGCCTATCACGTCATCTTATCTCCTACTACCTCTACAGAATATTACGTATCAGTCAGTGTATATGGTTCCGGCTGTGATGCCTTTACAGACACTGTCACAGTCGATGTGGTCCATATCCCGGCATTGACTATGGCGGACAGCCTCGAATTATGTATCGGAGAAAGTATCCTGGTCAATCCCGAATATACCGCAGGCAGTACAGATTACCCGACTACATTCTCCTGGACGCCTACAGACGGCGTTTCCGATGTGGCCATCCTCAACCCGGAACTGACGCCTGATGCCTCCGGTTACTATTTCCTTACTTTGAACTCGGGAGCAGCAGGATGCGACAGAACAGATTCTGTTTACCTCACCGTACATCCTGTTTTGAATGAACACATTTTTGATACTATATGTATGTCTGACCTGCCTTATACCTGGGATGGAGGCGATGTAACGGAAAGCGGCACAGCGGTTGATTCAATTATCTATAGTTCCGCCGTGACCGGTTGTGATAGTATTGTCTACCTCAATCTCTACATCAGGCCGGCTGTTGAAACGGTCATTAATGAAAATATCTGTACAGGTAGCAGTTATCCCTTTTTCGGTACTGACATCAATACTGCGGGTGAATATGAACATACCTTGACAAGCGTGCACGGCTGTGACAGCATGATCACTTTAGTCCTTACGCTTGATCCTGTGCCTAATGATACCATTGAAGCGGACATCTGTTCGGGAAGCAGTTATGATTTTTATGGAACCGGATATAATGAAGCAGGATATTATACTTTTCTGGAGACGGGAACAGGCTGCGATACGATGAGGGTATTATCCTTAGTTGTTCGTCCGGTATATCATGAAGTAGAGACTTATACATTTTGCAGGAATGACCTGCCTCATACCGTTCACGACCTGGAGATACCCGTATCAGCCGGTTCGTCTGCTGAATTCGCTACGGTAAGCTTTGAAAGCATTTATGGCTGTGACAGTATCATTACGCTGGATATCACCATCCTGGACACCAGCAGGACAGACCTGGATACTTTATTATGTTTTGGAAGCACTATGCTATTCGGAGACAATGAAATCACCTCAGGAGGAACTTATTTCAATATTCTGGAAAATGCAGCCGGCTGTGACAGTGTGATCGCATTAGAAGTACACTATACGCCCATGTCCTACAGGACCGATAGCCTGATCGTGGAATGTGAAGAAGCCATATTGGACGACATTGCTTATCACACCGATACGCTCATTACGGACACTTTTGCGAATGCAATCGGTTGTGACAGTATCTATAGATTCACCACCATCCGGATCCTGGAGACCAGAGAAGACACCGCTTATGCCACCATCTGCCAGGGGGATACCTATTCTTTCAACGGCATCCCGTATTCTTCGGATACAATGGTCACCGGATCCTATATTATGGATAACGGCTGCGATTCTTTCAGCACACTGATCCTGGAGATGATACCGGAACCGGAGATCTGGCTGACATATATGCCCATAAACGGGATCATCTGTGTGATGGACACTATCCAGATCACAGGTAACGGGGGTGAACATTATACATTCCATGATTTTGACCATCAGCTTCTCGGCACAGGCATGGATATAGATGTCATCCTGCCCCGATCTCAAAATATGTTCTACGGGATCGGCTACGATGAAAACGGGTGTCCGGGCAAGGCTCATCTTGAGGTCATGGCGGAGCCATGCTGTGATTTTGTAATGCCAAACGCTTTCAGTCCCAATGGAGATGGCCTGAATGACAAATTTGGTATCCTGACTTATGGGAACCCGGAAGATTTCAAATTAGAGATTTACAACCGATGGGGACAACGTGTTTTTGTAAGTTTCAAGGCTGATGACCAGTGGGATGGTAACTTTGATGATGGAAAACCTGCTGATATGGGTCCCTATTTCTATACCGTCCAGGGTTCCTGCTATGACGGAAGCAATTTTTTTCAGAAAGGCGATCTCACCCTGGTCAGATAACCTTGCCTGTTTTGAAAACAGGTGGTTACCGGTTAATCAGATACCGTTCCTACATATAAAAAGTGCTGACCTATAAAGTCAGCACTTTTGTATTTATATTTTCTCAGTCGGGATTACGCTTCCTGCTTCATTTGCTTTGCGTATTTGTTCCGCTCATTTTCATCCAAAAGGATCTTTCTCAGCCTGATACTCTTAGGTGTACATTCGATACACTCATCATGCTGGATATATTCCATACATTCTTCCAGGCTCATCTGTATTTTCGGAGCAATGTTGGTAGCCGCATCAGAGCCGCTGGCTCTCATATTGGTCAGCTTCTTCCCCTCCACTACGTTTACATTCAGGTCTCCCGGTTTGATATGTTCGGCTACGATCTGGCCTCCATATACTTCTTCACCCGGATCGATAAAGAATGTACCTCTGTCCTGCAGTTTATCCAATGAATATCCCGTAGCAGTACCTCCCTGTTTCGCACACAGCACACCATTGTTCCTTCCCGGTATCGCACCTTTCCAAGGCTTGTACTCCGAGAACCTATGTGCCATTACAGCTTCGCCGCCGGTAGCGGTAAGCATCTGCGATCTCAGTCCTATTAATCCTCTTGAGGGTATATCAAATTCCAGGTGGTGCATATTGCCTTTGGATTCCATAATCATCATCTCTCCCTTTTTCTGTGTGACCAGATCGATGACCCTGCTGCTTACTTCTTCAGGTACATCTACTACCAGTAATTCATAGGGTTCGGACTTCACTCCATCAATTTCCTTAATGATAACCTGGGGTTGGCCCACAGTCAATTCATATCCCTCTCTTCTCATCGTCTCCACAAGCACTGATAAGTGTAGAATCCCCCTTCCATACACCAAAAATTTGTCTGCATCTTCCGTATCCTTAACCCGCAATGCCAGGTTCTTCTCCAATTCTTTATAAAGCCGGTCCCTGATATTCCTGCTCGTCACGAACTTACCTTCCCTGCCAAAGAAAGGTGAGTTATTGATCGAAAATTGCATGTTCATCGTGGGTTCATCAATAGCAATAACCGGAAGTGGCTCCGGGTTTTCAAAATCGGCAATGGTCTCTCCTATCTGGAACCCTTCGATGCCTACTACAGCACAGATATCACCGGCATGAACCTCCTCCACTCTTTTCTTACCCATTCCTTCGAATGTATACAGTTCTTTGATCTTACCGCGAACCATAGACCCATCGAGCCTGCACAACTGAATATTTTGATTTTCCCTGATCGTGCCCCGGGCTACCCTGCCGATAGCGATCCGGCCCAAGAATGAAGAATAATCCAATGAGGTAATCTGCATCTGAAGTGTTCCCTCTTCTACCTGCGGAGCAGGTACATGTTCCAATACGGCATCCAGAAGTGCATTGATATTATCGGTAGGTGTCAGCGAAGTATTGTACCAGCCTTGCTTTGCTGATCCGTATAGCGTTGGAAAATCCAATTGCTCCTCAGTAGCATCTAACTGGAAGAACAGATCAAAAACCTTATCATGAACTTCGTCAGGGCGACAGTTTTCCTTATCTACTTTATTGATGACCACAATCGGTTTCAGGCCCAGGCTTAATGCTTTGCCCAGTACAAAACGGGTCTGGGGCATAGGTCCTTCGAAAGCATCCACCAGCAGCAATACCCCATCGGCCATTTTCAACACACGCTCTACCTCTCCCCCGAAGTCGGCGTGGCCCGGGGTATCGATTACATTGATTTTTACATCATTGTAACTCACAGCGATATTTTTGCTCAGAATCGTAATTCCCCGCTCCCGCTCCAGCTCATTATTATCCATAATCAACTCACCCGTATCCTGGTTATCTCTGAAAACTTTGGTAGCATGGATAATCTTATCTACCAGGGAAGTTTTACCATGGTCAACGTGGGCAATAATGGCAATGTTTCTTAAATTCATATAATTTTTTTGATTAATGCGGGACGTACAGATTCATATCAAATTAAATCCCATAAATATTTTTGAGGACGCAAAGGTACTATTTTAATGGCTAAATCTCAAATCCAAATATTATATAAGTGTTAATACAACTTATTAAAAACCTGTTGACCCTGTGGATCATCTACCTTTGATGTTATCCATACAGAATCAACAGGTTACAAGGGCTTAAAGCCATTTCCGCAGCAATTCTTATTTTTTATCTGCTGCTTCCCGGATATCCTTTTTCGCGTCATTGATACCTTTTTTAATATCCTGACCTGCTTTCTTCATATCCTCTTTTACTTCCTTACCTGCGGTTTTTACATCATCCTTCAATTCACCGGCCCCTTCTTGAATATCGTTTTTTGTTTCATTAAAACCATCTTTTATCTGTTGTCCGGCTTTGTTCATCTTGGTGTCTGCTTCCCGGATTGCTTCTCCGGCATCATTTTCCAGTTCATTGCCGGCAGCTTTTGTATCTTCAATAGTCTCATCCAGACGCTCCCCGGCAGTCCTGTTATCATCTCCACAGGAATAAAAAGTGAACAGGGACATGGCACTTAGTGCTAAGATTATTTTTTTCATCATTATAATTATTTTTCTGGTTAACAGACCAAAATTAAAAAATTCCGGCGTTTTCATCTGCCATGTTCACAATTCTTTAAAGTGCAATGCTATGATACTGTTCTGTCTTCCAGAATCTCAGTAAGAAATCCAAATTTTTCAGTACCTGCACCCCATCTTCCGATTTAAAATAAGGCAAATCATGCCTGAAGTGCTGTATGCAGTAAAGCACTTTATGCCTGGATACGCTTGCATCGGTCAGCAGTTGTAAGAACTGGACGCCTGAGCGGCTCAGGTCCACATTCTTATGGTGAAGTGCCGGAAAAGCATCTGCCAGACCGAAGCTTACTTCAAGTCCCATATCAGGCGTATACAGCAAGGTAACTTTCATCTTAGCATAGGCCTGTGACTGGATAAACCTGCGGATTACACCAACCCTTTGAAGTGAAAGTCCCTTTAACAGCTCATCGTCTGACTTGTTCAAGTCCTCCTCGTAAGTATCCAGTAAAAGCCAACATCTCAGCAGCACTGCCAATCGCAATCTGGCTATTTCCATTGATCCTCAGGAAGATATCCATTCCCTGCCTTACCTGGTCTGAACGCCAATTGGGATCAAGTAAAGCTTCAAGCAGTCTCGCCTGCAAGATATTCTTCTCTTCCCTTTCTACCTCCTCATTTCGCTTATCGATAATATTTGATACACCTGATAGCCACCAGTCATTTTTTCCATTTTACGATGGAAAGATAAAGATATTTTCCAACGAGCTCTGCAGCTCCTTTATGATCATACGAGTCTTTGGACAAAGGGAAGCGCTTACCTGAGGATAGATGGATCAGGTGAATATACCGGTCATTTACCCTTTCAACTTCAAACAGCCCGGGTATCTTCCTCGACATATTTTTTACAGATCCGAATAGCGGATGCTGTATCCCCAGTATCGCAGCCAACCAGTCATTGGCATATATCCCCAACAGCCTGGTAGGCTGGTTATGGATAATATGCGGTCTCTGTCTCCCAGTTCAGCATATGGATATTCCGGTTCGATCTTAAATTGGATTTCAATCTTTCCTCAAAAATCATTTTGGTAATCCGGGAAGAATAAATAAGTCTGGAACAAAATCTTCGCCAGCAGCTTTCTTACTTCGAAAAATGTATCCGCTTCTGTCCCGAGCCTATAGAATTGCTGCAGCTCCTGGTTCTCCGGTGCCATTTCCCATTGTTCTACAAATAATTCAAAAATGTCTTCAGCAGCCTTTTGCAACCATATTTCCTTCTCAGAGAATACAATCTTATCCTGAATGCTGTTGATGAAATACCAAATCAAAATAATAATATCTTCCCTATTGGGGCTCACCGGCAATATAATCATCTCCCTGTTCTATCAAAGGCAGCAACTGGTCATAGTGCTCTTCATGCAGTTTTACAAAGGTCAGCCATAGCTGTGTACCGGATGCCAGATCTTCCAGGTAGGAAGCCAGGAAACATGCCAGGTCCACCAGCAATTGCTGTTTACTGCCTACCTGCTGGTCCCAGTGCACCGGCTTCAGATGCTGCTCAAGGCATTGATATATTTTTCTGGCATAATGAGAGATAAAAGAAGTCCGAACCTACCTGGTTCTGATAGGGTTTGAAGGCAAGCCACTCTTTAATAAATACTCCTTTCTTCATCTACTTTATTTTTCGCAAATGTAGAATATATGGATGAAGCTTTGAAAAAAAACTGAGGAACAAAGCAGGAAACCTTTCTTTCCCATTTCCATATCCGGAAATGATCATAAAAAATAAATCTTCTGATATCGGAAACGTTCTAAAAGCAGACCGGGATCATCCCTTCATCGTTCAAATCTCAATATACCCGGATTTGTAAGGGCTTCAAATTATTCCATTACTTTTGTACCAATTCAGTACCAGATGGAAACAATCAATCCGATAAGGGAAGTTCAGGTCTTCAGATATTTGCAGCCATTAAAGGAGGGTGGCTCATTGCCCGGGCTGGTCGAAGCCGATGATGGATTTAAATATGTGATCAAATTCAAAGGTGCCGGCCAGGGTTATAAAGCCCTGGTTGCTGAACTGATCAGTGGGCAAATTGCAAAAAAGCTGGGACTCAGGATCCCTGAAATCGTTTTTGCACAATTGGACGAATCCTTTGGCAGGATCGAAACCGGACCAGGAAATACAGGACCTTCTGAAAGCCAGTGAAGGGCAGAATCTTGGCTTACATTTCCTGAGGCGGCGCGTTAACTTTTGATCCTGTCGCACACCAGGTTGATGAACTATTGGCTTCGCAGATCGTATGGCTGGACGCCCTACCTGTTCAACGTGGACCGGACAGCCAGGAATACCAATATGCTGATCTGGAACAAAGAGCTGTGGCTCATAGACCACGGAGCGAGCCTTTACTTCCACCACAACTGGGAAAGCTGGGACATCCTTTATACACAAACCTTTCCTACAGATCAGGGACCATGTATTGCTGCCCTTTTCCAGGAAAATCGAGGAAGCCGATCAGGCATTGAAGCAGCTCATCAATGAAGAAGCTATCCGCCAGATCGTAGCACAGGTACCGGATGAATGGATGGAGCAGGATGGCGATGGCATGAGCGCCCGGGACAAAAAGGAATTTTATACCAACCTGCTGACACAACGCCTGGACCAGTCAGAAACCTTTGTAAATGCAATCAAAGATGCCGGATAAACTTATATATGAATATGCCATTATCAGGCTCGTTCCAAAAGTAGAACGGGAGGAATTCATGAATATAGGCATTCTGATGATGTGCAAGTCCAAAAGGTATACCAGGATCCGGCACGAACTGCAATATCAAAAAATAAAAAGTATGGCTCCCTGGCTGGATCTGACCTGCATTGAAGAGCAGTTATCTTCATTTGATAAGATCATCGAAGGGGCTCCGGATAGCGGCACAATAGGCCACCCCTTCCGCTTCACGAAAGGTTCAGGTGGCTGACGGCAAAGCGAAGCACGATGCTTCAGGCTTCACCGGTGCATAGCGGGAATAACAGAAGACCTGGATAAAACATTTGAAATCCTGTACCGCGAATATGTTACAATTCCGGGGAGAATAAGTATCCAGGAAAGCTTACCAGAAGTCATATACCCTTCTTTGCATATTCCACCTGATGCCCGTATAGAACATTAATGACTGCTGCTGAAGGGAATGCTCATCGATATTCATATAGCTCATCCCTGCTTCCAGGTATAAGTTCTGCATCAATTCGTAAGCTCCATTCAGGTTGATCAATAAACCGGCAGGACCGTCTGCATCCAGATAAGCAATACCCGAAATCAGACATCCTCGCAGAGGAAGGCTGGTAAATATAAGAGGAGAAACCACCTGTTGCCTCTTGAGCATTTTTAATGGAGTAGATCCCGGTTAACCCTATTCTTAAATCCCTTATGGGCTGATAGTCGAAGGAAGCAATCCATTCCTGGAATCCGCTTCCTAACGGATGAGCAAGCGGCTGGTTATAATGTGTATAATTTGTAATGCGTGTCCTGTGCCGTATACGTCCATGGCCTTACTGCATTCCATTCCAACTGCAGATCCAGATTGCGTAATGTGAACGCATTGGTATATTTGATCCCCAGTTGCGTAGCAAACTGGTTCTTCCAGGACCCCTCGGAAAAGTTCCGGAAATCTATACTATTGGCAAAGCCCTGGCCATAAATCTGGAAATTATTCCATGGTAATGCTTTAAATGTAAGCCCCAGGCTTGTCTGATGCTGACCTGTCCATGAGCGGTGAAGCGTATTTCCATAAATCACAGGAATAAAATTATAGATATCCATAGCGTTATGCCTGTTGAAAACAGTAGACTCGAATAACCCAAGGTTAAACCTCCTGCCGATATTCATGCCCAGGTAATGCATACTTGCATATTTCTTCGGCAATCTCCGGTCACCACCCTGTGAAAAAATCATCAATCAATTCCATGTACAGATTCTGATAGGTAAACCCACGCCAGTTATACCTCAATCGCAGGAAAGTAGCAGGAGCCCCGCTGCTCCCCAGGGAGGCAGGCTCCTGTACCCGTCACCAATAAAATTCTTATCATAACCGAATGTGGCGGTTATATAGTCTTTGTAGACCGGGAAGTCTATATAAACCCCTGGCATACAGACCGTCAAAAGGCCGCTTGTGGGTACCGCCGGAATAAAAATCAAAGCCCGGGAAAAACCGGTGCTCATTGGCCATATTCGTAAAATAATTGGGAAACTTCTCCTGGGTCTCGGGCCACAACAGTATAAATACCGATATTCCTGAGGATCCTCGCTCTCACTTCAGCACCTCTCATAAATACATACTTGAGCTCTGAATGGTTATTCTCCAGACCTGCCTGAGCATATAAGACAGGATTCAGGTGCAAAAAAGAAATCTTCATTGCTATACTGGAGCAGGTTAGGTTCAGTCTGGTAGAAATATTTCAGGATAGGCCGGTGTCTCCTTTCAGTGGCATCGGAATACATTAACATTAGGCTTGCCCCCATTCCCCGCTGATATTGTAGGCACGGTCTGCATTATGGATATCGATAGGATTGGCGACAGCATTCGGTGTAAGCTGGAAGAATTCTTTATACTCCGAAACCAAGGTAGGAAACATCGCGCCTGGATAAAGGTTTTAATGCGGTACTGAAATCCCGGTTAATGAACCATTCCGTGGTTTCGATCCTGTCTACCAGTTTGTACTCATCAGAGCCTATGGGAATATAAGTATTCTGGGACAATAATGCCCCGGGAAGTAAACAAGAAAGTTGCAACCCATAGAATTTTTTCTCACTTTTTACTCAGATTTAAATGCCCTTAATACACAATTAAGCCCGCAAAATACAAAACTATAATGACAATTTGTTCATATAACCCGCGGACTGAACTCCGGGATTCCCGGCAACTTTTGCCTTTCTTCATTCATTCCTGTCATAATAATAAAAATGAGCCAATAGCCACTGAAAAAGGAAATGTCCCGTATCCTCTTTAACTTTGGCAGTTGTGTGAGCATAGCCTGTTTGAAAATTGCTAACGACCCGTTATAGTGAATAAAATTCAAATATACAAAATTCAGCATGGGCTTAAATACATTAAATAATCACGGATGAAAAAAATCGTATTTCTGGGTTTCTAAACCGATCGGGGCTGCCTGCCTGCAATATCTTCTGGAAATGCAAAGCCGGCTTTTCATCTGAAGTAATTGCTGTAAGCACTACGAACAGAAAAGAATTTGAATCCCTGCAAACCGTAGAACAAATCGCCCGGGACCATCAGGTTTCGTATTCTATCTTCACTGGATGAAATACCTGAGTGTGATATCATCTATTCCGTTCAGCATCATGAGATCTTAAAAACGCAGCATATCCGGAAAGCAAGATCCTTGGCGCTCAATCTACATTTAGCGCCACTCCCTGAATACAGGGGTTGCAACCAGTTTTCTTTTGCCATTATGGATGAAGCGCGATCTTTTGGTGTCAGCATTCACCGGATCGATGAACGAATCGACCATGGGGCTTTGCTTTTCGAAAAGAGGTTCTCCATCTCCCCGGATATCTGGGTAGAAGATCTATACCAAAAATCTGTAAATGCAGGGATCGAATTGTTTAAAGAGACCTTACCTGGTAATCCTGAGCAAGGACTATCAGGCTCAGGCTATAGATATACAAGGCCGCCGGAGCCGTATTTATTACAGAAAAGATATTCAGGCACTGAGACACATCTCGGTCTGCCAGGATGAGCATACTATCGATAAACAAATCAGGGCTACATCCATGCCGGGATTTGAACCACCTTATACACTAATCAATGGAGAAAAAATTTATTTAATCAGAGAAAAACATTTATCATGAAAGCAATAATACCGGTCAGCTTTGAAGACTTACAAAAACAATCCTGTACCATCGTGGACATCAGACCTACTGAAGAATTTACAGAAGGGTTTATCCCCGGAAGCATCCATATGCCGTTGAGTAAATTAAAAGAGAGGTCTGCTGCTTTACTGGATAAAGACAGACCTGTTGTGGCTTGTTGGAGATCATCAACAGGTTAATGATGCTGCGAAGCTCCTTGAAGAAAACAAGTTTGCCGTGGCCGGATATTTCGAGGGGGGAATTCAACAATGGAAGGGCCGAAGGAAAAGAACTGGATATGATCATTATGATTGAACCTGATGAATATGCGATGGATGAGCCTTTTGATGATAACATACTGCTGCTCGATGTTCGCCTGGCGGAAGATTACGCAGCTTTACACGCGGAGAAAGCAGTATCTATGCCCTTAGCCACCTTTGGTGACGTGATCAATATCGCATCTGTGGACGACGATCAGAATGTCTATATCCATTGTGGCGGTGGAAGCAGTGCCATTACGGCGGCAACCCTGTTCAAAAAACAGGGATTTTCACAGCATACGGGGTAATAGAAGGAGGATTCAATGCCATGAAATCGGAACCAAGAATCAAAATGGGCGAAAGAGCCCAAAAAGAGCAATGCAGAGAATAACGGGTCTCAGGATTCGGATGATTAACTTTTCAAAAAGGTGCTATCTCTTTTAAAGGAAATTTTTCAATCAATATTAAGTATAAATATGAAGTTGATTCAACTATTGATCCCGGTACTCTTCATTCATTGTATTTCTGTTACCGGGTGGGGACAGAGGCAAATGGACCAATCTCTGGCAGAAAAGCTGGCAAGGCTTCCCCTCAGATGTATCGATCAGGAATATCCCAATAAAAACCAGCCACAGTGCAGAATCCGAAATCGATGCCCGTCTTTCTCCCAGGGAACTGCATCCCAGCTTTTATGGCTGTTTTGACTGGCATAGCGCCGTACATGGTCACTGGATGCTGGTAAGGTTACTGAACCTTTATCCCGGTCTTCCCCAGCGTGATTCCATCATCAGGTTATTGAAAGCATCCTTTGACCCGCAGCATATCCGGGAAGAAGCAGCTTACTTCAGTAAATATAAATTAGGCAAAATATATGAAAGGACCTATGGGTGGGCCTGGCTGCTCAAGCTGGACCAGGAGCTTTATGAATCGCAGGATCCTTTATTCCAGCAATGGCACCGGCAACTGCAACCCCTGACCGAAGTCATTGTCAGCCTTTGGAAGGAATATCTCCCTAAACAAACTTATCCGAACAGAACAGGTGTGCATCCTAATTCGGCCTTTGCATTGGGATTTGCTATGGATTGGGCTCAGGCTGTAAAACGATACTGCTTTTGCAGCAACACTGGTAAAAAAAAGCGAATGATTTCTATCTGGACAATGTGGCAACACCTGCATACCTGGAACCCGACGGCTCAGATTTCTTCTCACCCAGTCTCTGCATTGCAGACTTAATGAAGGCAGGGTATTACACGGAAATGAATTCGCCCAATGGCTGGAAAAATTTTATACAGAAAAGAGCATTGCAAGGATCTGTGAAGTACCGCACGTAAGTGACCGGATGGATTATCAGATTACCCACCTCGACGGTCTGATGCTGAGCAGGGCCTGGAACATGAGAAGAATAATCCGCCATATTCCCAAAGACCACCCTTTATATCAGAAGTTCCTGAAGACAAGTGATGAGATGCTGACAGAAGCTTTGAATAATATCGATAAAGGAAATTACGGGGGTGAGCACTGGCTGGCTTCCTTTGCCGTATATGCCCTGACAGAATACTGATTCCTGCTGGCAGATAGCAAAATAATATTTCCTGAAGCATAGGAAAAACCATAACTTTAAGGGATCAATATATTGACCCTTGGCAGCTAATTACCCTACATATAAATATACGGAAGATGATGCTAAAAATCAGCTGGCCCGGCTGGTCCGGTTAGATAATCCTGACAGCTACCCGTTTGATAATTTTCACGCTCATGCATACAATGAAATTCTTGTATTCACCAAAGGTGGCGGCAGGCACAACATCAATTTCAGGACTTATGCTGTCGAAGACAATTCCGTACATTTGCTGGCTGCTCAGGATCTGCACTGGCTGGAACGGTCTATGGAATCAGAAGGTTTCGCTATCGTATACAAGGATCAATTCCTTCAGAAATTGCAAATGGTGCATCCTGATATCCATTTTCACCAGTTATTCGACCACTCGAAAGTGATCAACCTGAATGAGCAGGAGGCAGAGGAATTTGCCTTTATCTTCAGGGAAATACTCGGGCAGTCTGCCCCATCCGCTTATCAGTTACAAATCATCGGGGCATTCCTGACCAAAGTAGCAAGCCTGGGACATCAGACCATTCCTTCCGGTAAGATTTATGATCCTATTGTGGGGCTGTTGATCTTACACATTGAAAAGCATTTCAGGACAAAAAAGCAGGTCGATGATTATGCCCGTCTCCTGAGCGTCACCTCCAGGACTTTACAAAACCGGATCAAGAAAGCTTCCGGCCTTACTGTTTCAGAAATCATTCAGGAACGAATACTCAAAGAAGCTAAAAAACTTTTGTGTATTTCCGATATGAATATCGGCGAGATTGCTTTCGAATTGGGATTTAATGAGACACCTCATTTTACGAACTGGTTCAAAAGAAAAACCGGCTACCTCCCTTCCGATTACAAATACGGCAATTAAAGATGCCCGCTTGTTAATACAAGCGGGCATCTTTCAATTTCAGATATCCGGAATTACTGGATCAGAATTTTGTTACTTACTTTTCCGGATTCGGTTTGGATATTCAGGAAATAAATTCCGTTCGCCACATCACCTATATCCAGGACTTTCTCTCCTTTACTGAATGTTTTTATCACCCTGCCTGACACATCAGATAGCTGGGTGGATTGAATATGAACGTTATCATCACAATCCAGGTTGATGAAATGGCTTGCAGGATTGGGAAAGATACTGAATGGACTGCTGACAGGTATCCTGCTGACAGAGGTGGTCCCGTCCAGTTTATACATCTTGCCGTTCCTTCCGCAAACAAACCCCAGGGCCGGGTTCACAAAATACAAATGCCATTTATTAAAATTGTCCGTAATTGCCGAAAATGTATGCATCAGCTCCCTGGTCATTCCTCCGTCTGAAGTTGTGAACAGCTGATTATCCTTTAAAAGGTATCCGGTCCCGGCATTTAAATAGCTGAATGAATGGGGGTATGACATGCCTGCAGGAGGCACAGTCGAAGCGGAAGCATCATCATTCATATACAGGAATCCCGAACCACCCAATTCCGCATAACCTTGTCCGTCCGTATTGAAGATCTGAAACCCTTTATCAGCCGGGCTCAGATATGCCGGAAGCGTTCTTACGACTGTCCAGCTGACCCCATTGTCATCGGTCTTATATTGTTGATCATTTTTTTACGGCATATACTGTACTGCTGTTCACAATACTATAATTGACATCACCAAAACCAGTCCCGGCAACAGGCACTGTAAATTCAGACCAGCTTGCACCTCCGTCATCAGTCTTGAGGGCTACAACAGTTACCGGCGCCCAGAGCGCAGTGATAATACCCACATCGCCATTAAAGAAAATCCTTATCTGATGCATCGGCTCTGAAGGTGCAGAGGCGGTCATCAGCATTGAAGTCATCTCTGTAAAATTTTCACCCCCATCGGTAGTCTGATACAGGTGATTATTGCTGCATATAAAGCCTGTACCACTGTTCACAAAGTACATTCCTTTGAATTGTTCGGCAGACGACAATGATTGCACCGTCCAGTTTTCACCACCATCGGCGGTTTTAAGAAAAGTGCCGTTATCTCCTATTGAAAAGCCGATATTTTCATTTACAAATTGTACCGCATTCAGATGATTTGTTGTTCCTGTCGTCAATTCTGTCCATTGCGCAAAAAGCGCACAGGTAGCAGTAGTAAAAATGAGCGTTAATAAGTACTTCATTGTTGGTTCTATTTTTTAGTTAATAATAATTTTTTCTATTACGCTACCTTCTTCCGCCTGGATATTCAAAAAATACATTCCGCCCGGGAGACCTGATACGTTCAATGCCTTTTCCCTTTTGCTGAATATACGCACCACTCTACCCCACACATCCGTTAATTGAATGCTCCGGATCTGTACACTATTTTCATAATCGAAGGTTAGGATATCATTTGCCGGATTGGGATAGATATCCAGCTTTTTCCTGAGTGAATAATTGCGCTCAACAGATAATGGCTCAAAATGAAACTGTACATCATCCAAATAAATAAAATGGGCAAGGCTACACGATGTACCCCCTGAGCCATAGCCTTTAGCCTCAAACCAGATACTGAAAGAGTCAGGCATAATACTTGTTCCTGTTGCGGGCAGATGAAATTCTCTATAAGTACCGGACGCTTCAAACCGCAATGAATCATGAGCCATGAGCTCTAAACCTCCTGCCGTATTTCTGCTGTAAGCAACAATATGGAGCATGGCTACCTTCTGATAAGTATCGTTAGGTATAAACGAATCAACCATATATTTATAAAAGCCCGAAATGCCATACAGCTTATTTTCAAAATGCACTTTTGGCAACCCCCACAACGCATTTACATATCCGGAACTGCCATAGGCTAAAATCCCGGCAGAGCCGTTATACCACATATGCACAATTGCTGCATAGGCGCCTGAGTGCGCATCTGTAGTGCGCAATAGTCCATGTAAGATCGCTGACCATTCCGGAATCACTTCGTTATCTTCAACCTCTCCTGCATGGAATACACCTTCTGCATTTCCTGATAAATAAGGATAACACAGCTGATGATCAGGAAAAGCATATTCGTTACTTACCGGTTCATAGGTTAACGTCTCATTCCAGTCTTCAAATCCGAAATGCCATGTCTGTGCACCTGCAATTTTAGCAACAGGCAGGAACAACATAGACAACAAACAAATTCTTTTCATAAAAGTTCAATTTTTAGTTCACAATAATTTTCTCACTCATATTTCCTTCTTCCGCCTGTATGTTCAAAAAATATACACCATCCGCTATATCTCCTATATCCAGTGCTTTTTGATCTTTATCAAACGCTTTAATAAGCTTTCCACCTATATCGAACAGCTGAATACTCTGGATCTGGACTTTGCTTTCATATTCAAGAGTGAGGATAGCACACGCCGGATTAGGATAAATTTTAAAATGGGACCTGAGCCCTGCAGTATAAACAGACAAAGGAGAACTGGCCGGCTGCAGGCTTTTGAATAAAGTGGTAAAGGGATCTACGAACAAATGATAATTACCGGCGGCATACCCTATACTGTCATTTGCAAACTGAATATAATGAGCCGTATTGTATTCCGTAGCGAATGACTGAAGCACCCAGCTCTGGCCTGCATTGTCTGTTCTATAAATTTTGTCTGACATAACGATATAACCACAGGCATTATTGACAAAAAAGATATCCGTAGCAGTGCCGGCGGGATCCGGTAATGCCCTGTGTATCCAGCTTTCCCCACCGTCCGGGCTCACTTTCAGGTAGCCTTTTCCGCCGATGGCAAAAACATCATTCGCATTGACAAAGTGAATCTTGTCTACATGATGCCATTCTCCGGGGTCATTCCAAGTACGTTCATCTGCTACAGACCATGAATTGCCCCCGTCAGTAGTTTTAAGGATATAACTTACATAGGATGAATCGGCAGGCCTGTAACCAAAACATGACACCAATCCCACTTCCTGGTCGATAAATTTTATTTCTGCAACCCGGGTATCGAAAGACCCCTCGACCACGGGCAATTCAAGGGCAGTAAAAGTCAAACCTCCGTCTGTAGTTTTATATACACCTTGATAAGCAGCAGCTATATAACCCGTTCCATCACTGGCAAAACTTACATTTTCAATCCCATAGGAGCCGGCTGACTCCAGAAAAGAATGATCCAGCGCTGTCCAATGCATACCCCCGTCTTCCGTCTTCAGGATGACGTTCCAGGCACCAAAAGGGGTACCTCCTACGATATAACCTACTTCTTCATTTACAAAATCTGCTTCGTACAGAACTGTACCCATTATATCTTCCGGCAGTTCATACTTTGTCCAGGTCAGCCCGCCGTCTTCAGTCTTTATAATATACCGGTCCTGATATGTAGTCAGGGGGATCATAAGCACCTTATGCTCATCCAGCACTTCCAATCTCAGCTGGTTGGCATGAGGGATCGTATCTTCAAATATTTCTTCCAGCTCCCATTGTGCTGCAACAGAGAAAGGGATCATCAGGATTAAAGAGGTAACCAGTCTTTTCATAATGCCCATTATTGATTTTTCTGAGCTTAAAATTACCTGCACTCATACCGTAATCCATTGCGAAAGAAGGAATATGATTTGCAAAAAACGGAACAAAAGGGATAAGAATATATCATCTGAACTGAGAATTGATTGGAATCCGTTTGTTTCAGCAGCATGAATTGCTTTTATAAGGATGTATACAGGATAGGTATTGCGATGCTGCACCCTGCGTGATGATAACCATAAAAAAATATAATTCTTGATCCAATTGATTTATCTTAGTCATATTAAATCCTGGCGAACAGCCGCATATTCATTATAAACAAAAACAAGTAGTGGGGATCAAAGCTAAACTGACTATACTGAGCTTTATGCAGTTCTTCGTATGGGGCACATGGTTAACAACCTTAGGGACTTATGGGTTTGACTATAAGCAATGGACAGGCGCTGAGTTTGGCATTGTATTCAGCACTTTAGGAATCGCATCTATCATTATGCCGCCTGTCATTGGTATTATCGCAGACAGGTGGATGAATTCGGAAAAACTATACGGATTGTTGCACATCCTGTATGGGGTTACGTTCCTGTTCCTGCCGAACATCGATGATGCGGGCACATTCTTTTATGCTGTACTGCTGGGGATGATGTTCTATATGCCTACCATTTCGCTATCCAATTCTTTATCTTATACCCTGCTCACCCGGTTTGACTGGGACCCGGTTAAGGATTTTCCTCCTATCCGTGTATTCGGGACCATTGGATTTATCGTGGCCATGTGGTTCACCAATTTCTTCAGCAAGCCTGATTTCGATTGGGATTTTGCGGTGAGCCTGGGTAATCGGTTAGGCGCACTTACAGGAAATGGCATCATCACCAATCAGTTTTATTTTGCTGCCATCGGTGCTATATTATTGGGATGTTATTCATTTACCTTACCCCGATGCCCACCCCGGAGACTGGTGAACCCCAATGCTTCCTGGTCAGAAAAGCTGGGTCTGAATGCTTTTGCCTTGTTCAGGAATTATAAAATGGCGGTATTTTTTATTTTCTCTTTATTCCTGGGTGCAGCATTACAGCTTACCAATATGTATGGAGATACTTTCCTTGTGGATTTTAAGAATATACCAGAGTATGCAGACTCTATAGTCGTCCGGTACTCTACGGCTATCATATCTATCTCGCAGATATCCGAAACGCTCTTTATTATCTCCATCCCGTTTTTCTTCAGGAGATTTGGCATCAAGACCGTGATCCTGATGAGTATGTTTTGCCTGGGTGATCAGGTTCGGGCTCTTTAGCATAGGCGGACCTGATGGCTGGGGACTATTATTCATCGTCTTTTCCAACATCGTGTACGGAATGGCTTTTGACTTTTTCAACATTTCGGGTTCGCTATTCATTGAAACCAGCACCCGGAAAGAAATCAGGGGTTCTGCTCAGGGACTCTTTATGATGATGGGCAATGGATTCGGGGCTATCCTGGGCAGTGTGGGGAGCGGATGGCTGATCAGCCGGTTCTACTCAGATGCACAGGGTGATAAATTATGGCCGGGGATATGGATGGTTTTTTGCCCTATACGCACTGGTTGTGGCTATCCTGTTTGCCGTTCTCTTCAGGCACAAACATGAGCCAATCCGTCAACCCGGGAGCAGGTAATCCGGCTCCGGGAGAAATTGAGATCAGTAAGCGGCACATTTCATTATATTAAAAATCACCGGTTCATCCTGTCCAGGAACTCCTGTTCCGTAAGGATGTGAACGGTACCCAGTTTTTTGGCTTTATCCAGCTTGGAGCCGGCATCCGTTCCTACCACAAGATAATTGAGCTTGCTGCTCACACCACTGAGGATTTTACCGCCCCTGGCCTCTACCATTGCCTCGGCATCGCTTCTTTTAAGCTGAGATAAGCTCCCGGTAAACAGGAAAGTCTGCCCGGTTAATTCCAGAGAACCTTCAGGGACATTGTGATGAGCAAGGGGGTTTTCCAAAGCTACGCCCAGGTTTCCCAAATGCTGCAGTGTGGTAATATTATCTTCATTGGAGAAATATTCATGAATAGACGAAGCTACCTTCGGGCCTATATCTTCCAGCCGGCATAAATCTTCTATAGTTTTGCCTTTCAGGTCCAGGATATGATGGATACTCCTGGCCAGGGTCTTGGCAGTAGCTTCACCTACGAAGCGTATGCCCAATGCAAAGATCAGCCGGTTCAACGGCTGGGATTTGGATTTTTTCAACAGCAGCCCCGAGGTTTTCGATGGATTTCTGCCCCAGCTTGTCCAAAACCGGATAATTGCTCATAAGGAAGCTGGTAGATATCCTCGACTGACTTCAGGAACCCCAGCTGATAGAACCGCCGCACATTGGCTTCTCCCAGGCTCCGGATATCCATAGCATCTTTGCTCACGAAGTGAATCATGCGCTCTACTACCTGTGCCTGGCAATTGATGTTCACACAGCGCCAGGCTACCTCTCCTATAGGTTTGAACAATTCAGTATCGCAGACCGGGCAGTTTCTTGGAAATTCGATCGGGACTTCGTTGCCGGTTCTGAGCTCTTCCACGGACTTGACGATATACGGGATCACATCACCGGCACGTTCTACAAGCACGGTATCCCCCAGCATCAGGTTCTTTTCCCGGATGATATCCTCGTTGAACAAAGAAATACTGGAAATGGTAACACCACCGATAGATACAGGTTCTATCTTGGCAACCGGGGTGATCATTCCTGTTCTGCCCACCTGGAATTCCACATCTCTGAGCCTGCTTGTCCCCTGCCGTGCCTTGAATTTGTACGCGATGGCCCAGCGGGGGTGATGGGAAGTCATCCCGAGCCGCTCCTGTATATCATACAGGTTGACCTTGACCACCATACCATCGATCTCATAAGGCATCTCATCCCGTTTTTTCTCATATTCCCTGCACCACCCGATGACCTCATCAATAGTAGCACACAGGTGCATCTCTTCAATAGGTGTCGCGAAACCATGCCGGCTCAGCCATTGCAGGGATTCAAAATGGCCTTGCATCAGCGGATGAGCGGGATCGGCAATATCTGAATGATAGCTTATGTGGTAAAGAATGGCATACAGGCCTCTTTTCTTTACTTCTTCAGGATCCAGGATGCGCAGCGTACCTGAAGCGGCATTTCTGGGATTGGCCAAAGGAGGCAGTCCTTCTTCTACCCTTTGCTGGTTGAACGCTTTAAACGTGGACTTCCTGATCACTACCTCCCCTCTGATCTCTATTTGCTCCACACCATCCTTCATAAAATCTGCATGAAGGGGTATGGTCCTGATCTGGCGGGCATTGGGAGTGATGTTCTCTCCTACTATTCCGTCTCCCCGGGTAGCAGCAACTGCTAAATGGTCTCCCTCATACATAAGTGAAATACCGGCTCCGTCATATTTAGGTTCTACAGAGTACTGGACATCAGCACCCCCGAGCACTGTGCGCAGTCTTTTATCCCAGTCCCTCAGGTCTTCTTCGTTATAGGAGTTCTCCAGGCTGAGCATGGGGACAATGTGCCTGGAAGGTTCGAACTGTGCACTTCTGCCCAATGCTACTCTTTGCGTCGGTGAACCGGGATGAATCAATTCCGGTTCCTGCTGCTCCAGGGATTTTAATTCTGCAAAAAGCTGATCGTATTCAGCATCTGCCAGGACAGGGTTGTCCTTGATGTAATACTGCCGGTCAGCAAATAGTAAAGTGGTACGAAGCAAATCCACTATCTGCTCCGTACTTAGTCCCTCTCTGTGTTTGTTTAAAGTCTGAAGCGCATCCAGAAACTGTTGCTTATCCATAAATTCTTCAAAGTATGTGGCAGGTATGATTTTTTGCAGGATCCCCTGAAATTATGCAAATGCTTCAATAGTATTTTTCAATGTCTGCACATCTTCTTCTATGGTTTTTTGTACTTTATTTTTTACCATTGATACCATAAAGAAGGGAATACCCTTGGGAGATGCCCTGTTGATCACGGTAACTTCAGTAGTACCAGCGTCTATTGCAGCAAAATGATATTCCGACTCCATAGGGAAAGGGCCGGCTTCTGTCTTCATCAGCAAGTGCTCATTCTCCTTCAGCTCTTTGATGTCATAGGTAAAGTGATAATCTTTTCCCATAATACTGGTGAGCAGCTTCGCCTTCGTCCCTACTTGAACAGCATCTCCTTCCCATTCTGATTCTTTGACATTATCGTACCACACCTTGGCATTGGATGGGTTAATGGTATAGGCATATACTTCATCGACGGGCTTGTGGATCACTACCTTTGCTTGTGCTTCTATATGATTGGACATGAGGTTAAATTAAAAACGGTTCGGCTACGAAAATACAAAAACCCGGCGTTGTTTTGCTTTTTCTGGGTCAGGCACCTGCATTTTCATACAACACCAAGAAAGACGAAAGTCTTCTTAAAGTATTCTTTTGGTCTTTTTTATTAAACTTGTAACTTTTTATTAATAAATTTGACCCCAAAAAATCAATGTATGAAGACAAACTGGATTAACCTCATCACTACTTTATGCCTGATCTTTGGGGTACAGCCCCTATGGGCGCAGTCAGCCGGTTACCGCATCATTCAGACATCATCAGGGGATGAGATCTCCTATGAAAAGATGATCTACCTGCTTTCAAAGTCGGATATCGTCGTCATGGGAGAAGAACACAATGATGCTATAGCCCATGCTGCGGAACTGGATGTACTTCAGGGAATGTACAGGGCTTCCGGAGGCCGTATGAGCCTGTCGATGGAGATGTGGGAACGGGATGTACAAGGAGTAATGGATGAGTACCTGTGGGGTTATATCTCTGAAAAGAACTTTAAAAAGGAAAGCCGTGCATGGGGAAATTATGATGATTACAAACCCCTGATTGACTTTGCCAGGGAGGTACAGGTTCCCGTAGTTTGTGCCAATACACCTGCCAGGTATACCAATATGGTAACCAGGGGCACCCTGCAGTCCATTACCAAATTACCGAAAGCTACCCGAAGAAAATACCTGCCGGCACTCCCGGTGGATACGTTGAAAGGAAGATACTACGAGAAATTTCTGGAAGCCATGGGTGGACATACCACGCCCGGATTCCACCTCTACCAGAGCCAGAACCTGTGGGATGCGACAATGGCCCATTCTATCCTGGAAGCTATGGGAACGGATCCTTTCCAGAAGGTCCTGCACATCAACGGGAGATTTCACAGTGATGAATACTTAGGCGTGGTAGCCAGGCTGAAAAGTCACCGTACACCGGCTTACAAGGTATCTACAATAAGTTGTATCCAGGTAGCTGAGTATATCCCTTCCGAACATGCCGGCCTGGCAGATTTCGTCATCCTGACTCAATAATTTGTAACACCTGCTTATCTATAATAAACCGAAGACAAAAAACATGACTAAAAAATTCACTTTCACAGCTATTATCACCTTCCTTTTATCAAGTTTAATCTCATCAGCACAATTCACCGGTATTCATTTTGGCGAGATAGACATCCGCACAATGACAACTCTTCCCGAAGGAACAGACACGAATGATGTAGCCTTAGTACTATACCATGGGTCGGTTTTTGACAGGAATACCGGGTATTCTACCGAACTGAAAAGGATTAAAATCCTAAAGAACGAAGGCATGTCCTATGCAGAATTATCCATACCTGCACCAAGCAAAAGTTCGGTAAAAGGGTTTACCTATAATATGGTAAACGGAGCAATAGTAAAAACAAAACTCGAAGGTGACCATATCTTTAAGGAAAAAAGTAATGGCCAGGTTACCGAGGTAAGTGTGGCTTTTCCTAATGTCCAAGTCGGTTCTGTTATTGATTTCCTATATACTTACCAGGGTTTTCCTCCCACCTGGTATTTCCAGGGGCAAATCCCTACCTGTACCAGCGAAATAGACATTTCGACTTATGATAAGGATATAGTGCTTGAAAGAATGATTTTTGGTGAGCCGAAAATCAAATATAAAAATGAAACAAAAGTTATAGCAGAAAATATACCTGCCCTTAAAGAGGAACCTCTGTCAAATTACAACCATCACCGTATGCGTGCTGAATTCGCTCTTTCAAGGATTAAACTCCAGGGTCATACCATTACAGTAGGTAGGACCTGGCCGGAAGTAGGTAAATTTTTCAAAGATTATCCCTGGAAGCCTCATATTGCAGATTACGAAGGAATGAGATCGTTGATCGATTCTTTAAAAGATTTGAAATTAGATAAATTACCGCTAATGATCGCTGCATATAATTCGGTACAAAATATAAAATGGGACAATAATCTTATTATTGGCCCCTACCTGGAGACGAGGGATATTCTCAAAAAGAAAAGCGGCAACAACATAGACAAAAACCTGATCTTATATAAACTCCTGAAGAAACTTGACTTCAACCCTGAAATAATAGGAATTGGCACGGTAAATAACTTTAATAAGCTGCGGGTTGATTTTCCCAATATGAATCAGATCAATAATATATTGATTAAAGTAAAAGTAGACAATGAGCCCTACCTGCTGGATGCTACCGATGAAGATTATCCTTATAACCTGCTTCCTAAATTTGACCTCACCTATGTTGGTATCAATCTTGATCAGCCTAAACTTGAAATAGAAAGTATTCTTCCCCATTACCTCAATAATCATAATACCTTTTACAGCCTTGCGCTGACGGAAGACCTGGACCTTACCGGTAAGATCATGATGAAGTACGAGGATTATAAATCTATAGACAAAAAAAAGGAACTCAGGGAACTGGCGAATGATGCAGATATGAAAAAGCACTTTGAGGAAGACATGAAAGGACTTTCTATTGCCAATATAAAAGTAGACCAGCTTCAGGAAGTCGGACAACCATTGAAAATATCCATTGATGGCAGACTGGATAATATGATCTCGGAAGTAGGAAATGAGATCTATATCAAACCCCTGCTTTTCGAACAATTAACGACCAATCCTTTCCAGACATCCACAAGGAATATGGATATAGATTTTATGACCAACAACAGCTATACACATACCGCACTGATAAAAATCCCTGACTCCTACAAAGTTGTTTCCCTGCCTGAGAAAAAGCTCATTTCAATCCCGGACAACAGTATCTCGGTAGAATATGAAGTCGAAAATAAAAACAATACACTGGCGATCCGGTATAAATTCAACAGGACAAAGGCCATTTACCTGGCCCAGGATTACCCGATCCTCAGGGAAGTCTTTGACCAGATCATCAAGTTGCAGTCAGAACCCATTATCCTATCCAGATGAACCGACTAATTTTATTCTTCCTTTTCAACATATTGCTCATCTTACCACCTGTATATGCTGCCGATAAAGGATATGCTGTCTCGGCTATTCCTGCCGAACTGAGCAATAGCGCCAAGGTCATTTACAGAGACTATACCGCAGAATACTCGATCAAAAGTGCCGGGAAAGCGGAGCTGAAAGTCACCTATGCAGTTACCTTATTGGACGGGGCGGACAAAAGCGCCGCTTATTTCATCCAATACTACCATGGTGAACTGAATAAAATCAAAAATTGCTCCGGGAGTATTTACAATAAGGAAGGCAAACGTGTCAAGAAAAATAAAACACGAAGACTTTTCAGATATCAAGACTACGGGATCGAACAATGTTGCTGATGACTCCCGGACCGTTTTTTGTAATTCCCCAATTACCTATCCTATTCCATTTACTGTAGAATATACTTTCACCATAGATTTCAACAGTACTTTATTTCTGTGGGGTTTTGCTCCTATAGGGTATCACGAAGCCCTGGAGGAGGCCATTTTCAAAGTTAAGGTGGATAATGACCTGAATTTTCAAATACCGGGAATACAATACCCAGGGCATGTTGAGGACCTCTGACGGGGAGCAATCTGTTTATACATGGAAATTCAATGATATCAAGGCAAAAGATACCGAGGACTTCCAATACAATCCGGATTACGATTTGCCCAAGGTCATCATCGGTATTGAGAATTTTAAGGTATTAGGGACTGTAGGGAGCTCTTCCGACTGGACCTCTTTAGGTGAGTGGGTAGCCGGGCTAAATACAAACAGGCAGGAAATCTCCAATAAGACAAAAGAAGAAATTCATCATCTGATCCAAGGAGTAGATGCTCCAAGGGCGCAGGCCAAGCTTATTTATGAATACTTCCAAAACAAAATCCGGTACATCAGCATTCAGGAAGGGATCGGATCCTGGCAGCCTATGAAAGCATATGATGTGGATGCCAACCTCTATGGAGACTGTAAAGCCTTGTCCAATTACATGAAGACATTGCTTTCCATAGCAGGAATTTCATCTGATTATGCATTAATCAACGCGGGAAAAAACAATACCCTATTTTAATAAGGATTTCGTTTCATCGAATTTTAACCACGCCATCCTTAGGATCAATATCCCAAATGACACTTTTTGGATTGAATGTACCAGTAAAGAACAGCCATTCGGATATCTGGGATCGTTTACTGATGACAGGCCTGCCCTGATCATAAGGAATAATGGGGGAAGCTACTTAACCCAAACCCCGGTCTACCCCGCTGAGCAAAATATAAAGGAGGTCATCACTTCCATACACCTGGAAGACAGTAAAGCAATTATTGATGCCCGGTTTAGCTATACAGGAACTTATTTCGATAACTATATGCATCTATTCCTGGGTTCAGAAGAAATGCAAAAAACGGAATTAGAAAAAATTCTCCAGCTGACATCAGGCAGTATTTTAAGTTCTTCAAAAGCAATACGGAAATCAGTTGATCCCAAGATTGATCTCCAGGCAAACATTGATGTTCATTCATTCGGGACACAGATGAGCGACAGGTGGTTGATCCCTGTCTTTGTCTATGGCAGAAATACCCTGGTCTTAAACAATACTACACGAAAGAACCCATTTGAAATCCAGAGAAGCGTTACGGAAATACTGAAAACTAAAATCCATATCCCGGAAAATTATGAGATTATAAGAGGAGATGATATCGTATTAGATACCAAATTCGGGAAATACATCCTGAGCATCATCCAAAACGATCGCGATATAGAGATCGAACGCAGATTAATTTTCAATAAAGGCACTTTCCCAGCTGCTGATTATGAAAATTTTGTTTCCTTTATCAATGCTGTCAATAAATATGATCATTCCAGCCTGGTGCTGAAGAACAAAAGCTAAATCCAACACCGGCTATAGGTTATCCCTTCCCTTTATCCTACCTTTGTCCACAGTCACTATTTACTATTATGAAATACTTGTCGATATCCCATCAACTATACCAGGAGAACAGGTCCCGGTTCACCAAGGCAATGAAGAAAAGCGCTATTGCCATCTTCAATGCCAATCCCGTATATGCTGAAAACGGAGATGCCGTATATCCATACAAACCCAATTCTAATATCGTCTGGCTATCAGGTATCATACAGGAACAAACGTTGGTGATCCTCTATCCTGACAATAAGGATCCGAATGGCCGGGAAGTGCTGGTGATCCAGCGACCCAATGAGCTTTTGGAAAAATGGAACGGCCATCTCCTGAGGAAAGAAGAAGCCACTGCTATATCGGGTATACAGAATGTCCTCTATGCAGATGAAATAGAGGCTGTCATGCAGGTATGGATCCATCATGCAGAATTCATTTATTTGGATACCAATGAGAATGACAGGTTAGGAACAGGAACTGTAAGAAGCGACCTGGCTTTTGTTCAGAAAATACAAAAAGCCTATCCCCTTCACAAATATGAGCGTGCTGCAGTCCTTCTTAAAGAACTGAGGGCTATAAAGACAAAAGAGGAAATCGCTATTACCCAAATAGCGGTTGACATCACAGGTAAGGCATTTGAGCGTGTGTGCCAATTTGTCAAACCGGGGGTGATGGAATACGAGATCGAAGCGGAAATCATGCACGAATTCCTGCGAAACCGGGCTACCCGAAATGCTTACGGCAATATTATCGCTTCCGGTGACAATGCCCGGATCCTGCATTATGTGGAGAATAACCAGGAATGTAAAGACGGGGATCTGATCCTGATGGATTTCGGTGCTGAATATGGAAATTACTGTGCGGACCTGTCCCGTACGATTCCTGTCAATGGTAAATTTACCAAACGCCAGAAAGAAGTCTATGATGCCTGCCTGGCTGTTCACGAATACTGTGCAGGCATTTTGAAACCCGGCATCAATTATGTCGATTATATCAACAAAGTAAACCAGGAAATGGAAAAGCAATTGATCAGAATCGGCTTATTCACCAAGAACGATGTCCGGAACCAGGATCCGGAAAATCCACTATATAGAAAATATTTCTACCATGGTATCGGCCACCACCTGGGCCTGGATGTTCATGATATCGGCACAAGAAATGAGCTGGTCAGGGAAGGCATGCTCTTCACGATCGAACCAGGGATATATATAGAAGAAGAGCAAATCGGTATCCGGATTGAAAATAACTACTGGCTCACTAAAAAAGGCAATGTCAATCTTTTCAAAAGTATTCCCATCACAACAGAAGAAATTGAAAAGGTGATGAAAAACAGGAGTAAAAAGAAATAAAAAGAACGGCCTGGTTGCCGTTTTTTTTTAACCTCGGAAGATGACCATAATATGACTATGGCAAATTATTTCATATATTTGTAGGATAAATTTTATCCATGAAATATATTATACTTTTCTTTTTATTGGCATCCGGCCTCCTGGTGACTTCCTGCAATGAAAAAGATCCCCCTTCACCTGAACCTCCGGGAAGCTCTTCAGAAAAACGGGATGATTGGCATCCGGTTTTCTAACGTAGTCGGAGATGCAGACCTGGAATTACATACAGGCAGTTACCTTAATGCCATGAATCAGCCGTTTACCATCAAAGTATTGAAGTACTTCGTAAGTAACTTCGAATTTATCAAAGAAGACGGAACGATATATACCGTACCCCAGGACAGCTGTTATTTCCTGATTAAAGAATCAGATCCGGAATCACAATATTTCCAATTGAACATCCCGAAAGGAGCATATACCAAAATGAGATTTATGTTCGGAGTAGACAGCCTGCGCAATACTATGCCTATTGACAGGAGACAAGGAGACCTGGATCCGACGGGAGAAGCGGCGGGAATGTACTGGACCTGGAACAGCGGTTATATTCATTTCGTCTGTGAGGGTAGTTCTGATTCTGCAAATACGGAATTAAGCCCGAGTAAAAACCTTATCTTTCACGTAGGAGGATTTGGCGGAATGACTACGCCTACCTATAACAACACGAGAATTGTAGAATTGGATATTACCACATTCGGAACGCCTACCGTTAGTGATGCCACTTCCCAGACCTTACAGATCCATGCAGATCTACTGAAACTATTCCATGGGGTCAATAAGATTAACTTTGGAAAGACTCCTGTCATTATGATAGAAAAAGACGCTGTGCGCCTTGCTGATAACATTCAGCAAATGTTTCAACTCGGTGGCCTAATTATGGAATAATTGAATCAAGCGCAGGGGCTTATGAATCTAAAATTTTTAGCAGGAATTATACTTTCCGGCATATGCGGTATCCTCATTTCATGCCAACCGGATCCGCCTGAACCTGAAGCAGAAAGCGGATTTCCCGGGTTTGTCCAGCCGGCTCATTTTCCGCCTGCCGTATATCACTTTGGGACCAATCCCGTTACAGAAGCAGGATTCAAGCTGGGTAAAAAGCTCTTTTATGATCCGATCCTGAGTATAGACAATACAGTAAGCTGTGGTAGCTGTCACCTGCCTTCCAATGCTTTCGCTCAGTTAGGACACAATGTAAGCCATGGCGTGGAAGACAGGTTGGGCAGAAGAAATTCACCGGCATTGCAACACCTGGCATGGATGACCAGCTTCTTCCATGACGGGGGTGTAGTGGATCTCGACTTACAGCCTATACAACCGATTACAGCACATGATGAAATGGCTCAGGACATTACAGTGCTCCCTGAAAAGCTGGCAGCCATCCCTGAATATAAAAACCTGTTCAGAGAAGCATTCGGCACGGAAGAGATCACCAATACATTTCTGCTCAAGGCGCTGTCCCAGTTTATGGTAATGTGTGTCAGCAGTAACAGTAAATATGACAGCGTGGTAACTGGGATAGCTTCTTATTCCGCCATAGAAGAAAAGGGCTATACCATTTTCAAATCCAAATGCGAAAGCTGTCACCGGGAACCTTTATTTACGGATTTTAGTTTCCGGAATAATGGTCTTCCGGCCACATCCATTGACGACCAGGGAAGATTTGAGATCACATCACACGAAGAGGATAAATACAAGTTCAAAGTCCCTTCATTAAGAAACCTGCAGTATACTTCTCCCTATATGCACGACGGCCGGATGACCTCATTAGAAGAGGTACTGGATCACTATTCTGCGCATATACCGGATACTTATGGTACCCTGGATGAAAGTCTGAAGAAAGCGGACGGGATACCTGCTATCACCTTGACGGATGAGGAAAAAACAGCATTACTGGGCTTCCTGAAGACACTTAATGATCGCCAGTTTGTACTGAATCCCCTGCTGGCTGAATAATCAAGGATCATCTTATTGAGAAAAAGTCGTAAAACTTATGCCATCTTAACGGTAAGCCCTCCCCGTCTAAGTTTGTCCTATACAGGAAGTTCAAAAAAGCGCCATAAGAACAACAGCTTATTTTCAGGGATAAGAAGTGATTTTCCATTTGTAATATATGGTGTATAGAGAACGCATTACAGCGCTTTCAAATTGTTACAATCATAAGCACATAGGCAATGACAAACCATATCCAGTAAAAAAGCCGGGTATTTGATTTCATACTCATCAATATCGTATCGGTCTTTATTTTATCCAGCCCACCTTTTTTTGCCATTCCTTTGCCTGCATTTTTCTTATTTCAAAATCTGCAGGGGGCAGTTGATTTTCCTTTCTGGCCCTGCTCCTCATGATCTCCGTCTGCTCTTCAAGCGTGTTGAAGCCTATATTTTTGCGTCTTTCATTTACTTTTTCCAGATCGTCATAAGCATCCGGGCTTAAATCCCCGTTTTCATCCCAATCAAACTGGGTACCATAAAGCTGTGGTTTGCCTTCAAAGATGGAAATCCGGTCCGACAAATAAGCCAGATTCGCTGCGTATACTTTATTTTCAGCAGCTAATTTTTCTAAGCACTTCAGGCATTTTTTCATAAACCCCGGCTGGCCAATGGCATGCTGAATGACCAGCCAGGCCGATTCGCTCGCTTCTTCGCCCACTTTATCAATTGTCGGATAACCGATATCATCTATAATCGTATTTAACACCTTAGCATTCGTGTTGTGCAGCTTCTCCATTTCTGCATGGTAGCCGTTCCAGAGTTGCTTATTCCGGATAAGCTTGTCCCTGAGCGCCAGATCTGATTGCTTCAGTCCGATTATAGTTTCAGCAATATTTTTATACTCCATAAGGTCCGGTAATCTAATAATTCAGAGAGAAACCGACACCAAAGCCCATATCGCTGTCATAATGTGCCCTGATACCCATATTCCTGTTGAGTATATATTTTAACTCCCCCATATATTCAAAATCCGTGTTCACCATAAACCCAGCCCTTAACCTTTTTGAAACAGGAATATCTTCGCGCATTAAGGACAAGCGTATGATGCCGTCATGGTATATCTCAGCCTGTACATCAACCAACATGGGTAAAGTATACATTACACCCAAACTTACTGCAGCCCTGTTGTCTTTTTTATTGATCTGTCCGAACAGGTTTTGCTCATGTTCGTCCATTCCTGTTTTCCGGTATCGCCAATCAAAACCTACAAAGGGCATCAGCCACTGCATCTTACCCATATAACGGCCCAAATGCGTCTCCACTTCATAGCCGTGCATATCATTATAACCCAGTCGCCATTCCGTACCCAGGCTGTACCGTGCATTCATCAGCATTGCCTCCCCGTCAATACCATTAATGGCAAAATCGCTTTGTGCCATTAAGTGCGGCATATTGCTTTCACGCTGCAGCATTTTATAGGCTTTTTCCTTATCGGGCAATTCAGGATTTTTATAATCCCCTACTGCAAAGACCCTGTTCATACCAGCCATCATATGGTAGAGGATATGACAATGGAAGAACCAATCTCCTTCTGTATCAGCCAAAAATTCAATCGTATCTGTTTCCATCGGCATGATATCAATGATGTTCTTCAATGGCGCATAATCCCCATGTTGGTTCAATACCCTGAAATCAAAACCATGCAGGTGTATCGGGTGACGCATCATTGAATTGTTGTAAATGATAATTCTCAGTATCTCCCCTTTCCTGACAGGTATCTTATCGCTTTCGGATAGTACCCTGTTGTCCATACTCCACACATAGCGGTTCATATTCCCGGTAAGGGTAAAGTTCAGTTCCTTTACAGGTGCATCAGCAGGAAGCCGGGTATTGTAGGGCGACTTGAGCATGGCGTAATTCAAGGTTACTATAGGATCTAAAGCCTGATCCTCATGAACCGCGCTTTCGGGCATATGCATACTATGCCGGGAATGATTGTCCTGCATTTCCTTTTTGTCCTTTTGCTTTTCTTCGCCGGTTATTTCAGGATACATCACTGCGTTCATATCCATTTGGTTCAGGCTCATCTCCATACCCATATCGTCCAGGTCACCGTTCATTTTCATCATATCATTCATCATTTTCATTCCCTCGAAATATTTCAGGCGCGGCATGGCGCCGACATATTGTTTTGTACCGTTACCGATGAAATAGCTTGCCGATCGGGTACGGTCTTCGGTAGTAGCCATCAATTCATAAGCTTTACCATCTTCGGGAATAGTAACGACCACGTCATAGGTTTCAGATACGGCAATTATCAGCCTGTCCACATCCACTGGCTCTACGTCATTGCCATCGCTCGCTACAACAGTAATTTTGCCCCCTGCATAGCGAAGCCAGAAATAAGATGAGGCACCACCATTGGAAATGCGTAAACGGATTTTATCGCCTGCTTTAAACGGTTCATCGTCAATACTCTTCAGTTCTGTAATGTGGTTCCCGTTCATCAGTACCTTATCGTAATATACATCACTTACATCCATAGCCAGCATTCGCTTCCATTCGTTGGTAAGCTTGGTTTTAAAATGTCCGCTGCGGATCGCTTCGGTATAGCTTTGCGTAGCTCCTTTTTGAACAGCAAACCAATCGCTTGCATTATGCAGCATACGGTGCACATTCTCAGGTTTCAGGTTCGTCCATTCGCTTATGATAACGGGAATAGCCGGCAAATCATCAATTCCCTTCCGGAATGTCGGGGCATCTGCTTTTTTGTGCATAATGAAACTGCCATACATCCCGATCTGCTCCTGCAAACCTGAGTGTGAATGGTACCAATGCGTACCGTTCTGTATAACCGGGAAACGATAAGTATACGTTGTCCCGGGCCTGATAGGCATTTGGGTTAAAAACGGCACACCGTCCTCCTCATTGGGCAGGAATATACCATGCCAATGCAGGGAGGTACTTTCCCGCAGTTGATTATGTACTACTATTTCCGCTGTATCGCCTTCAGTAAACTCAAGGGTGGGCATCGGAATCTGGCCATTCACTGCAATGGCCCTTTTTTCCTTTCCTGCATAGCTTACTAAGGTATCCCTTACATACAAATCATAGCGGACCACTTCCTGTGTAAAAGAGGCCTGTGTTACCAGCAGCAGACCGGTTACCGGCAGCAGCTTTTTTTGAAAAATATTCTGTATATCCATTTTATAAATCGCATCGGGAATGTGGTTGTTGTAAGGCATCGCATGCCGGTGCCTGTTAAGATTATTTTTTTGCTTCGATCACCTTACCACATGTCAGCATAGATGAACCGTAATAAGGGTTTTTAATTTCCATTTCCCTGCTCAGCCAATAAGCTTTTTTCATCGGGCAGTATTGATAATATACCGCCTGGCTTATTTTATCTGAACCTTTTACCAATTCCCACATTATGACAGACACATCATTGAATGCAGCTCTTTGTTTTTCGATACCGCTCGCTTTGCGTAGCGTTTCGGCAGCCTTCAGTAATTCGTCTTTCCGCACAAAGCTCTCATCGCTTTTTAATGACTGGTAAAATGTACCTATAGCCTGTGATGCGGCCTTATGGTCACCGTCTACCAATGCGTTTTTTACACTGATATAGCTGTTGAATAACTTGTCCGTATCCTGGGCAAATGCTGCAAATCCGGACAGCAAGACTGCCCATATAAAAAATAGTTTTTTCATCTGTATGATATTTTGTTTTTTATTGATCAGAAGGAACTTGGCAGATCACTGTTCACCCGTATTTGTACATTTGCTTAAGACCCATTCCCGTTCTGTATTGCTTTTCGCTATCAACCCGGATCAGGTATTTAAAGGCTCTGCTTTAAACCCTTTGCTTTTGATCATAGCGATAACTTCATTTTCGGTAATACCTTCTGATTTTACTGTAAGAATCTTATCTTCTTTTGCGATATCTACATGCCATTCGCAGATGCCTTCGGCATTATCCAGGTCAGCTTGTACTTTGGATACACATCCACCGCAATTAAGATTGGTCCTGAATTGAAATTCTTTGTTTTCCATTGTTTTAAAATTTAAAATATTATTGAATGATGCAAGTTTCAGCACAAAATCGCTGTACACTGTTGCACAATAATTTGTTTGATTTGTGAGCGTACCGTTTTACTTCTTCCACTTCAGGCGCAGGCTGTTCGTCACTACACTTACACTGCTCAGTGCCATTGCCGCACCCGCAATCATCGGATTGAGCAGGAAACCATTGACAGGGTAAAGGATACCGGCCGCAACCGGAATACCTATAAGGTTATAAATAAATGCCCAGAACAAATTCTGCTTTATGGTAGCTACGGTCTGCTTCGACAGTTTTATGGCCTGTGGTATCTTGGTAAGATCTGATGAAATGATGGTCATTTTCGCAACATCTATCGCAATATCACTGCCTTTGCCCATCGCAATACTTACATCGGCGGTTGCCAGTGCCGTACTGTCATTGATGCCGTCACCCACCATTGCTACTACTTTACCCTGCTGTTGCAGCTCTTTCACAAAATCTGCTTTGTGCTGTGGCAATACTTCTGCTTTGTAATGGTTAATGCCTGCCTGGCCTGCAACGGCCCCGGCAGTAGCCTCGTTGTCTCCGGTAAGCATATACACCTCGATGCCCATATCCTGTATTTGCCTGATGGCTGCTACAGATGTTTCCTTAATCTTATCCGACACCGCAATAACGGCAAGCGCCTGCTTGCTATCTGCAAACCAGATTATCGTTCCGGACTCCCTGCCCCATTCATCAGCCTGCTGCCGTAGTGACTCGGAAACGGGAATACTGTTCTCTGCCAATAATTTCCGGTTTCCTACAAAATAAGTTTCGCTGCCATAGCAGGCTTTTACTCCTTTACCTGTAATGCTTTCGAACATGGATAAATTTGTAGTGGACACACCATCCAGATGTTTGACTACGGCTTCTGCCAGGGGATGCTCGGATTGCTTTTCCATGCTGATTAAAATATTGCGGAGCTTATCATCATCGTCTCGCCACCGGATGCCCGTAACCTGTGGCCTGCCTTCGGTAATGGTTCCTGTCTTGTCTAAAATAATGGTATCAATTTTCTTAGCCAGTTCCAGGCTTTCCGCATCTTTAATCAAGATACCTTTTTCAGCACCTTTCCCTACGCCTACCATAATAGCTGTAGGTGTAGCCAATCCCAGGGCACAGGGACACGCAATAACCAATACGGTAACGGCGGCCAGCAGGCCCTGCACTAAGCCATGATCACCGCCTAAGCCCAGCCACAGGAAAAATGTCAGTATCGCAATACCGATCACTACCGGAACGAAAATACCGGCAATCCTGTCCACCAGCTTCTGTACAGGCGCTTTACTGCCTTGCGCATCCTGCACCATTTTAATGATCTGTGCCAGCATGGTCTCCTTACCTACTTTCACCGCATTGAATCGAAAGCTACCCTTTTGATTGATGGTACCCGCAAAAACTTTTTCATGCTCTTTTTTCAATACCGGTACGGGCTCACCGCTCAGCATACTTTCGTCCACATAAGAGCTTCCTGAAGTAACCACTCCGTCCACCGCGATTTTTTCCCCGGGTTTTACAAGGATGGTATCACCTGCATTTACCTCTTCAATAGCGGTCTGTTTTTTGCGTTCCGTCTTCCTGAATGACCATTACGGTTCTGGGCTGTAAGCCCATCAGTTTTTTAATAGCGGAGGAAGTATTGCCTTTGGCTTTTTCTTCCAGTAGTTTCCCCAGGAGGATGAATGCAATAATAACGGCTGCTGCTTCAAAATAAACGTGAGCGTGTAATCCCCGCTGATGCCAGAAACCGGCAAACAGCATATTGAACACACTGAAAATATAGGCTATCCCGGTACTCAATGCCACCAGTGTATCCATATTGGCAGAACGGTGCCTGGCCTGTTTCCATGCATTGATATAAAAGTCTTTACCCAGCCACAATACAACAGGTGTTGAGAAAGCCCACATAATTTCATTGCTATACGGAATGTCCATAAAGAACATACCGATGATCACTACCGGGAGCGATAACAAGATAGCCCAGACAGTCTTCTGCTTCAGCTTCCTGAATTTTTGGGCCTGAATAGCCTCTAATGTTTCCTGCTGCCTGGCTTCCTCTTCAATCACTAAATCGTAACCTACAGACTGTACCGCTTTTTGCAGCCGGGCCGCATTGGTCATATTGGGCAGATACTCAACCGTAAGGTTACCCGTAGCAAAGTTTACGGAAGCATCTACAACCCCTTCCTGATACTTTACAATACGCTCGGCGCTGCCTGCACAGGATGCACATGTCATACCCAGTACTGGAAAGGTATGTTTTACAGTGGATACGCCATAACCGAGTTCTTTGATCGCCTTAACGGCTTCGCCTACAGCTTCATGATCATCTACCGTAATAGCTGCCCTGCGGTTGTTCAGCTCCACCCTGTGACTCCCGATCCCTTTTACCTGAGCCAGTCCTTTGTCAACAATGAGCGCACAATGTTCGCTTTCTACATTTTCTAATGGAAGGTATATTATCTGTTGATCTGTTGCTGCCATATCCTGTATTTTTTATTTACAATACAAAGTTGGCCATAATTTCAATGCTGGCTATTGTACTATTATGGAATTGATTTGTAAGATTTACGGGAGAACAATGGGAATCAGGCATTCACAAAGAATAAACCCAACACATTTCACGCTGATCCACAGCAGCTTGGTAAATAATTTAGAAAAGTGCTTGCTTCATCATACAGAAAACTGCCATCCAGGGGTTATCCCCGTATATACCAAACATATCTGCAGAACAAATCCATAAAGGAGTTTGGAGCCTGTGTTGAACAAACGCAGGAGGAAAGTGAAGTACCCATACATCCGAATGTCACCCGGAGTATGAACTATAGGAGTGATGTAATGGAGGACGGCAGAAAAAGCAGCGTATAACTGTTTGAATTAGGAGGTACTTACCAGATTAGGCACAATGGTTGGACCCTACCTGAAAAGCTATCACTATTACTACTTCAGCACCCTTACATCATACCTGGGATTCAGGATCGGGCGAATAGAGTCCGCCACGAACTGGTCACCCTGGGAAGATGCTGCCAGATGCACTACCACATAATATACGGAATCCTTAACGATAGACTCCACTTTGTAACCGATATTGCTGAGCTTCCTGACCCGGGCATCTGCACTGGGCTGCTGGGTATATTCATTGACAATCACAGGAACTTCTCCTGCTGACCCCAGTGCCGTCATTTTTACAGTATCTTTTATAACCTGGGTATCTGCATTTTGCGGAGCCTGAGGAGTGGGAGGGACATCCAGGTCTGCAGCAGTCGTTTGCTCCACCTTAGGTTCTGCATTTCCCTGGTTGATGAAGTAATAAACCAGGTAACCGATACCCCCCAGTACCAATAACCCTATTAAAATCAGTGTAATGAGCTTCGGATAATTGATTTTTACCCTTTCGAGCACAATTTCATCATCACCGCTCAGGTCTTTAATAGTAGTATTTTCAATGATCTCCTTGATCCCTTTTTCTTTCCGGTACTCTTCGGAATCGGATACATTCTTAAATACGGGAATAGATTTGGGAACGTATTCATAATTCGGACTTACTTCAAACCCAACCTGGCCGTTATTATTATAAAAGTGCCCTATCCCCGGGATTTCCACACGGCTTCCTTCAGCAATTTCTGCTTTTACCCTTTTACCGAAATCTGATATAGCATTGGCAGCGGATGCGATACTTACTCTTTCATTATTCGCAACAAAATTGGCGAAGCTGTCATCTATCACACCGATGGTAGGTTTGAACAGGATTTCCGCTTTAGACGGGCTGATCATACCAAATTCAGAACTATAGGTAGATGGAGCTTTCCGGATCTCTAAGTTTCCTAATCCCGGAAGGTAGACATATTCCGATCTTGTAAAAAAACAATCCAGCATATTTTGCTATATCCATACTGCAGTGGTTATTGATTTAAATTCCGGTGGCAAGTTAGAACTTTACTTTTAGTCCTCCAAAGATATTAAATCCATACACATCGTACTGATTCCAACGCTGATATTTACTGTCTAATATGTTATCTAAATTCAAAAACACACTAAACCTTTTCAAAAAAATCAACCTGGCCATATAAGCCTAAATTAAATGCGGGATCTAATTTTTTATCATATCCCCCCAAATCCAGATATTTCATTCCATTCAGGAATTTCAGGTCCGCTCCCAGGGTCAGCCATTCTACAGGCCTGACCTTCATATATGCGTTGAAGTCCAGCTTGGGTTCGTGATATACCCACTGAGCTGTCTTCATTAAAGGTATAAAAGGAAAAGTTAGCTCCAAGGTCAAACTTGTTGGATAAGAGTATATGCGCGCCGGCATAGAATTCAAACATACTTAGGTCCTGGATATAATCGACGCGAAAAGTATTTCCGGCCTGATGACGCTCGTAATCATTGGTGAAGACCGCGTACCTGCTGAATGTATGATAAGCAGCCCTTGCCTCCAATTTAAAATTACTGATCAACGCTAATTCCACCCCCCCGTAAAGTCTCCTATGGATTCCGTTATCTACCCAGGGATCATAAATAAACGGGTTCTTCTCGGAAAGGTTCCTGTAAGAAAAAACGGCTACATCCCCATCCCATCCGGCACTGATTGCCGCCCTGGCCGGGTCTCCCAATCCGTACCTCAGGTTGATCTCCGGTAAAAAAAGACCATCCGTGCCTGCTCGTGGTAACAGGGGAAAATCCTATATGTGCCAGGAATTTGTCTTTAGTGTAATGCAGATAGGGGTTGATCCGGAAGTAAGAGTTGTTTCTGTCTTTCATTTCCTCGCTGTCATAAGAGCTTAAGAATCCGGATACACCGATACCCACTTCCAGTTCCTGATTCAGGTTATAGGTCAATGGAGCATTCCATTCCACTCCTGTTTCATTTCCACCCGTTTTAATATTGAAAAGGTACATGCTTACCTGGGGTTGAAAACCGATCCCTTGTTCATGAATCGTGAATTTGTCAAGGCCTGCATTCAGGGAAATGGTATTGTAAGCCTGCAATATATCTTCTTTGTCAAATGAATGCAGCTTATGATTGTATCCGTAATATGTCCCCCCTCTTCTGTTGTAATTGATGTCACCATTGATGACATAATTTTTGAAATAGTATTTGCCTCCTGCGATCACATCCGTGACAGAAGACTGCCTGTCGTCTATTTTTCCCTTCTTCTGGGAGAAGTGCATACCATGCAGATAGGCATCATACTTCCCGTCCTGGTGATAAGTAAGCCCCAAGTCTGCAAATACGGTACTCAGGTTGCCTAATCCTAATCCTGCATAATTCTGGTAGCTGACTTTCGAAGGAAGAGGCTGGAGCGCCAATGGTTTGATATTGACTGCTCCATACGAATAATGCAGCACCTGTGGCGGTACTTCATAAGAGAAGCCGGGAACAGTCTGGGAAGAAATATTAGGCTCGGATGGTACCCATTTCGGCTTGGGAGGTAAGGATACTTCAGGCGTATATTCCTGGTGCATCTCTATCTTCTTGGTGCTGAATGTAGTATCCTGCTTAGGCGTACTGCTTTGTGCCCATAGCTGATAGCCGGGAAGCAATACAGAAGGAATCATCATTAATACAGCGCTTTTGATATTCATTTCTTGAAAGATTAAATTGATACAATTCAGATAACAAGCTAAGGAATCACTCTCCTTCTATAATCTTGGATTCGGATTTCTCCTGCTTACCGATTATATCCAGCAGTTTTCCTGGCTTCCTGTTCCAGCTCATCATTGTTGGCATTATTCACTACGGACTGCAAGGTGGCCCGGGCATTGAAATAGTCTTTTTGTGCTCCAAGTATCTCTCCGATGAGGATATAGCTCTTTACCATCCAATAGTGCTCGGATTGGTTCTCCTTTATCGCCTGATCACAGGCCGCTTCCGCTTCTTTGAGTTTTCCTTCCAGGAGTAAAGTCTGTGCCATCCTGTACCTGGCTTCAGCGCTCCACGCACCGGTTTTGGCATGAGCTACCTCTTCATACATCTTCCGGGCGGCAGTATAATCCCGGTCCTGCTGTAAGGCATAAGCCCGGATCAATTTCATTTCCAATTTCTCCTGGTCCGTAAGCCGGTCTTCATATGGCTTCAGGAATGCAGCAGAATGAACCGCCTGGTCCTTTTGGTTGAGTTTGTTGTGTGCCTTCATCAGGATCAGGTGTGCCGGGACCTGTGCCTCTGCATCGCCTGTGCCTTCCAGATATTGCTGCGCTGCAGTGATAGCAGCCTGATAATCCTTCAACTCATACTGAACCATCGCCATCTTGATATCAGCAAGAGATTTGTAATCCGCATCTCCGGAACCAATGACTTCCTGGTAAGCAACCTTAGCCTTATCATATTCTTTCTGGGCAAGAAGGCTTTCTCCTTTGAGATAATATGCCTGAACCTTATTCGCCCCGTTCGGAAATTTAGAAAGATAAGCGTCCAGTGCCGATACAGCACCTTTATAATCTTCATCTATATATTTGTTCTCAGCCATCACGAAGTAATCCTCATCCATATTTTCCTCCCCGGCAGATTCTATATTGTTTTCCTTGGCAAAGGCATAGTAAGCAGCCACGTCACCCTTCTGTATATAGGCATTGCGCAAGGATTCTAAAGTAGCCTCCCGCTCAGGATGACCGGGATATTCAATTACCAGTCTTTTGTAATGAGCAATAGCCTGATCATAGTTTCCTGTTTTCTGTTCTACAAATGCCAACTTGGCCAAAGCCTTAAACCTGAGCTCTTTGTCATCGCTTTTCGCCAGCTTCTCGAAGATGGATTTACTTTCTGTAAGCTGGTTATGCTCTAAATAGGCTGCACCCAGTTCATATTCTGCTGCTGTAGCCATCCTTGATTTCGGATATTCTTTTACCACCTTTTGCAGCAATTGAATCTTTTCTTCCGGCTTGGATTTCAAGCCTGCAATCAGAGCTTTCTGGTACATCGCGTAAGGCGCCTCATCCGGATTCTTAACGATAGCCTCATCATACAACTGATAAGCTTTGTCATAATCCTTACCCATAAATGCAGCATCTGCCTGGAGTATCGCATTCAGCTGGCCCTGCTTATAATTTCCGGCTTCTGATCCGGCCTGATTGCCGGCAGCAGCAAATGATTTTCTGCGCTGCTTCATATTTGTTCAGTTCCATCTGTACATATCCCAGATGAGTATAACCATTGTTCAGCGTGGCTTCCTTACTGACTGCCTGTATCGCATTTCCATTGGTTCTGGCCTTATCTATGAATCCTGATACCAGTCTTTCTGCTTCCTGATAGTTCTTCTGGTCATAAAGCATCTGTGATTTCCAGAATTGAGCTGCTGCCGTTACTGCCTGATCGTTTTGGTAATCCAGTGATTTATCCAGCAGGATCTCGGCCTCCCGGGTGTCCCCGTTCCTCAGCAGCTGCATACCCCTTCCAAACGTTACTTTCTGGTAGATGGATTGTAGCAATACCGTATTCAGGCTCATATCCGACAGGATTTCATAAGCGCTCTGATAATCTTTACTATTGGATAATAAGGTAACCAGGTATTCTTTTGCTTCTACAGTATTCCTCCCGTTGGGATACTGATCGATATAAGATTTAAAGGATTGCGTAGCCAGTTGCTCATCACCCAGCTCATAAGATAATTTAGCATAGAGAAACTGAGCATTTTCCTGTATGGATGGGATATGGTCCATACCGGAAAGCGATGGAGAATGCATTGCGGGCACCATTTTTTATCACCGGTTTTCAGGTAAGCATCGCCCATCAGGTACATTGAATTCTGGCCCAGGGAGTCTTGGGTATTACTGAGCAGCTTGAACTGCTCGATAGCGTTATCATAATGCTGCAGCTGGTAATTGGTAAAAGCCAGTTCATACAGGTTTTCTTTGCGGATCTTATCAGAATTCCTGTAGTAATATTCCAGATAAGGAAGCGCTTCCTTATATTTTTTTTGTTCGAAATAAACCTGCCCGGCTAAGAGATGCATCTCCTTATCATAATACAGCTTTTCCTCTCCCTGCAAATGCTTATTGGCTAATGCCAGGACCTGGTCATACTCCCCTTTGAAATAATGTATTTCGGCAATGTAATACGGGATAATGTCCTTATATTCCGGTAATGCCTCTATTCTTCTGAAGCTGATCAACGCAGCATCATACTGCTGACGGTGATAAGCAAGCAAGCCGTAATAATAATTACCGGGCAAATAATATTTATTATCCTCGATCTCCTTTATCGCGGCAAACAGAGGATATGCCTGATCAAAATCACTCTGGACAAAATACGAATAGGCCTGCTCGAATTTGGCATCGGCGATTTCTTCATTATTCAGGTTCTTGATATCGACATTGTTGTAATGTTCTATGGCTTTCTCGTAGTGCTCATTTTTGAAATAATGATGAGCCAGCTGGAAAGATACCCTGTCCCTATGCACCGGATTAACCGTAGTCAGCACATACTGCCCGGCTGCCTGGTCCAGATCATCCGAACCGTATTTGATTTTGGAAAGGATGATATAGTACTGTGCCAGGTCCTTGTCCAGGTCCGGGGCATGCTGGCGGCGGTTCTGCTCCAGGGGAAGCGGCTGCTGTTTCAGATAATTCTCCAGGGAATGGATCGCCTGAACAAAATGTCCGTCCTCGTACTGCCTGATCCCATGCTGCAGCTCAAACTGTACGGGATCCCGGTTGAGATTCCATTGGGCTGCAAGCGGAGCGGCTATCAATTGAGATGCGAAAAAACAGTTGAAGGGCTTTATTTTTGGGGAAAGAACTCATTGATGGCTGAAAGATTTGATGATAAGCAATTATTCCTGCAAATACCTGCAAATATAAACGCAATACCAGCCGAAATCTTGCGCAGGTTTTACTTATCAACTCAAAATGGCTAAATGTGGAAAAAAAAGGAACTGCAAATCCAAATATTTGATTATGAAATTTGAATTCAAAAAATTGATGTGAAGCACGGGTGATCCTGCCCTGGAGGAGAACCGGGGCGTCTCATAATGAATGACCCATAAAAAGAAAGGATGCGCAGCACTACCTTCTTTTTATTTTTCCATGTATTGCACACCGCCATTGTTTACATCAATGGATACATCATTCTTCTAAGAAAACTTATGGATCTCCGCATTAGCCCTGATTAATATTTATTCACCAGGACCACTGCATGAGCCTGGATGCCTTCTTCCCTGCCCACAAACCCCATTCTTTCGGTGGTAGTGGCCTTGATAGAAACCAGCTCACCACCTACTCCGAGGGTTTCGGCTATGGTTCTCTGCATTCTTTCGATATGGGGCCGCAGCTTAGGAACCTGGAGGCATACCGTAGAGTCTATATTGACAATATAATAACCGCGTTCCTTGATCATATTATGACATCTGCGCAATAGTACTTTACTATCGATGCCTTTATAGCCCGGATCCGTATCCGGGAAATGCAATCCTATGTCTCCCAGTCCTACGGCTCCCAATAGAGCATCACAAATAGCATGCAGGAGCACATCTGCATCACTATGCCCTTCTGCGCCTTTGTGATGCGGCACTTCTATTCCACCCAGGATGAGGGGTTTACCTTCCACCAGTTGATGAAAATCTATGCCGTATCCAATTCTAAAATTCATAAAAAAGATATATTTTTTTATAAAAGGTAAAGGTAAGCAACTTACAGATATTGGTGTATTTAATTTTAAATGAAATCTAAGCGGTGGAAAATCCGCGATTCTTTGGCTGTATTGCAAAACCTTTTTCTGTACCAAGACCGGAGAAGGCCCCAACAGGAACAACAATCGTATCAGAAGTAAAACTGATAGGATTGACCCATAATGATGAGATCCGGAATTTATCCAACCTGTATGCTTTTCAGTCCAAAAGGATACGGTCATTTTGGACTGTGGTAATTTCCGGCAGCATAAAAAAAGGTCTTTTCGTAAAAAATATAGAAAAGACCTTTTGTATTCGGTAATGACCGGGTTATTCCGGTTTATTCTTTTTGGCAGACGATGCCTGACTATCCGCTTTTTTGATTTCGAAGTACACCTTGCCTTCACCATCCAAATGTGCAATAGCAGTATCGCCTTCCTCGAGTTTCTTATTGAGGATCTCTTCTGCCAAAGGATCTTCCAGGTATTTCTGGATCGCCCTGTGCAATGGTCTTGCGCCAAATTGCGGATCATATCCTTTTTCGGCCAGGTACTTGCGGACTTCTTCAGATAATTCCAGGGAGAAGCCCAGGTTGCTCAGGCGCTTGAATACGTCTTTCATAATGATATTGATGATCACATTGATATCTTCCTCGGTAAGTGCGTTGAAGATGATCACATCATCGATCCTGTTTAGGAATTCAGGGCTGAATGTACGCTTCAGGGCTTTCTCTATAACTGCACGGTTATTCTCCTCCGTGTTGCTTACTTTGGCAGAGGTAGCAAATCCCACACCATCTCCAAAGTCCTTCAACTGGCGTACACCAATATTAGAGGTCATAATGATCAGTGTATTCTTGAAATCTACCTTACGGCCCATCCCATCGGTAAGCTGGCCGTCGTCCAGTACCTGCAGCAGGATATTGAAGATATCCGGGTGTGCCTTTTCGATCTCATCCAGGAGAATTACAGAATATGGTTTCCTCCGGATCTTCTCTGTCAGCTGTCCTCCCTCTTCATATCCTACATATCCCGGAGGCGCACCGATTAACCTGCTCAGTGAGAACTTCTCCATATATTCACTCATATCGATCCTGATCAGTGCTTCTTCCGAATCAAACATTGTTCTGGCCAGGGCTCTGGCCAGCTCTGTCTTACCTACACCCGTGGGACCCAGGAAGATAAATGTACCGATCGGCTTTTTAGGATCTTTAAGTCCTACCCTGTTTCTCTGGATCGACTTCACGACCTTCCTGATGGCATCGTCCTGGCCTACAACCGATCCTTCCAGGGTTTCTCCCAGCTTTCTCAGTTTTTCATTTTCCGCCTCGACCATCCGCATTACAGGAATACCGGTCATCATTGAGATCACCTCCGCAATATCTTCTTCTACAATAGGGTATTTCTTATGCTTGATCTCTTCTTCCCAGTCTTTCTTGGCTTTGGCCAGCTCTTCTGTCAGCATCCGCTCATCATCTCTCAGTGCGGCAGCTTCTTCGAACTTCTGCTTTTTAACCACAGAGTTTTTCTTCTCCTTGATATCCTCGATCTGCTGCTCCAGGTCCAGAATACTCTTGGGTACATTGATGTTCTTCAGGTGCACCCTGGCACCTACTTCATCCAGCACATCAATGGCTTTATCCGGGAGCAAACGATCCGTCATATACCTGTCGCTAAGCTTCACACAAGCCTTGATCGCTTCATCATTATAGGTAACATTGTGGAAGTCTTCGTATTTCGCCTTGATGTTGTTCAAAATGGTGATCGTTTCTTCTACGCTCGGCGGATCGATCAGCACTCTCTGGAATCTCCTGTCCAGGGCACCGTCTTTCTCGATATACATTCTGTATTCATCCAATGTAGATGCACCGATACATTGCAATTCTCCCCGTGCCAAAGCCGGCTTGAAGATATTGGATGCGTCCAGTGAGCCCGAAGCGCCACCGGCACCTACAATAGTATGGATCTCATCTATAAACAAGATGACATCCCTGTTTTTCTCCAGTTCATTCATGATGGCTTTCATCCGTTCTTCGAACTGCCCCCTGTACTTGGTTCCGGCTACCAGTGCCGCCAGGTCCAGGCTCACCACGCGCTTGTCAAAAAGCACCCTGGATACTTTTCTCTGGATAATGCGAAGCGCCAGACCTTCTACGATAGCCGTCTTGCCCACACCGGGTTCACCGATAAGGATCGGGTTATTTTTCTTTCTGCGGGAAAGGATCTGGGAAACCCTTTCGATCTCTTCTTCACGCCCTACAATGGGATCCAGGTTGCCCATTTCAGCCAGCCTGGTAATGTCCCTCCCGAAATTGTCCAATACGGGAGTTTTAGACTTCGAATTGGCAGCTCCCGGCTTCTGGGGCTGTCTTCTCGAAGGATCATCATCATATTCCTCTCCTTCGCCTCCGGGCATCTGTGAAGTAGGGTCTGAATAATAATCATCTTCTCCGCCTACACTGGTCTTGAAGCTCATATAGTCAATGCCGTGCTCTGTCATAATCTTGGTAACAGGATTATCATTATTCCTGAGAATTGAAAGGAGCAAATGCTCTGACTCCACAAATTCAGACTTGAATGCTTTGGATTCCAATACGGCAACCCTGATGATCTTCTCAGCTTGTCTCGTTAACGGTAAATTTTGCAACTGCTTCGCAGCAGCATTGGATTTACCCCTGATGATTGATTCCAATTCTTTACGAATTTCAAAAAGATTCAGTGATAATTTCTGTAAGTTCTTGACAGCCGTACCCTCTCCTTCTCGGATCAGGCCCAGCATCAAATGCTCTACGCCTATAAAGTCGTTACCTAATCTTATCGCCTCCTCTCTACTGTATGATATTATTTCTTTTACGTTTTGCGATAGTTTTGCGTCCATAAATGTTGATAATTTTTTAATATTTGATTGCTTTTCCAGCTCAGTTCCGCACAATCATCGGATAAAGTTAAGTGATTTTTATTGGAAATCTTCACACCCTTACCTATTCTCCAATCAATACAAATTATAGATTTTCCACAATGCAATGTTCATAGTGTAATCAAATGGTTATATAAAAAATACACTTTAAAAAATTCAGAATAAATGTCTTTGTTTCCACCTTATACATGTCATCCCGGGCAGGATATTCATCGTTCATAAACACAGTAATCCGGCCATCATTTATCGCACCGGTATATGATTCAACACTTCCTTACGGTGTGGCGCTGCTATTGCATCAGGTCAAGAATACACTGCATTCAAGTCCTTAAACAAACAAAGGTTCTAATAAGTGCGAAAAAGATAAAAAATAGTTTTCTGGCTTTCGTTGAAGTTATTGTCGGAAACAAAAACCACAGTTTGCTTGCCGTCTACTACAGGTCCCAGGCACATCCCTTCAATATTATCGATAGGAAAATCTTCAAGTGTATTAAAATCAAGCACCAGGGATTTTTCTAAGGGGATATAGTCCTTCTCCACCAGCAAAGGCTTTCTGGTCCTGACCCTGTTCTCCGTCTTCAGCTCAACTTTAAAGAGCCTTACTTTATTCCCTTCACCGGGGATAAAGGCCCGTTCCAGCACCAATAGTGTACTATCACTCAATGCACATAAAGCAGAGATACCGAATTTCCTGTCTGAATGAACGATGGATGGATCGTTGGGAATATCCAACGGATAAGCATAAAATGCTTCTGAGCTCCGGGAAGTATTCCTGTATTGGTAAATCCGGACAAATCCGGTATCATAGCTATCCAGGCTGGGTGCGTCCTCTATCAAAGGTTCCTCCGTACAAAAAAACAGTTTTTCCTCAGAAGGAGACAGGCTCACGGCTTCAATAGCACTATTCCTGCGGGGTCCGGACACATCTCCGAATTTAAGCTGTTTGGGAATAGGATAAGCGTAGAGCATCCGTCCTCCGGCTTCCATCAGGTTAACAGAAGGATGTACGAGCATCTTCACGCCATTGAACGAATCCAGCTCTCCCTCACTTACCCAGACGAAACCTTTGTGGGAGGGAATATATACGATGTCTTCCGGGTCAGGTGTATTGTACTTAGGCCTTTTTCCTTTTTCAAGCGTTTCCAGGAAACCCGCCCTGGACTCAAACTGCCTGCCGGTAGTGGTCTGCAGGAAGATTACATTCTTAAAATCCACCTGGGGTACACGCTGCCATCCGCCGATCTCTACTTCGTAAAACCTTGCAGGGCTATGCTCCGACCGGTCATCGGAGATGACATAGAATACCTTCTTCCTGTGATCATAAGTGATACCCGAAAGCCCGCCTACTACTGTCTCCCTGAACTCCATATTATAAGGAATCTCTACAGAAGTGAGGTAGTGTAAAGACCGGATATCGCTGATACCTTTATTTCCCGGACCCCAATTGCGGACAGAACCGCAGGATGAAAGGAAAAAGGTAGCGGCAAGGATAAGAAGGAAACGATTCACAATCTAAGCAATTGGTTTATGGAAACTGATATCAAAGCTAAACATTCATTTCCAAATTTAAATCACGAACCTTTCCCTATACGTCATATTTTTTTATGCGCTGGTATACCGGATTGGCACCGCAGTCACCTGTTACCTGCTATTTGGGTCTGCGGAAAGCATAACAAAAAATTAAGGCCGTCAACAGGATTGACGGCCTTAATGGGATATTCATCTTCTTTTACTGAATCACGCCCAGTTCCTTGCCTACTTTCGTAAAGGCTGCGATGGCTTTATCCAGGTGCTCCCGGGTATGTGCAGCAGAGATCTGCACACGGATCCTTGCCTGGCCTTTCGGAACCACCGGATAGAAGAAGCCGATGACATACACTCCTTCTTCCAGTAATCTTGATGCCATCTGTTGTGCCAATACGGCATCATAAAGCATAATCGGTGTAATCGGGTGTTCTCCGGGCTTGATATCGAAACCTGCGGCAGTCATTTTCTCCCGGAAATACCGGGTATTCTCTTCTAAAGTATCTCTCAGCTCGGTCGTTTCGCTCAGCATATCCAGTACCGCAATGGATGCTCCCACTACACTCGGCGCTACGGTATTAGAGAATAAATAAGGCCTGGATCTCTGACGCAGCATTTCCACCACTTCTTTCTTACCGGAAGTAAATCCACCGGACGCCCCACCCAATGCCTTGCCTAAAGTACCGGTGATGATGTCCACGCGGTCCATTACATTTTTCAATTCATGTACGCCTCTTCCCGTTTTACCCATAAAGCCGGAAGAGTGACTCTCATCGATCATAACGATGGCATGATACCGATCAGCCAGGTCACAGATTTCGTCTAACGGCGCTATGGTCCCATCCATAGAAAATACGGAATCCGTAACGATGAACCGGGTACGCGCATCCTGATGTTCCATAAGCCTGTCTTCCAGGTCTTTCATATCACAGTTCTTATAGCGCGCACGTTTTGCCTTACATAACCTGACACCATCAATGATAGAAGCATGGTTCAGTTCATCCGAAATGATCACATCCTCCTCTCCCAGCAATGGCTCGAACACACCGCCGTTGGCATCAAAACAGGCTACGTACAGGATCGTATCCTCGGTACCTAAGAATCTGGAAAGCTTTGTCTCCAGCTCCTTATGGATATCCTGGGTCCCACAGATAAAGCGGACCGAACTCATGCCATACCCTCTTTCATCAATTGTATCTTTAGCTGCTTCTATGACTTGGGGATGAGAAGAAAGGCCCAGGTAATTATTGGCACAAAAATTCAGTACTTTCTGATCATTTACCAGTATTTCCGCTCCCTGGACAGAATCTATCTTTCTTTCTTTTTTGTATAAACCGGCTGCATCTATTTCCTTTAATTCTTCTGCTAACCTGTTGTAGAATGATTTTGCTGACATTGTTTATTTTTTAAAATGGTAAAAAGTATATTCACTGGAACACCTTCCATAAAGGGCAAAAATAAGGAAAAGATATATCCCGCGGCCCGACCGGGAACGAATAAATCTGACAGTGCGGATATCTGAAATTCCCTGAACTTAAAAACAGTTCTATAGTATGTCACCCGGATGTTCCCGGCCGGGTCCCTGGGATGTTCAGGTTCGGATGTACTGCACCCCGGTCATGTATGCAGATGCTAACCCAAAGCACCTGCAGTTACTCTTCTGTACTGATCTCTGAGTGTCAGAATTCAAATATAAATCCTATCGCCGGAACAATAGTAGCAGATCTTTGGGACAGTATTACAGGAATGGCATTACTTCCGTCTACCATTACAGGGTTACCGTCGGTCGTGGCAAAGCCTGAATTATCCGCATTCCGTTCAAATGTATATTTGGGAAGAGAAGGTGTCCTGTAGTATAATACATTCTGAAAATCAGCAAAGAGTATAAGACTGGTGTTTTTGAAATTAAATTTCTTGTCTGCTCTCAGGTCAAGTTGGTGAAAGAGCGGCAGTCGCCCACCGTTCAACCTTGTATAATCGTACGTGCCCTGGCCAGTAGTTAGGTACAGCGCCCTGGAGCGATCCATATCAAATGGTGTGTAAGGTTGTCCTCCTGCTATCCTGTACTTTATACCCATATCCCAGTTCCCTTTGAACTTATATCCCAATGTGGAGGAAAGAATATATCCGTAATCCCATGTAGATGGCCGGAATACACCGTCAGAGCCGGAAAACTCCGACTTATAAAAAGTAGCGCTTACTACATAGAAGAGTTGCTTTACCAGCTTTTGCTGTACATAGGCTTCAATACCGTAAACCCTGCCTTTGCCTGTCGAAGCATAAATATCATTGCCCACAGCGCTAAAATCAGTCCCTATATTAGCCAGAGAGATACCATTACTCATAGAGACAGGATATCCACTGTAATCCTTATAAAATGCTTCTACCGTCAACCTGAAATCATTTCTTGGAATAAATTGTGTCCCGACCGTGTAGTGAACCGACCGGATATATTTTAAATCCTTATTTACCAATATGCTGTTCGTATCTCTATAACCCAGGGCAGTATATGCGGGCAGCTTGTAATAATTTCCCACAGAAGCGGACAAGTTCCACCTGCTATCCAAAGTGTAGGAAAAAGACAGCCTGGGCGATACTGTCCGTAAGGGATTCATTCCCGCGGTAGTGAATGTATTCACATCGGTGCGAAGCCCTCCCGACAACAGCAAACGATCATTAAAAAAGTATTTCCCGGTATGCAGGTAAGCGCCTGCCTTATAGAAATCAATAGCCGTATTACTTCTGATGCTGACACCCGGGACCAGAACAGTCCCGTCCTCATCGACTTCTTCCTTTCTCAGGGTATTAAAAAGACCGGCATCATACTTTACATATTGTATGCCCATCCCGTAGCTGAATTTCCAGCCATTCAGGATCTGATGCACATCGATCCTTAGCTTGTTCTCGATCTCATGACTATTCAGGCTGAAAAGCGGGTTGCCGCTCTTTAAGGCATTATTTTCATACCTTTCAGCGCCGTTGTAGAACATATTCCGGCTTAGGGCGACAGTGTAATACCCGTTGCTGATCAAGCGCTTCAAAGAAGCGCCAACCGTATAATTCCATTGATCGATCAATGGATTGGACCGAAGGATATATTCATTTTCTGCATCTGCTTCATCGGGCGCCTCCATTCTGAAATGATCTATCGCTCCGAGGCCGATCAGGGTCAGCTCCGTCTTGCTGTTGAATCTATGGTGCACTTTATATTGAAAATCCCAGTAATCGGGGCGTATGGGCAGGTCAAGAATACGGAATAAAAACTGTAAATAGGAACGCCTGGCGGATGCAAGAAACGTCGTGTTTCTACCCAGCGGACCCTCGAACGTTGCCGCCAGCTCGCTGCCGGAAAGCCTGATATTCCCACTTAGCCGCTCCGGGTTACCATTCCTCTGCCGGATAACAAATGTAGAAGCCAGGACGTTATCATAACGGCTATCAAATGCAGAAGAAGTAAGCTGCACATCACTGATGAACGAAACGTTCAGAATTCCTGTTGCGCCACCGCTTGCGCCTTGCGTCTGAAAATGGTTCAATACAGGAATTTCAATACCATCCAGATAATACACATTTTCGCCGGGTCCTCCTCCGCGTACTATGATATCATTCCTGTTTGCCGTAGTACCACCGGCTACCCCGGGTAGCACCTGTATTACTTTCGACACATCAAAATTCCCACCGGGATTAGATTGAATCTCTTCCTTCCCAAGCTTCTGAGTCGAAAGCGGGGTGATCATATCTGTAGCCCGCACGGACTGGGCATAGGTATATACAAATCCTTCCAGCTGCTCCGGTCTCGCTTCCATTTCTACCTCTATAATCTGCGCATTACCGGAATTGACATTAAGATTATATAATTTTACGGTATCATATCCCACAAATTCAATGTACAGATTATATTTTCCGACCGGAGCCTCTATAGAGAAGCTACCCTGCTCATCAGCATTGGCATACACCGTGTCCGCTCCTGCGAGAACAATCCCTGCTCCCGGCAATACCCCCTGCGTATTCCTGTCCTTCACCACTCCATTTATATTGCCCATATTTTGTGCATAAGCAGGAGCAATTGATAAAAAAGCGAATATTATGTAAAGAGATCTCATAAATTCTTAATTTTTTGTACAAAATTATACCTTTTTATTATAAAAAATTTATTTTTAGAACAAAAACACACTTTTAAATTCGATATTTTAAGTAATGAACATTATAGGTATTTTAAAAATAATTATTGAAAAACTGCAACAATACGAGCAGTATGCAGAAGATAAAGAAAACCTCTCCTTAAATGCTTTTTTCAAGTTTATAAACCCGCAGACAGACCTCGAAAGCCTCAAAAAACACATTCGTGGCTCAGAAAAGTTTCTCTGTTGAGGATCGGGCCCGGTTTGTCGAGAATAATATAGATAGGGTTATTGCCCAGCACATCCTCTTCCTTTACCGCTATATCAAATTTTACGCTAAGCTCGCATTTGCCGAAACTACCATAAGATCTATAGAAGAATTCAGTATGCTCATTACGGTAATGCAGTTCCAGTCCATATCCAAAACAGATCTGATCAAAAGAAACGTCATCGAAAAAAGCAGCGGTATCGAGATCATTAACCGCTTGATTAAGAATGGAATGCTCAGCCAGCAGGATAATCCCAACGATCAGAGAAGCCAGCTGATATCACTCACGGATACAGGAAAATCCGAGCTTTTCAGGACATTTGAAAAAATGAACACTCTGGGTAAGATCTCTACCGGTGAATTGACTTATCCTGAAAAAGAGCAACTGGCTTCCATGCTGAAGAAACTGGATGATTTTCATTTTGAAAACTATACGAATAAAGAAAAAAACAGCCTGGATGATTACCTCCCTGAAATAACCTGACTTTAATTATATATCACTATGAATATATTAAATAGTTTTATTGCCAAAAAAGCGTTTGTTTTCCCACCTGTGAACGATTTTTCAGGCCCTTCTTCGGCTGCATCCCTTTCTTAACAAGGCTATAAGTGTATCTAATCTGGAAAAACACGACATTACCGTTCGCAGATGTACAAAGTGTTACAGCCAACGGCTATGTGTTTGATACAGGCCCCGGCTGGTACTGGATGCCTGATATCATTGAAAATTTCTTTAAGATCGGTTATTCGTCTAGTGATTTCTGTGAATTGGTAAAGCTGGGCCCCGTGATTCTATACAGTCTTTAAAGACCTCAGGTACTCCTGGATCAATCATACTGCTCTTAAAGCTGATGAGGTGAGGAGCTATCTAAGCAGGATCAGGTGTCCCTGTAATTATATAGCAAAATAAAGAAAATCTAATCACCTAAAGAAGTATACAAGTAAGGGCCTTCTACCAGCTGCCGCCTGCACCGCCGCCACCGAAGCTCCCACCACCGAAACCACCAAATCCACCGCCACCGCTTCCCCAGCCGCCACCGCCACCCCAACTGCCACCACTGCTTCCTCCTCTCAATAAACCGCCCAGGATGCTTCCTGTAATGATATCTGCGCCTCTTCTGCTTACATAAGTCCCGCCGCCGCCTTTACCACCCTTACGGATAATGATAATGAACAGGATAAAAAATATCAACAGGAAAAACAGTATACTTTTGATCGTTCCCCCTTTGGATGAAGGTGCTTTGGAAGGATCAGCCTTATATTCATTTTTTGAAACGGCAACAATGGCATCTGCTGCCCTGGAAAATCCCTGGTAATAATCTCCCGACCTGAACTCGGGAACCATTTCATTCCGGTAGATCTGCGAGGCGATCGCATCGGGCAATACACCTTCCATCCCGTATCCTGTCGCTATAAACATCTTCCGGTCCCTGATGCTGGCCAGTATCAGCACACCGTTGTCTTTATCCGCTTTGCCTATCCCCCATTTCTCTCCCAGCTTGAATGCATAATCACTGACATCATAACCGTATAGGGTATCAACCGTGACAATAGCGATCTCGATAGAAGTAGTATGGTTATAATCCAGTAATTTATTCTCTAAAGAAGAAATCTCAGAGCTTGACATGACCCCCGCAAAATCGTTCACCAGCCTTTTGGGTTGCATCGGTTCCGGGAAATAGTGATCCTGACCGGATACATCCGGTATCAGGAACCAAATGCTGATCATCACTAAGGAGAAAATCCTGTTCAATGGCGTAAATATTTTAATCACGATCTAAATTTTATCATCTTGTCCAAATACGATTTCATCGGGCAATTCATTCTTATCCGTACCCGGCACATAAGGAAAATATTCTGCAAGCGAATAGCCGATATCCCCGACCACATGCTCTATTCCTTCCACCACTTCCCCATGGGACAAATGCTGGCGGAAAACTTCAAATTCCTCTTCCCAGTACTGCTGGCCTCCGGTCTTCCGGTAGATACCCTCATCCCCGAATATAGCTGCTACATGATCCTGGAGGGCCACATAGATAAGTACGCCGTTCCGCAATGTGGTCTTGTGCATTTCCAGCTTATTGAACACCTCTGCAGCCCTGTCCAGTGCGGACGGTGCAGCACATTGATTCTCGATATATACCCTGATCTCCCCGGAAGTGGTGATCTCCGCTTTGGCTATTGCATTGGTGATCCGGACCTGATCTTCCTCGGATAGCAACCCTCTGCTGGTCGTATGTCTTTTTAAAAATCCCATAGATTGAATACTTGTTGACAGAGCGGGATCGCTCCGGGAAAGAAAAAAGTATGCCCGAATCAATGATACCCAGGCATACTTTTTATATAAAATTCTGAATACCGCCTGGTTTAATTATCGAAATTTACCTGGGGCGCTTTCTGGGCATTCGGGTCAGCCTGGAATTCTGCCCTTTCCTTGAAGCCCATCCATCCTGCCACTATACTGGTAGGAAAGTTCTTCACCTTCGTATTGTAGGCCTGTACGGAAGTATTGAAATTCCCCCTGGCTACCGCTATGCGGTTTTCCGTCCCTTCCAGTTGAGCCTGGAGATTGAGGAAGTTCTCATTGGCTTTAAGATTGGGATACTGTTCCTGCACGACCATCAGCCTTCCCAATGCCTGGCTCAATTCTCCCTGTGCCGCCTGGAATTCCCTCAGCTTCTCAGGTGTAAGATCAGCAGGATCCACAGTAATAGAAGAAGCTTTTGCCCTTGCATTGATCACCGCTTCAAGCGTAGTCTTCTCATGCTCTGCCGCAGCTTTTACGGTTCGCACCAGGTTATCTACCAGATCATACCTTCTTTGATATTGGTTCTGAACTTCTGCCCATTTGGCCTTTACGTCCTGTTCGGAAGCATTGAGCCCGTTCTGTATGTTTTTATACACACTACACCCTCCTACCAATAACACAAGAAGGATAACGATAAATACCAATAAACCTTTTTTCATGCTCTGTTGTTTTTATTTTGTTGATGCATCAAAAATAGAACATTATTCCAAAAATTAATATTTCACGGATTGGTTTTTCGATAAATGACGAATATTTTTCGATGGATATCATCACCAGATCCAGCTTTTGGGAATATGTTTTCTATCGTCCCGGGATATTTCTTTTCGTCCCGTAGTAAAACAGCTCCGGAGGTCATCCATATTGTAAGCGGCAAAGCTCATTGCCGTTTACTTCCCGACACACTCCTTCATATAAGCTTCCTGTCCTTGAAGGTCACTTTTCTATATCGATATCGTATTTGTCTACAAGTCCCGCAATGCCCAAAAGTGAAAACCTGGCTTTCTTGATCCGGTTGATCTCCGGGTCAATCGAATAGTTATAAGCAGTCCGGAAATCAGATCTTTCAAGCACTGTGTGGTCAAAAACTGCCTGTGCCAGGTTGCAGTTGTCAAATACGGCACCTGTCAGGTCTGCCTCTGCAAAATCGGTTTCCGCTAACTGTGAATTCTTGAAAATAGTCTTTCTGATCCTGGTCTTGTAAAAAGAAGAATGATTGAGCTGGCAACCATCAAACGAAAAAGAAAGTCCAAATTCATTACAGGTGTCAAACCGGAGTCCTAACATTTTACAGTCTTTGAATTGAATGTTCTGAAACGCGGTCTTACCGAGTTTTGTCAAAGTGAAATTACAACCGCTGAATGTGCAGTCTATGAACCGGAATTCAGAAAGGTCTTTACCGGAAAAATCACAACTATTGAATGTACAATGCTCGTATTCACCCTTCGCCAGCAGGTCATTTCCTTCAAAAGTTCTGTCTTGTATATATATTTCTTTCATTTGGAATAATATTGTTATACTCCCATAACGGCAATGTATTATTTCCAGAGCCTTATGAATTCATCAGTTGCTTGGTCCAATCCTTCAAAATAATTTCCATCTTTAAATTCAGGAACAATGATCGTTTGCAATACATCTTTACAAATTTCATCTGTCAATATCTTTTCTGTTCCCAAGCCCGTATTTATTCTTATCCTCCTCAATACAGGACTTATTACAATTGTTAATCCGTTATTTTTTTCTTTAGTCCCGACTTCCCAATAGTTGGATATATATAGTGCATACCTGTCAAAGTTTTCTTCTGTCAGCTCATCAGAATCTAAAATGATAATGACAATTTGATTTGTGGTTTGTTTGTCAAAGTCGCCAAGTTTTGTTTCCAGGTATGCCCGGTCAAGGCTATCCAAAACGATGGCAAAGTCATTCACATATCCAATGGGGTCCGGTACATTCCGGAGGTTAGGATTGGCAATCTGTTCCCCGCCTGTTTGAGAAAAACAAGGATTAGCAAGAAAAACAACAGAAAGAAGAAATATTATTTTTTGCATAAGCCCCGGCATAACTGCCGCCAATATCCAAAATTACAAAGCCTTGCCTGAAAAGCAAGAAAATGAGGTGTGGGTGCTATTTAAAAAGATGGTTAAACTAAATGTTACAGATAGGCTTACGGTCAAAAAAAACCTGTTTAATTTTACAATCCGTATTCCAGGTTGACTATGAATGAAATCCATCGGTATCTAAACAACCTGCCATTTCCGAAACAACCTAAAACTTAAAATTCCAGGTGATGCTCGGTATAATCGGGAAAATGCTGACTTTCATCACCCGGATGTCTGTACCTCCGCTTCCCAGGGAGCCGTTCATGTCCAGGTACATAAAGTAAGGATTCAGCCTGGAATAAACGTTATATATACTGAAATTCCAGGAGCTCCTGAACTTCCTGTCAGGCCGGTCACCTTTGGGGACCCATGTGACGGATAGATCCAGCCGGTGGTAATTCGGGATGCGGAACTGGTTCATTTCTGAAAAATGCTGGATCAGGTTACCTTCTATAAAATAAAGGTCCGTAGGAAGGGTGATGGCATTGCCCGTACCGAATACGAACACGGAAGAAAATGTCCATTTCTTATTCAGCTCATAAGTGCCTACAACAGATAAGTCATGTCTCCGGTCGTACTTGGCCGGGAAAGGCTTCCCTCCATTCAGCTCTTCAAAATCCCGCCAGGTCCAGGACAGGGTATACCCTATCCAGCCTGTGAAGTTCCCCTGTGTCTTATTGATCAGGAATTCCGCACCATAGGCATATCCCCTTCCATACACAAAATCCCACTCCGGATCACCCAAACCCTGGGTATAGCCGTTCCTGTATTCGATCTGGTTGCGCAGGTCCTTGTAATATACCTCTATACTGGTCTCCAGAGCATTGTCCAGCCAGTTATGAAAATATCCTGCAGCATACTGCCAGGAATACTGGGGCTTCACTAATGCAGTGCTGGGGACATACACATCTGTAGGCAAGGTGGAACCATTGTTAGAGACCAGGTGCAGGTATTGCATACTCCGGGTTACACTGGCCTTAACAGATGAATGATCATTGATCCTGAAGCGCGTATTGAGTCTCGGCTCCCATCCACCGTAAGTCACCACCGGATCACCTTTGGCATAATTAATACTGTCTGTCCTGATCTGATCATTGTTGAAAGTATAGGAAGTATAGGGTCCTACCTGGGTAAACCAGGAATACCGGATACCTGCATTGATCCTGATATGGTCCCCGATGTCAAATTCGTCTAAAGCATACACAGACATCTCATGACCAAATTTCTTCAAAGCATTATTGGGTTGGAAGGCTACGGAATCCGACTCCCCGCTGAACTGGTTGGGCAGGAACTGGTGATAGGTGTATTGTGTCCCGAATTTAATGCTGTGGTTATTGTTCAGGTAATAATCAAAATCGACTTTTGCGCCATAGTCCCTGATAGCGCTCAATAATTTTATATCCATGGGTCCCTGGGAGGCCTGCAATTCAAATTTGTAATCATTATAAATCACGGTAGTATTCATGAACAGCTTATTGGACCACTCATGGTTCCAGCGAAGTGTTGCCGTGGTATTCCCCCAGGGAATCTTTGCATTGAAGTTTCCGCTTTGCCCGGCAAAGTTGAACACATCTCTGCCGAAGTATCCGCTGGCATACAACCTGTCTTTTTTACCCAGGATATAATTGGCCTTAACATTGGCATCATAGAAGTAATACCCATTGCTCTTATACTCAGGCTTCAGGAAAGGTTTAGACAGGATATCCACATAAGTTCTCCGGCCGGACAGGATGAAGCTCCCTTTATCCTTGTGGATAGGTCCCTCGAGGGTCAACCGGGATGCTATGAGCCCGATCCCTCCCTCACCATGGAAAGACTGGTTATTACCATCCTTCATGGTTACATCCAGAACCGAAGACAGTCTTCCGCCATAATTAGCCCCCATTCCTCCTTTGATCAATGTAGCCTTCTTGATCGCATCGGAATTGAAGATGGAGAAAAACCCGAACAGGTGACCGCTGTTATAGACGACAGCATCATCCAGTAAGATCAGGTTCTGATCCGGTCCGCCGCCCCGGACATAAAAACCGGAATTGGCTTCGCCCGCAGACTGTACCCCCGGAAGCAACTGGATGGCTTTCAATATATCCGTCTCTCCGAAGATCACAGGAAGCTTCTTGATCTGCTCGGTCGTCAATGTATTGGTTCCCATCTGGGTATTACTGACATTGGCATCCTGGCGGGTAGCGGTAATCTCCACTCCTTCCAATTGTTCTGAAAAATTGTTCAACAGGATATCCAGCTTCACATCCCGGACCGCTTCTATATTCTGGGAAAATTCCGTTCTGCCTGTAGCGATGCACCTGATGGTATAAGTTCCCTGCGGAACAGTGATGGAATAAAAACCATATGCATTGGTAGTCCCGGAAGCATCCGTTCCATCAAAGAAGATGAAAGCATCTACAACCGTTTCTCCTGAAGCAAGGTCCTTGACATAACCGCTAACCGTGACTTTGTCCTGGGCTTGTACCAACTGGATCCAGAACAGGGAGGTGAGTATACATATCCATCTCATGAGCAATAGAAATTCTGATAAGTGATCAAAGGTAACCGGAATTCATCAGGGATAACATGAAATCAAGTCATCTTATTGTATTTTATATTTTCATTATCTATTTTATTTCCATTTTATTCAGTGTAAGGCTACCCTGGTCTCATAAATGATAATAATGCGCTAAATTGCCCGCTGTTAAAGCCTAAACTCCACATATCATATGTTGCTGCCCCCTTACCTCAAGAAAGGAAATACCATCGCGATTACCTGCCCTGCAGGATACCTGGAAAAATCCAAAATTGAACATGCCGTACAAACCTTCATGTCCTGGGGGATGAAGGTGATCGTCGGGAAAACAATCGGCAGTGACAGTACGAATTATTTCTCCGGTACTGATGAAGAAAGATGGAAAGAACTGCAATGCTATCTGGATGATGACAGCATACATGCGATCATTATGGGCAGGGGGGGCTATGGCATGAGCCGCATTATCGACAGGCTGAATTTCCGAAAATTCAAAAAGCATCCAAAATGGATCTGTGGTTTCAGTGATATCACCCTGCTGCATAATCATCTTCAATCCAGGCTAAAGATCGCCAGCATCCATGGACCTATGTGTGCAGCCTATATACCTAAAGACGGGTATGATCCCGGCAGGATCGCAGATGCGGTCCGGAAAATGCTGACCGGGAAGAAAAATAACCTCTACCCTATTCCCCTTCACCCTGCCAACCGGGCCGGAAAGGCAGAAGGCATACTCGTAGGAGGAAACCTGGCCATGGTCACACACGGTATCGGTTCACCATCGGAAGTACAAACCATGGGGAATATCCTGTTCCTGGAAGATATCGGGGAGCATCTTTATAAAATCGACAGGATGCTGCTGCAGCTCAAACGTGCCGGGCTTCTGGATCACCTGGCAGGTGTTATCCTAGGGCAGTTTTCGGATAGTGAAGATACGGCCAGGCCATTTGGATCAGACTTGGAAACCATTCTTTCAGAACATTTTGCGGATTATGATTACCCTGTATGTATGGGCTTCCCGACGGGTCACGACAACGAGAATTTCCCCTTAAAATTCGGGAGTATGCATCGGCTGGTTATAACCAAAAAGAATATTTCCCTTAAGGAAGTATAAGCATTGTTTATTAAACTATTTTTATTTTTTAATTATAAAGCTTTTTTAAATTCTTCGTTCTCAATACCTTTGCCAAAAAATTTACAAAAGCCCATGAACAAATTATTCTTATCATTAGCTGCAGCTGCCGTACTTTTCGCAAGCTGCGACAACACTCCTGACGCTACAGAAGTAAAAGGAACGGATGCCCAACAAGTAGATTCCAACAAAACTGCAGATGCTGCCTATAAAGTAGATCCTACTGCTTCTGTTATCGAATGGATGGGAAGCAAGCCTACCGGGGACGGCCACAATGGTACGATCAACCTGAAAGAAGGTACTTTAACCGTAGATGCAAACAAGGCATTGAACGGTGGTAGTTTTATTATCGATATTGCTTCTATCAAGGTATTGGATATTAAAGATTCTGCCAAAAATGCAGGTCTTGTAGGTCACTTGTTGGGTACAGGTGATCCCGCAAACAAAGATGATTTCTTCAATGTGACTGATCACCCAACCGGTAAATTCGAAATCACCGCTGTAAAAGTTGCCGATTCTGCTGATAAGGTAGATTACAAAGACGCTTCCCATGTGATCAGCGGTAACCTGACTTTGAAAGGTGTTACCAAGAACATCTCTTTCCCTGCTAAAGTGAATGTAACCGATAATACTATCGAAGCTGCAAGTGAAATGAACATCGACAGGACTGAATGGAACATCAAGTTCATGAGTGATGAAACGATCAAAGACAAATTCATCAACAAAAAAATCAATTTAAAATTGAACATCAAAGCTGCAAAATAATCACGTTTTTGATGTAGATAATATGATAATATAAGGAGGCTGTTTACAGCCTCTTTTTTTGTCCCCGGTCTGATCTGCCTCAGCAGGGCAAGCCTCCAGTTCTACTCTTCTCCCAACTGCTTCTGCATCGCAAACATGATATCTCTCAGTCTTGCCGCCTCCAGGAAATCCAGGTTCCTGGCAGCCTGTTCCATAGCTTTTCTGGTTTGTTCGATCTGTTTCTTAAGGTCTTTTGCATCGCTGTATTGCACCTGTTCCTCTGTGACCTGATTTCCCGATTCCGCTGCCATATTATAAGATGACTCCTCACCTTTGATCTCCAGTACAGAAGTTTGTCCTAAAATCTGCTGTACAGATTTTTTTACAGTAGTAGGAGTGATATGATGTTCCAGGTTGTACTGGATTTGCTTTTCTCTCCTTCTTTGGGTCTCATCTATCGTCCGCTGCATACTGTCGGTAACCTTGTCTGCATAGAAAATCACAAGCCCTTCCGAATTGCGCGCGGCACGACCCGCCATCTGGGTCAGTGATCTTTCATCTCTCAAGAACCCTTCCTTGTCCGCATCCAGGATGGCGACTAATGTTACTTCAGGAAGATCCAGGCCCTCTCTCAGCAGGTTCACCCCGACCAGCACATCTATTATTCCCAGGCGTAATTCTCTAAGAATTTCCACCCGCTCCAATGTGTCCACATCACTATGGATGTACTTGGAGCGGACATTGATCCTCTGAAGATATTTGTCCAGCTCTTCTGCCATCTTCTTCGTCAGTGTCGTCACCAATACCCGGTCGCCTTTCTGTACGCGCTTATCTATCTCATCCAGCAGGTCATCAATCTGGTTCAGGCTGGGCCGTACTTCAATAGGAGGATCCAGAAGTCCCGTAGGGCGGACGACCTGCTCCGCAATAACGCCTTCAGATTGCTCCAGTTCATATTTACCGGGAGTAGCGCTCACATAAATGGCCTGGTTGACCATAGATTCAAATTCGTGAAAATTAAGTGGCCTGTTATCCAGAGCGGAAGGCAGCCTGAACCCGAAATCCACCAGGTTCATTTTTCTGCTCCGGTCTCCACCATACATACCGGATACCTGGGGTATGGTCACATGACTTTCATCTACAATTAATAAAAAATCCTTTGGGAAATAATCAATCAGGCAAAAGGGGCGTTCCCCATAATTTCTCCTGTCCAGGAACCTGGAGTAATTCTCGATACCGTTACAGTAACCCAATTCCTGTATCATCTCTACATCATAACTCACTCTTTCCTTTATTCTCTGCGCTTCTATCAGCTTCCCCACACTTTTGAAATAAGCTTCCTGCTGGTGCATCTCATCCTGTATCTCCCTGATGATCTCTGCCATTTGCCCTTTAGGAGCCACATACATATTAGCAGGATAAATAGCTGCATTCTGCAGTATATTGATTCTCTTTCCCGAGTTGGGATCAAATGTTTCGATGGTCTCTATCTCATCCCCAAAGAAGGTGACCCGGAAAGCCATAGATCCTGCATCTACATAAGGTAAATTGATGTCAACAGTGTCTCCTTTGACCCTGAAGGTTCCCCTTTCGAAAGCTCCCTGGCTGCGGTTGTATAAAGATTCGACAAGTTCGTGCAGGAACTGATTCCGTGATTTTCTTTCTCCCTGGGCTATGCGGATGATACTGTCTTCATAAGCAGTAGGATTACCGGTGCCATAGATACAACTCACGGATGCTACCACCAGGATATCTCTTCTGCCGCTCAGAAGGTCACTTGTTGTTCTCAATCTCAGTTTTTCCAATTCCTCATTGATAGAAAGGTCTTTTTCGATATACATATCCGAAACCGGGAGATAGGCTTCCGGTTGATAATAATCATAGTAAGACACAAAGTATTCTACCAGATTATCCGGGAAAAACTGTTTGAACTCCCCGTACAGCTGAGCCACTAAAGTCTTGTTATGCGTAATCACCAATGTAGGTTTCTGAACCTGTTCAATGACATTAGCCATGGTGAAGGTTTTGCCAGAACCTGTCACACCCAGCAGGGTCTGGTGTTTCTCTCCGGAAAGGACACCATTGGTTAATTGCTTTATAGCGGCGGGCTGATCACCGGCCGGCTGATAATCACTATGAACTTTAAAAGAAGGCATATACGAAATTAAACAAAACTTCTTTGTTATCTAAACATGATCAACATCTTCGCATGAAGATTTTAACAAGCTTTTTCATCATAAAAGGACTACGAATATGAACTTAGCAGTTATAAACCGCTGGATTCAACTGAATATTTCCATGGCACAAGTTAAATATACAGCCTGCTGGCTCGCTTCTGTTATTGTTTTAAATGCCTGTACGCCTGGCAACGGGCCACAACCTTATCCTTCAGGCTTATCGGACAGTACCATGCTCAACGTAGCATACGGTCCTGACCCCATGCAAAGAATGGATGTATATCTCCCTGAAGACAGAAATACAAACACCAAAGTCATCGTATTGATCCATGGGGGCGCCTGGTCCGGAGGCGATAAAAGCGACATGACCTTCATACAGCCTATGATAGCAGAAAAATGGCCGGAAGCGGCCGTAGTGAATATCAACTACCGGTTGGCCAACGGAGCTTCAATCACCCACAAGGAAATATCATCAGACCTGAAGCAAGCTATGGACTACATCAGCGGCCATCATGTCCACTGGCAGGTTTCTGCC
>JAHHDV010000002.1 GCA_019739295.1 Taibaiella sp.
AGAACTACTTTCTTCTTCTGGAGAAGATATCTTTTATGCTTTGATTTCCACTTCTACCCCGCTAGGCAGATCCAATTTGGACAACGCATCTACAGTACGGGAAGAATTGGTATAAATGTCCAGCATTCTATTATGTGTAGCTAACTGAAACTGCTCACGAGCTTTCTTGTTAACGTGAGGAGAACGCAATACGGTAAAGATTTTTTTCTGAGTAGGCAAAGGGATTGGACCTGACACTACTGCTCCTGTATTACGAACTGTTTTTACAATCTTCTCAGCAGACTTATCCACCAGGTTGTGATCGTAAGATTTTAGCTTAATTCTAATGCGCTGTGACATATCAAAAAAACTTCCTTTTTTTTAAATTGGACTGCAAAGGTATAATTATTTTTTACTGTACCAAATTTATTTCTTAAATTTTTAAAAAAATATGCAGAAAATAATATTGCTCCGTGCTTATTGGCTGAAGATTGGCTGATCTTAAAGGATAATATACATTAATTTCAGATCAGGATTCCTCATCTGTACCATACATATTTCATTTAAAAGATAAGCACTGTACATAGTCAAATCAGCATTCCGATACGGTATTCCGATAATATACGCGGGATGGTAATCCCCTGAATTAAGCTCTCCAGAAAGATACGCTGCTCATAAACTATTTTTTATATTTTTATAATTATAATACTATTGCGTTGTCTTTGAATGAACAAAAGTCAGGGATTAGCGAAGATCAACCCTGCCCGATACCTGCACATTTAAATACATTATCATATTCCCTGCGGTTTCTGCAGCTCTATATGCCACCACATTGTTCTACTCTGCAGGCTGGCTGAGCTTTATATCTATGATACCTTGTTGTACAGCATTATGGAATCCCGTACCTACAGGAACGCTCTGAAGACAGGTACGGTTTATGGATTAGTTTTGGGCATCATCCTATTGTACTGGATCCAGGGTACTATTTACTGGTTTTTAGGAGGAATGATGCCTATAGCCTCTGCTCTTCTTTTTGGCAGGAATGATCAAATTTGCCATCTTTTTTGCGGTTGTCGCGGCAGTGGTCCGGTTCATACGCCTATTTAAATCAGGCTCCGATATGGTTTAAAACTTAAGGAATTGCTTCCTGCTGGACTGTTCAATAAAAAGATATGGGGTTCCTTTTCAAGAACCCCATATTCCATTTCATTTTTTCAAGCCCTACTCTACTGTAACGGATTTAGCCAAATTACGGGGTTGATCTACATTAGCTCCCCGCAATACTGCAATATGATAGGAAAGCAGCTGTAACGGGATATTTGTAAGAATCGGTGACAGGATCTCCTCTGTTTTCGGGATCTCGATAGAATAGTCCGAAAGTTCTTTAATCACTTCATCCCCCTCATTGATGACAGAAATGATTTTACCTTTTCGCGCTTTCACTTCCTGAATATTCGAAACGATCTTCTCGTGTGCGCTTGTATTGGTAGCCAGGAATACGACGGGCATCTGCTCATCTATTAAAGCTATAGGTCCATGCTTCATCTCTGCCGCAGGATAGCCTTCAGCATGAATATAAGATATTTCTTTCAGCTTCAAAGCTCCTTCCAGTGCAACAGGATAGTTATACCCTCTTCCCAAATACAGGAAGTTAGGCACATCATAGAACTTCTCTGCTATTTCTTTTACTTTTTGATCCAATTTGAGCGTTTCTTCCATCTTGGCAGGAAGCGATTCGATCTCAAATAAAATCCTTCTCAACTCAGATACGGAAATAGTTCCTTTATGCTGTGCTATTTGCAAGGCAATCAGGGTCAGGATAATGACCTGATTGGTAAATGCCTTGGTAGATGCCACACCGATCTCCGGGCCGGCATGTGTATAGGACCCTGCATGCGAAAAACGGGCAATAGAAGAACCGATCACATTACAGATACCATACAACAGGGAGTGCCTGTTTTTCGCGAGCTCCATAGCCGCCAGCGTATCTGCGGTCTCCCCGGATTGGGAGATGGCAATTACTACATCATTCTCATTAATAATAGGATTACGGTATCTGAATTCAGATGCATACTCGACCTCTACCGGCACCCGGGCAAGGTCTTCGATCAGGTATTCTGCTAATAACCCGGAATGATAAGAAGTACCACAAGCTGTGATGATAAAACGTTTTGCGTTGTTTATTTTATTGATATAGTCCGATATACCTCCCATCTTGATCCATCCTTCCTGTGCATTCATTCTACCCCTGATGGCATCTTTGAATACTTTGGCTTGCTCATTGATCTCCTTAAGCATAAAATGTTCATACCCGCCCTTCTCAATCTCTTCCAGGTCAAGCTGTAATTCATGGATGAAAGGTGTTACTTCATCATTGGCCAGATTTTTAATCCTTATGGGCTGATCACGCTGCAGGACCACATATTCCTGATCATCAAGATAAACTACATTCTTTGTAAATTCAACTATTGGTGATGCATCAGAAGCAATGTAAAATTCCCTTTTTCCGATACCTACTACCATAGGACTGCCTTTCCGGGCAGCAACTATGGTATCCGGGTTTTCCTTATCCAATACCACTATCGCATATGCACCTACCACCTCCAGCAAGGCTAAGCGAACAGCATCCTCAATCGATACATTCTCTTTGATCAAGATCAATTCGATGAGGTTACACAAAACCTCCGTATCGGTATCTGATTGAAAATTGTAGTTATACTTATTTTTTAATTGTTCCTTAATGGAAGAATAATTCTCGATAATTCCATTATGAACGATCACCAGCCTGCCTGATTGTGACATATGCGGATGTGCATTGATATCATTGGGCACACCATGAGTTGCCCACCTGGTATGACCTATCCCGACTGTGCCGCTTACATCTTTATCCAATACATAATCCTCTAATTCCGTCACTTTACCGGCTTTCTTATAGAAATTCAATTCATTGTTTTTGTTGATAAGGGCCACACCTGCACTATCATAGCCTCTGTACTCTAATCTTTTTAATCCTTTGATCAGGACGGGGTAAGCTTGTTTGCTCCCGATATATCCTACGATTCCGCACATATATTTTATAATTAGGGTTTTGTATAAATTATATTTATTTTGGCTTTAGCATTTCCGCCCAGTTCAAATCCCCGAGCAATCAATCTGTATGCACCAGGTAGCTGATAATACGGATAGAGCCTCAAAGTTAGCTGATTCTTACCTTCCAAAATAGCCTTCTGTACCTCTCTGGGGAAATTTAATACATAAGTATCGTATTCTTCATTATCGATCAGCTTATCTATTGGAAATCCTCCTACAAATTCTTTGGCCTGATTGGCTTGTAATAGCTGATAAGAGGCATCTCCGGCAGCTACAATCTGGTAATCAGCCAAAGTAACAGATGACCCATCACTATTTACCACACTCATTATCAACAAATTAGGATGTGAAAAAACCTTACTGAATGCTTCTTTTTTCACATTCAGCTCCAGCCTTGCCAGGTGGACCATAGATTGAGCCGGAATCTGGTCTAAATGACTCAGCACGATATCAGTCTGAAATCCGGGGCCACCGGTTACCAGTAATGAATCCATTTCCACACCTGTGGAGGCATAGGGAGCCGCAGGAAAACCGGTATATTCTTTATCAATATGATTAAAGAATGCAGAATACTTGGTATTATAGGGAAAACTAACCATCCCTTGCGAACTTCCGCTACTTTCCAGACTAAAATACAACTCCAACCTTGCATCATCCAGGAATCCGGAAACACCTCCGGACAGGATGAAGTAATACAAAGCTTTGGCATATTCAGGACCTGAACTCCAATCCGGCTGAACAAATACACCATTGAAAAAATTCAGGAAACTTGCATTGTTGTGCAAATCAGCATCCGTCATACCGGCAAATTTGGCCAATGTGGCGGCATCCAATTTGATCCTTAATTGATTCGTCAGTGTATCTGAACCGGGATAGATCACACTATCCGTAGCCCAGTCCTTGGCATCTCCTGCATAAGATCCGATTGGAGCACCACTTACCGGCAAGGTCGAAAAAGCGTAATACTTTCTGGAAGAAGTATCCACTCTGAATTCCGCGTCTTCAATCTCATATACATTGGCTGCAAATTTCCCTGTCGTATCACCATAAAAGTACTTAGAATATGGTAATACCAAAACTACGGAATCAAATGAACTGATACTATCCGGTAAAGCATAGCCTGACTCCGGAACTGTAAATTGAAGATAAAGCCCGGTAGATATATTCCCAAAAAAGGGATCGTTGTTCAAAATACCGATTACCCCTACAGGAACAGTAGGATCACTGGTCCACAAAGAATCCAGCATTCTCACCTTGGTTTGCGCATCAAGATCCACATCCGTCATTTCAAATGTGTTGATATTATCCACACCGGGGACCAGGTCAGTCGCACCAGGATTTTTTTCTCTACAGGAATAAAAATTAATTAATGCAAAAAAGCCAAAGCACAAGGCAAAGGCTTTCTTTATCGGAACAAGTTTACTTTTCAATTGAAGTCTATAATTTATTTTTACTTAAAATCACTTATTGGGGTACTTCTTCTAACAATGAATCGTAAACTCCAATTAAGGATTCTATGTCTTCATTCCAGTCCACTGAATAAGGTACTACTTTCTCATCAATTCCGGGTTTGAAATTCTTCTTTACTTCCCCGTTAAGCTTTTCATCTCCAAATATTACAATATCAGAGTAAGAACAAGCCCCCAGATTCAACGCAATATTATTGGCTTTATTATAAACTTTCAAGTTTTCTTCCTGAATACTGGAACTATTTAAAATTTTACTAACAAAATCTTTACCTAAATCGCCGTTGAACTGATTACTTTGTGCGGTATATAAGACTTTACTATGCGTAAATACGGGCTCTTTCTGATAACTCGTTTTCAAAAATGCAGGAATCAGGGAAGTCATCCAGCCGTGACAGTGTATGATATCAGGAGGCCAGCCGAATTTTTTCACGATTTCTAATGCACTTTTCGTAAAGAATAACAGCCTTTCAGGATTGTCCTGGAAGAATTGCTGATTTTCGTCCTCGAATACCATTTTGCGCCTGAAGAAGTCTTCGTTATCCATAAAGTAGACCTGAAGACGGGCATTGGGGAGTGAAGCTACTTTAATCAATAAGGGATAGTCTTCTTTATCTATGGAAATGTTGATTCCTGACAGCCTCACCACTTCATGAAGTTTATGCCTTCTTTCATTGATCACGCCAAAGCGGGGCATAATAATACGGACTTCATAGCCCTTTTCAAATGATTTAACTGCAAGTTGGTTTAGGATTTTGGAGAAATCTGTGATTTCAAGATAAGGTGATAATTCATTAGCTATAATCAGAACCCTCTTTTTTGTCTGCATCTAATTCTAAATTTAAATTAAGCTCAAAAATGTTAAAATCCAGAAATTTTTCTTGAATTCATTGGCAAAGATACAACTTTTTTTGCAATATTTGCCGGTTTACTTCCTATACAGGGCAAAATATGATCATTTTTACAAAGTCCATACAATTATCCCGATATCTCAGGCCCCTTGATCAACCTGTATTCTTTGTACCCACAATGGGAGCTTTGCATCAGGGGCATATATCATTGTTAAAACAGGGAACTCCAAATGACCATATCACGGTCTGCAGCATTTTTGTGAATCCTACTCAGTTCAATAACCCTGATGACCTGCTGAAATACCCCAGAACCGTAGAGCAGGATATCCGGCTTCTGGAAGAAAATGGATGCCATATCCTGTACCTGCCTTCTGAAGCTGACATTTACCCTAATGGTTCAGAATCAGTCAGGCAGTATGCACTTGGAGAAGCTGCTCTGGTTCTGGAGGGGAAATTCCGATCCGGACATTTCCAGGGAGTAGCCCAGGTAGTGGACCGATTACTGGAAATCGTACAACCGGATGCTGTGATCCTCGGGCAGAAAGACCTGCAGCAGGTGACGGTTATCTCCAATATGGCAAGACAATATCATCCGCAGGTCCGGGTGATCACTGCTCCTACTGTAAGGGATGCTGATGGATTGGCCCTCAGCTCCAGGAACAAAAGACTCAATGCAGCGCAAAGAGCTGCCGCACCGGTCATCTACCAGACCCTTGTCAGCATACAGGCCAAGCTGGGATCTGCCCCATTTGACATCATCAGGAAGGAATCCGTGGATATGCTCGAACGCAAGGGCCTGCAGGTCGAGTACATCTCCTTGATAGACAGGGAGAACTGGCAGGAGCTGGAAGAAAACAACCCCAATAAAAAAATGGCAATAGTCATTGCTGCATATATGGGTGAGGTGAGATTAATTGATAATTTATTATTGTAAAATCAAAATAATACCCTTAACTTTGCACTCCCAATATTTATTATTCAACCAAATAATTTCTATTATTTTATGGCAGTAAAAATTCGCTTACAAAGACACGGCGGTAAAAAGCGCCCGTTTTATTACATCGTAGTAGCTAACAGTACGGCACGCCGCGATGGTAAATTTATCGAAAAGCTAGGAACCTACAATCCGCTTACCGTCCCTGCAACCGTTCGTTTGGACAGAGATAAGGCTTTGGATTGGTTAAACAAAGGTGCTCAACCTACGAATACTGTACGCAGGATCTTATCCTTTAAAGGCGTTTTATATTTAAAACACCTGATGAGAGGCGTTTCTTTAGGCCTGTTCAATGAAACTGAGGCTAAAGAAAAATTCGAAAAATGGAATGCAGAGCATGAAGTGCTGGTAGCTAAAAGAGAAGAATCTCACAGACTCCACAAACAAGAAAAACGTAAAGCCTCTGATGAAGCTTCTGTTAAATTGGTCCAGGAGAAAGCTGCTGCCAAGAAAGCGTCATCTGAAGCAGCCAGTGCTGAAGAAGCACCAGCTGAAGAAGTGGCTCCGGAGACTAATGAGAATACAGAAACAAGTGCAGAAGCTGCTTCTGAAGAATAATTGCAAAAATAATTTAGTAAAAAAGTGGGACAATATCATTATTTGTTCCACTTTTATTTTTTATAAACTTAGTTCAGGACCAGAGGGTTATATCAACCAAGAAGGGCCTTTAACCCATCCGGTGTTTATTTAATATGGAATATAGAAAGATCGGCAGCATATCCGGCACACATGGCCTGGATGGACAGCTCAACCTTCATATAGAAGAAATCTATTCCGGATTTTTGAAGAAGAATGCATTTTTATTTATAGAACTCCGGTCCCGTACTTATATCCCTTACCAGCTGGTAGCCGTCCGGAAAGTACATCAGGAATTCTATATTGCTTCGTTCAAGGATTTTGATAATGTAGACGACTCCAAAGCTATCACCGGTAAATCTCTTTATCTTCCTGTTTCCTTACTGGATAAGATTCAGCAGAAATTGGCGCCGGACTACCTGAGTTCTTTTTCTATCAAAGACACGCATACCGGCTTCCAGGCTAAGATAGAGCAGGTCTTCGAATCGGCAGGGCAAATGCTGGCCATTCTGAAGCATGAAAACAAAGAGATCATTATCCCGATCAATGAACATTTCATAGAAGATATAGATGAAAAGAAGAACATCATTTTCTTGAATATCCCGGAAGGATTGCTGGATATTTATCTGGACTGATTTTAATAAAATGCATCTTCGAAATGCAGAATATCTGAAATATTCCCCTCTTTTGCTATAGATACAATGTCAAATCTTACAGGGGTAAGCCGGTCAAAGGATTCGAGATACAGAAAAGCTGCTTCTTTAATATTTTGTCGTTTCTTCTCATTGACAAAGTCCTCGGGGTATCCGAAATGGATTTCGGATCTATACTTCACCTCTACAAAGATAATCGTGCGGTCATCCTGGCAAATGATATCAATTTCCTTATGCCCCACCCGGTAATTGACCTCGAGGATCCGGTAATTTTTTCTTTTCAAATAAATTACCGCCAATTCTTCAGCATCTTTACCTAAATCATTATTTTTGCTCATTTGACAAAAAATATGAAAGATTTAATAGTAGGATTCCCACAACAGCTCCGGGATGCGCTGAGCATAGCAAGAGCTGTAAGCAATCCTCCTCATATCAATGTAAATATAGACAATATCCTGATTTGCGGATTAGGAGGTAGCGGGATTGGCGGCACCTTGGTTCAAAATTATCTTTCAGATATCTCTCCAAAACCTATTAGTGTACATAAAGACTATGGTCTTCCGAAGTTTGTAAATAAGAATACGCTGGTTATCTGCAGTTCTTATTCAGGAAACACCGAAGAGACACTGGATGCCTACCAGACCGCATTGCAAAGCGAAGCGCAGGTATGGGTCATATCATCAGGAGGCATACTTATCGAACGGGCAAAGAAAGACCGGATTCCCTATATCCAGATACCTGAAGGGATGCCACCCAGAAGCTGCCTGGGTTACTCCTTAGTTCAACTTTTCCGCGTTCTGGAATTGAATGGTATTATAGTCGGGGGCTATCAGAGCGAAATACAAGATGCTGCAACCCTCCTTCTTGATAAATCTGTCTATATTCAGGAGAATGCTGCGCAGCTTGCAGATAAGTTATATGGAAAGTTGCCCGTGATCTATTCAGACAACAATATAGAAGGGGTAACTATCAGGTGGAGACAACAATTCAATGAAAATGGAAAAATACTCTGCTGGCATCATATTATACCGGAGATGAACCATAATGAGCTTGTAGGATGGTCAGAAGTACAGGATGATAAATCTGTTATCTTTCTCAGGAATTCATTTGAGAATCCAAGATCCGTTCTACGCATCTCTATCGTGGATGAGATCATCAGCAGATACGCGAACAGTATATATCATATCGCAGCCCTGGGAAGGACAAAGCTGGAACAGATTTTTTATCTTATTCATTTCGGGGATTGGCTTTCATTATTCATTTCTGAAAATAATAAAGTAGATGCATCAGAAATTAAGGTAATAGATTACTTAAAAAGCAAACTGGAGGAAAAGTAAGCGTCATGTCAGGAATTATCCATATTTCAGCAGATCCCAGAAATGAGGACATTTTAAAGTCAATATTAAATGAAGAGGACCGGTTTATTATATTACCAGATACGATGACTGATGGTCCCTTATATGATCAGGAAGGATTAAAAAAATTTGATGACTTACGCAAAGAATACACCGGGAACCTGTGCCAGCATAGCGGAGAGCTGTATATGCAGGCAAAAGGAAATATAGAGACCATAATGGAAGCTTCTCAGATGCTGACCCAGCAAAAAGCCGGGTCTGTTATTTACTGGATGGGAAGTAATGCTATTGATGTATTGGGATATTTCTTTGTTCTGCATTTTCTCAGATCACATTACCAGCATATTTCGGTAATCAATATAGCCGGGCTTCCTTTTCTCAATGAGCATATGCAATTGATCTTTCCGAGCAGGATATCTGAATTGAATAAAACTGAGGCTGAGAAAGCACTGAAGCTGGCCAGAAAGATCACACCTTCAGAAATGGAAATAGATGGTGAAGAATGGAAAGCTATCAGAAGTGCGGAAGGTACCATCAGGATCCTGGACGGCAATAAAAAAATCAAAACTGTAGGCGAAGATCATTTTGACAGTTTATTCAAATCCTTACACAAACCGGGGAGTAAAATCAGCAAAACGGTAAATACGGTCATTCAGAAAAATCAGATAGACTTACATCCTGCGTTTATCGAATCAAGGATCCTTCAATTCCTGCAGGCACAAGAAGTCCGGAAAGACACAGATCTTCCTTCCGTTTAGGAACAGCATCCACTCAACAATATAATATAGTACACAATATACAAAAAGCCCTTGTAAGAAAAGCAAAAGAGCTGTATCGATTTTTGATACAGCTCTTTTGATGATATAGATGATATCTTATTAGTGTTGGTGGGCAGAAGGAAGCTTAGAGAATTCCTCATCACTTACTTCCTGTGTAGAAATATTAAGGTCTTTCTCCACGGCCTGGAACAATTTGTCCATCAGCAATCTTCTGTGCGTTTCATTAAGCGTCTGTTCATCCTTGGACATCTTATCCAGGTAGGATTGCATCCAGGGAGCTTCTTCGCCCTGAGGTGTGCCGAAGTAGGAACTCACCCTATTTCTGATATCCAGCATGACTTCATCATAACTCACATTGATACCATATTTTTTGATCAATTGTTCAGAGATCAAAGTCCATTTCAACTGGTGATCGAATGAAGGCCATTCTTTCTCTACTTCCTCGTCAGATTTGACATGCTCTCCACTTGTCTTCAGCCACTTTCTTAAGAAGGCCTCCGGAAGGTTAAGCTCTGTACTGTGAACCAGAGTTTCGAAGATATCGTTTTGCAACTTCTCGTTGGTATATCTTTCCAACTGTGCAGCAAGCGCTTTTTTCAATTCTTCGCGGAATCCGGTTTCGTCCTTAATTTCCTGGTTAGGGAATACGTCGTTATAGAATTCCTCATTCATTTCCCGAGGCTTCAGGGAAGCCACTTTCGTAACAGCAACTTTATAATGGGTTTGCGCATCTTCCTCTTTCAATTTCAGAGATTCTTTAAGAAAAGCTTCTTTTTCTTCCTCACTCCCGATCTCAGCAACAGAAAAGTCCAACTCTGAACCTTTCGCAGTACCTTTTAATCTATCTTTCAGCACCTGGGGCAATCTTCCGTATTCTACCACATCTTCGATCGCTTTCGCTTCTTCATCCTGTGAAGTGAAAGTAAGGCTGATGACATCCAAATCATCATTTTGTGTATCTTTTTCTTCCAGCTGACCTGCCCTTTTGCGGATATTCTCGATTTCCTTATCCAGCATATCATCAGTGATCTCAATTGTATATTTGGTCAATGGAGTCTTCTCATCTATAGCCTTGATAGAGAATTCGGGCTTCAGTCCGATTTCAAAATTGAAAGTATATTCCCCGGGATGATTCATGTCCACTTTCTGGGTGATATCCATTTCAAGCGGAAGCGGCTGGGCAAATATCTCAGGAGTATGTTCTTTGACATACCTGTCGATCTCTGCATAAGCTGTCTTCAGGACCTCATCCGTATATACGGATTGTCCATACATTTTCTTAATCATTCCGGAAGGTACCTGTCCTTTTCTGAAACCCGGGATACTGGCATTCTTACCGTATTGTTTTAATGATTTCTCAAACTGCGGGTAATAATCCTCTTTAGCAAGAGTTACTGACAATTGATCGTGTAATTGCCCAATATTTGAACGTTGAACAGTAGCCATAAACGTTTAAAGTATTTGATTTAAAAAATTATATTTAATAAAATACCCTCGCAAATTGCGAGGGATTTCTCTGTGCGGGTGGAGGGACTCGAACCCCCAAGCCTCGCAGCACTAGATCCTAAGTCTAGCGTGTCTACCAATTTCACCACACCCGCATCACTTAAAAAGGACTGCAAAGATAATAGATTATTTATAAAACCTGCAAAATTTTTTCCTGAGACATTTCAACCTGTAATGTGCTTCTTTTTAAAGCATGCTCAATGCTTTCTGAAGGCCTTCTACGAGCCTGTCGATATCTGATTCCCGGTTGTACACAGCGAAGGAAACCCTTAGGGTACCGGGAGTCTTATAGAAGTCCATAATCGGCTGACAACAATGATGACCCGTACGTACAGCTATACCCTGCTTATCCAATAATTCGCCTACATCACTCGGATGGGCCTGATCAAAAATTAAGGAAATCGTACCGGTGCGGTGTGCTGCATTTCCAAGTATCCTTATTCTGTCCAGATTTTTTAACTGGTCTATGGCATACTGAAACAACCCATGCTCATATTTTTGAATAGCTTCAATGCCTATCCCCTGAATAAAATCTATCGCGGCCCCCATGCTGATTGCCCCTGAGATATCAGGAGTACCTGCTTCGAATCTGAACGGGATATCAGCATAAGTGGAATGATCCATACTGACAGATTTGATCATAGAACCGCCACCCTGATATGGTGTCATCACAGAAAGCAGCTCCCTATGTCCATACAGGAACCCGATACCTGTAGCAGCGTACATCTTATGCCCTGAAGCAACCAGGAAATCGGCCTTTAAATCCCTGAGGTCAGTAGGTAAGTGCTGTACACCCTGAGCTGCATCCACCAGGACGTGGATGCCATGCTGATGAGCTTTCGCTATGATTTCCTTTACCGGATTGATCGTGCCTAAAGTATTCGAAACCCACGTAAGGGCAAGTAGCCTGGTCCGTGGTGTGATCAAATCTTCAAACTGGTCCAGTGCCAACGTACCATCGGCATTCAACGGAATATATTTTAGAACAGCCTTCTTCCTGGCACACATCATCTGCCAGGGAACGATATTACTATGATGCTCCATCTGCGTAATGATGACTTCATCACCTTCACGAATAAAAGTCTCACCATATGAAAAAGCAACCAGGTTGATGGCTTCTGTCGTACCCTTTGTAAAAATGACCTCAGCCGGATCATCTACACCAATGAGGCTGGCGATCCCGGAACGGGCATCTTCCATGAGTTGAGTCGCTTCCTGGCTGAGGAAATGGATACCTCTATGAACATTGCTATTGTATCGTTCATAATAGGTCTGTATACATTCTATAACAGAGCGGGGTTTCTGGGTAGTGGCTCCATTGTCCAGGTAAACCAGGTCTTTACCATAAACTTTTTGGGATAAGATAGGGAACTCCTGATATATCTTCGTCAGATCTTTCACATTCTGAATATTTAATCGTTTAAATCGTCTATATTACATAATTCATTTTTCAATGACTTCGGTAACTCCGGCAGTTCGCTTCTCGGCAATAAGAAGGACGTAAGATCCGCCAATTCTTTGAAGATATGGTGTGTATCTCTGGCCGCTTTCAGATAGCCCGCACCGGTGCTTCCTCCCGTTCCGATCCTGTTACCGATTGTTTTCTGAACCATCTGGATATGCCTGTGTCTCCAGGAAGACAATAGATCATCAATATCCAATAGCGCAGTAAGTATTTCGAAGGGAATATGGAGCATCGGATAATCCCTGTACAACATAATGAACAATGCATTTCGACTCGCCAACTGGCTTAGCTTTCTCTTTTCATCATAACCATCTCCCTGAATCAGCAGCTGATCGAAAGTCTGAATATTATTTGTCTCTGCTTCTGAAAGTGATGACAGGTAGTTTTTTCTATAATGTTGCCAGAATCCCAGTTCATTGTCCCAATATTTCCCCTCCTCAGCATAAGGCATCCGCTCCAGCCAATCATTAATCAGGTTGATCAGCGGTACCTGGGCTTCTGCATCTTTCACTCTCCGGATATCGTCCTCGGTAAGCTGAGAAAGGTAATATTGCTTCCCGAACCTGTCCCCGTAAGATAAGCCTAATGCAGCTTCGATGATTTTGAACTGAATACTCTGGAATCCTGACGCAGGTCGCAGAAGGTCTCTGAAATCTAAGAAATCGAGTGGGGTCATCGTTTCTATGATCGTAATCTGCTGCACGAGCAGCTTCAGTATCTCCCTCACCCTATTGAGCCTGTGCATTGAATTATATAAATCCGGAGTGCTGTCCGGGATAGTGTCTTTCTGGAAAATCTCCCTTACGATATTGATTTCGTGCAGTACGAGCTTAAACCACAGTTCATAGGCCTGATGGATGACAATAAAAAGCATCTCATCATCGGCACGAATCCCTTCCTTCTGACTTTCAGGAAATTGTGCATTGAGGATCTTATCTAACTGCAGGTATTCACTATAATAGACCGGGGCTCTGTTTTTGTTCATGTTTGTTTAGTAATTAAATTTCGAATTGAGTTTCTTAATGAGCAGGTATGGTCTCTGTTTCCTTAAAATGAAGCATAGCCCATTTCCCTATCTCAGCCGGGGCATCGTAATCAATAATAACCGGCTCTTCCAGTTCACCTAATTTGGAATGGATAACGATGCCTGTGGAGGATTCCATATAAATCGAATATGCAGGCTCCTTACCGACAGTAAGGATATTCGCCTGATTCAGTTCGCAATCCGGACAGATACGTACCGTACCGTCATTGTAGAATACAATAAACGCATTTTCTGAATAAAAGATATGCTTTATTTTCCTGTCTTCTGTACCTGTAATTTCTTTATCGGCTGCCGTATCATTTTCTGCAAGCCATTGGCCCAGTTCTTCCAGTGTCAGGTCTTTTTTTCTTCTTGCCTGGAAGTAGGCAGCACCTTTTTCTTCATAATAATCCTTCGCTATAGCTAACAGCTTCTGCCTCTCCTCATGATCTTCTTCATGATTCCATATATATATCAGGTAATTGTCCTTCTTTAAATAAATATCTTCATCCAGTACCTCTAACTTTGGTAATTGCTTTTCCAATACTGCAACATCTTTATACTGAACGATCATGATGCCACCATCAGCATGCTGCATCTCCCGATGCTCGAATATCTCGTAATAAACCATAACAACCTGATCGGAAGAACAATCTTCACAAGCCGTTTCTTTTACTTCGGTAAATACTGAAATGCCAGGATTGGTCTGTATGCCCGCCCTTTTGAATTCATCCGAAAGGTTTTTGAATCGATAACCTTCCCATAATCCGATATCAAATGCTAAACCGGAAAAGCTTCTTACAGAATCCTGATAGGTATTTTGACTATGTGCGGCATTTAAAAGAAAACAGGAAGCAAAAGATATCAGGCTGATTAAATATTTCATAAAGTCAAAACAGAATCAAAATTACCAAATAATCCCAATATATTGAAAATAAGGAACAGTATTCGTCTATCGGAGATTATTCAATTAAAAAGCCGGTTACGATCTGCCCGCTCTCACACAAAACGTTTCTATTATGGAAAAAATCCCGGTACCTGGTGTACCGGGATTCACTTATTAAAATTCTATGAAATGGACCTACTGTCCCAGGATCCAGGCAAAGATAAGAGGAGCCACTATGGTAGCATCACTTTCTACAATAAATTTAGGTGTATGAATATCCAGTTTGCCCCAGGTGATTTTCTCATTAGGAACAGCCCCGGAATAAGAACCATATGAGGTAGTCGAATCGGATATCTGGCAGAAATAGCTCCAGAAAGGCACCCCTTCCCATTCCAGGTCCTGGTACATCATCGGCACGACACAAATCGGGAAATCTCCTGCGATCCCCCCACCGATCTGGAAGAACCCAAGGCCTTTGCCGGTACTCATTTCCCGGTACAACTCCGTAAGCCATACCATATATTCGATGCCCGATTTGACTGTAGATGCCTTGAGTTCATTCTTCACTACGTAGCTGGCGAATATATTACCTGTAGTGCTATCTTCCCATCCCGGGCATACAATCGGAATATTTCTTTCTGCGGCGGCTATAATCCAGCTGTCTTTGGGATCAATCTCATAATATTGGGCCAAGACACCGCTATTGACCACCTGATACAGGAATTCATGAGGGAAATATCTTTCACCCTTGGTTTCAGCATCTGCCCAAACCTGGTGCAGGTGTTTTTGTAATCTTCTGAATGCTTCTTCTTCCGGGATACAGGTATCGGTCACACGATTATAATGGTTTTTCCAAAAGTTCCCATTCGTCCTGCGGTGTAAGATCTCTATAGTTGGGAACGCGCCTATAATGGCTGTGTGCTACAAGATTCATTACATCTTCTTCCAGATTAGCACCAGTACAAGAGATCAGGTGTACTTTATCCTGACGGATCATCTCTGCCAGGGATATGCCTAATTCTGCGGTGCTCATTGCACCCGCTAAGGAAATCAGCATTTTGCCGCCTTCACCGAGGTGCGCCTCGTAACCTTTGGCAGCATCCATCAATGCTGCTGCATTAAAATGACGATAATGATGTTCTATAAACTGGGAAACCGGACCTTTAGCCATTTTTACTTTAAAATTTTAGTTTTATAAAGGACAAAAATAATCAAACTAAAACAATTCATCCAAGAATTCATTAGCACCATCCATAAAGAATAGCCACTTCGGACATATAGAATTCAATGATTTATTGCTTATTTATGAATGTTTTTTCTATTTTTAGTGTATGAAATTTTTCCTCACTTAAAAACCGTATCCTTATGTACAACATTTTTAAACTTGCATTTTTTATCAGCCTCTTGGGATTAGCTGTATTTTTCGTATCCTATTTTATGAATATTATGGATCTGGTCAAGAACGCTGAACAGCTTCAGGAATACAACAATAGTGATCCGGGATATGTACTGAAAACATTATTCTCCCCTGCAATGCTGACTTCCCTGGTCATCACTACGATTGCACAGCTGACTTATATCATATTGGGAATTGTATTCGTAGTTCGGAACAAAAATATCCAGGATACAGAAAGAGTGCTATGGATACTGGGTTTCTTGCTTGTAGGCTTTGTTACAGCCATCGTATTTATGATTTTGAACAAGTCCAGAAGACTGGTTGCGGGCGGTGCACAGCAGGGTAATGATATGCAATAATGGCCGGCTAATTTACATTCACTCTTGAAGCCATTAAATGCATAAGGCTCTCCGATGGGAGAGCCTTATGCATTTTTTTTGCTAAAGCATCAAAACTTAATGTTTTACAAATTTAACTTTGATCTCACCCTCATTCGTATGAATATTCACAAAATAAGTACCAGCGGTAAAATTGGTTACATCAATTGTTTTTACATTATTACCTAAAGCGATCTTATCTTGTTGTGTATATACTTCCTGACCCAGAATATTAACAACAGAAATAGTCGCATCTAAAGTAGTCTTGCTGCCAAAGCTAATGTTCAAATTAGAACTTGCAGGATTAGGGTATGCTTTAAGATCGCTGACAGTAGCTACTGTGTTGCTGATAGATAACACAGGTAATAAAGAAGGAGTTGCAGACATACTGGAGTTCAGTGCTACACCATCTTCACCCAACAAAGTGAAAGAATACTGGAGGTTCTCTTCTGTCCAGGAAGATCCCAATGCTGCAGTTAGAGTAATATTATAAGTCTCTCCTGCTTCCATAACAGATGGAATATCTGTAGAAGATCCTGCAGGGGTATTGGCATATCTCGCTACGAAATGATATTTAGTATTCGGAACTTCGTATGGCTGATCATCCCAACCTTCAAGGCTTCCCTGATCAGAAGCAAATGCATCTGAATAATAATTCACCTGATCCCAGGAGGTTTCAGCAGGTCCTGATAAATTACTTTCAGTAATTACGAACAAGCCTTTAGCATTATTAATCTCAACAGCAGGTACAATGCTTACCGGAATCGTTACGGTAGAGCCGGATACAGTGGGTGTACCCAGGGTCACCTCAGCAAATGCGAAATAATCTTTTAACAGATCATAGTAATCAAATAGATCACTTGGATCAGCTACATATTTCCTGTCTATTACCATGCTTGGATACCCGGTGATCATACCACCGATAAAAGAATTATAAGCAGCTACCACCATCGGGTCTCCGTTATGTACTGCTATTTGAGTAGCCGTATTCGGATGTTCTTCAGCAAAGTTATCCATAGCTACCGTACCACGAGGACAGAATCCGCACCATGTGCCGGTACCTTCCTCGAACAGGATTCTCTTGGTTGGCCAGGTTCCTACCGCGATAACTTCTGCAGGAAGTTCATTATTGTCTTCATTGACATCATCTGTCAGTTCTACCCATACGGTAATGGGATAAGTAGTTTCTGCAGTACTTGGCACGAATGGTACACTATGTGTAAAGGTACCGGCAGAGAAAGGAGGAATCGGATCCCCGGAATAGGTATAAGACTCTATAGGACCAGATCCTTGTTGATATTTCACTACGAAGGTAGAGATCGCTTCACTTCCTTCATTGAATACGGAGCCGGCAATCTCTACATCTTCACCTACCATCTGGTATACATCCGCGGAACCAGGCGCAGGAGATACGCTAGTTAGAGCAATTTCGTTTTCTGAAACCTCAAATACAGATATATTATCAATACCTGCACCAAATAACCAACCGCCGGCGTCAGAATACCTGAATCCTAAAATAACATCAGATTCTCCAACTAAAGAACTTAAGTCAAAAAATCTGGTAGCCCAGGGAGTTTCCTCATTAGCAGGAATAGCTTCTATCTCTGTCCAGGATGAACCTCCATCGGTAGAATACTCCAACGTTAAAGTTTCGGTATCTCCCTCATAGGTTCCGTTAAAATAATAGAAATCTGCTTTTAAATAAGGTGAAGTAGCAGAGGAAAGATCCAAACCTGGTAATTCAAGAAGCTGGTCGTTGTAATCCGCGTTGTCTTTATCATCATTGATACCCAACATACGGCCTGTGGTAGAGGTCATAGGAAATGAACTTGTACCCAACGTGGAGCCAGTCCCGCTTTTCCAGCCTGCTCCTGTCTGATCCCAGCCTGTTGGTAACGCTGTACCAGTGGTCGATTCAAAATCATCAGAATAATAAACTGTCTGCGCTATAGCGGTGGACAACCCTGCACTTAATGCAATGGTAAAGAGTAATTGTTTTTTCATTATGAATTATTGTTTAAAAACTAAAAAAAGGTATTTACTCAAATAAAAGATTAGTTGTTGACTACAAATTTCCGGGTAGCGATATGTTCACCGGATTTTCCCAATACGTGTACAAAATAATGACCACTTGTAATATTTCCCAATTCAGATATTTTATAAATCTCCTGGTGAGTGGATAAGTTCAGGATTCCGATTTGTTTTCCCAGGATATCAGTGATGACCATATTTTGGGCATTGAGTTCTTTTGATATGAAGATATTCAAATCCTGAACCTGTGAACCGGGGTTCGGATATACACCTACCCTGTGATCATCCATAGGGATAACGGAAATACCCAAAGGTGATTTACTTACCAAATAATAAGCAGTATCCTCCTGGTTATCCGTACTGATCTTGAACCTGAAGACGACTTCAGCATTTTCATCAGTGGTTTCAATATACATTTGCAGCTTCAGCTCGGATATCGCACCCGCTGCCAACTCACCGCTGGTGACCGGATTTCCTTCATACCACAGGTTCGGTGAACTGGAAGTATAGCATGTCACATTATCACAAAAACCCTGAAAAGCCCATGAACTCGGAAGAACCTCAGGATTTAATAATTGCCAGGTATAAGTATAGCTCATATCTGAGGTATTGGTTAAAGTATTTTCCACAGGGATAATCTCAAAGGCGTCAACAGTACCTTCAGTATAAGCAAATGCCGTATCATGAGCAAACTCAAAAATCCTGCGCTTCTGCCATCAACGGCAGCACTGCAATCGAAAGAAAAGGTAAAATCTTTTTCACAACTAAATTTTTAAATGAACTAATAAATAATTTTGGAGTTTTAAAGTTACAATTATTTTTACATTACACAATATATAAAAAAAAGTTAATGACCTATAATCAGGCAGTGGAATTGATCTTCGAACAATTACCTGCATACAGCAAAGTTGGTAGAACTGCCATAAAATCAGGTTTATATAATATTGACAGGCTGTGTGCCTATTTGGATGATCCTCAAAAAAAATTCTCTTCTATTCACGTGGCGGGAACCAATGGAAAAGGTAGTACCTGCCATATTCTTTCAGCCATTTTTACCCATTGTGGCTATAAAACGGGGTTATATACCAGTCCCCATCTCAATAACATCCGGGAACGGTGCCGGATTGACGGACAAATGGTTTCAGAATCTATTTTTACAGAGTTTGTAGAAAAAATACAGCCTGTCCTGAACCATATTCTGCCCAGCTACTTCGAGCTCAACGTAGCATTGGCTTTTTTACGCCTTTGCAAAGGAAAATGTCGATATCGCGATCATAGAAACAGGGCTGGGTGGCAGGATGGACAGCACCAATATCATCCTGCCTGAACTATCTGTGATCACGCATATCGCTTTGGATCATACCGATATTCTTGGTGATACTTTAGAGAAAATAGCCCAGGAGAAAGCCGGGATCATTAAATCCCGCACACCTGTTGTGATCGGCAAGACACAAGATGAAACCCAAAAAGTATTTGTGGATACCGCATTATCCAAAGGATCCAATATTGTCTTTGCCGATGAGCTCTTTACCCTTGTCAAAACCCATTCTCCCAAAGACATACCCGCTTTATATAAATGCGTGCAGCACAATGAAAATAAAATATGGACTGTAAGTACGGACCTTCAGGGAGACTTTCAGATGTATAATATTGCTACTGCGCTCACAGCTGTCCAGGTAATGCAGGCTAAAGGCTGGAACGTAGATATCGCCAGATCTATTGAGGCTTTGGCCAAAGTCAAGCCCCTTTCCGGTCTGAAAGGCAGGTGGGATTTTTTCAGAAAGAATATCATCCTGGATGTAGCCCACAACCCCGATGGAATTCATCAGGTAGTGGAAAACCTGCATCATCTCAAAGGCAACCTGAAGTTCATCTTCGGTGCGGCAAAAGATAAGGATGTACTTCAGTCCGTAAAATTACTGCCAAAGGATGCGCTGTATTTTATTACCCAGGCCCAGGTTCCCCGTGCTAAACCCGTATCCGAATTGGAAATCATATTCCGGCAGCAGGATCTTCAATACCAGAGCTTCCCTACCGTGTCCGAATGTGTACAGGAGGCATATGATCATCTCCAGGATGAAGACCTTCTGATCATTATCGGGAGCTTTTTTATCGTAGGTGAGGCATACGACTGGTTAGAGAAAAATGTTTCACCGTAAAGGCATTAAGATCTGATCCTTGCCCGATATCCCTTTTGATGTTCTTGTCTCCCGGAATGACAGGGACATAATAAAAACTTAAAAGGATAATGGTGCGATACCCCTTTTGTAATCATAATTGTTATTAGTATTGAATGTACCTTCAGGCCGATGGAAACAACTATTATCGCATGCTGTTTCCGATAACCTGCCCATAGCAGACTATTTCTAACGGCATCGTTCCATCGTCATTTTGAAGGGTAAATTCCTTCACCCCTATCACCAGCCTGCCTGATGGTCAGAAAAGTATTCTCTGAAGTGGGAAAGAAGCGCATATCCCAATTCCCTTTACCCGCATTGTATATTAATTGGTTGATCCAAATAGGTGATGAAAGGTTTGGTTGAAAGATACTGGGGGTTGATATATTCACCCGCATATTCCCTGGGATTAGCTTCCTGTAAATTTATTTTTTTAGCAACCAAAATCCTGCAAAAAAACGCGCGAAGGTAAGAAAAATATAATTATAAAATAATTATTATAATCCTTGGATTATGCTTCCGTTTGAAATAAATTAGTCCTAATTTTTTTGATTATGATCATAGGAATACTTAAAGAAAATCCTGAAGAAACACGCGTCTCCATACTTCCTGAACACATCAGCCTGCTTCAAAAGATGAAAGCAGAGGTATGGGTCGAAGCCGGGTCCGGCGAAAGGTCATTTGCTGAAGATCAGAAATACGGGGAGGCAGGAGCCACCATCTCAGACCGGCAGCAGATTCTTGAAAAAGCTACTATTCTGCTTTCTATACACCATCCTGAAGCATCTGCTTTTACTGCCACTTCAGGAAAAGTCTGGCTGGGTCTTTTCCAGGTATTGAATCATCCGGATATCATCCGGGCCGGCGAATCCGGCAGGAATACGATCTTCAGTCTGGATTTATTACCCAGGACCACCCGTGCCCAAAGTATGGATGTACTGAGCTCACAGGCCAATATAGCCGGATACAAAGCGGTCATTACAGGCGCTCTTTTCTATCCCAGATACTTCCCTATGTTTATGACTGCGGCAGGAAGTATCCCACCGGCTAAGGTTTTAATACTGGGCGCAGGAGTAGCAGGGCTTCAGGCCATAGCTACTGCCAAGCGTCTCGGTGCGGTAGTAGAAGTATTTGATACAAGACCGGCGGTAAAGGAAGAGGTCATGAGCCTCGGTGCCAAATTTGTCGAAATAGAAGGAGCCGCAGATGCCAGCAAAGCAGGTGGCTATGCAGTGGAACAGTCTGAAGAATTCTTAAAAAGACAAAAAGAAAAAATTGCAGAATCCGTCAGGAAAGCGGATGTAATCATTACTACTGCTCAGATACCGGGGAAAAAAGCTCCCGTCCTGATAACGAACGAGATGATCAGGAACATGCGGAACGGCTCTGTGATCATTGACCTTGCAGCAGCTACAGGAGGCAATACGGAAGCTACGGAAAATAACCAGACCATTACCCAAAACGGCGTAACCATCATCGGGAATTCAAACCTGCCCGCTACCATGCCATCAGATGCCAGCAAAGTATATGGCAAGAATATCTGTAATTTTTTGCAGCTTATTATTGATGCGGAAGGACAGCTGAAGCTCAACTTTGAAGATGATCTCGTAGCAGGCTCTTGTCTCACGCATAACGGCCAGTTGATCAATGAGCGTGTCAAATCTATTTTAAACCTTTAATCAATTACCCTAATTATGCTTTCTTTTATCCAGGAATACCAAGAAATGATTTATGTAGTGATCCTCATGATCTTCGTCGGGATCGAAGTGATCGGAAGAGTGCCGAGCGTGCTGCACACGCCACTGATGAGTGGCGCCAATGCCATCCACGGCGTAGTCATCATAGGAGCCATCATTGTAATGGGAAGCGCAGATACCAGCAATTACCTGGCTTTGGTATTGGGTTTTCTTGCTGTTATCCTCGGCACCCTCAATGTCGTAGGAGGATTTGTAGTAACAGACAGAATGCTGGAGATGTTCAAAAAAAGAAAATAACACCTTCTATTAAAGCTATTTCTTCCTCCTCCTCACTCTTTTAAACCACCATCTTCTCAGTAATCATTATTATGGAACAGCAAATACTCATTTTCATTTATATCATCGCATCTGTCAGTTTCATCTTTGGCCTGAAGATGCTGTCCCATCCTTCTACAGCACGCAAAGGCAATCTGGTAGCAGCCGGTGGTATGACATTAGCTATTTTTGCAACAATATTTTTATACAGAACTGCGGATGGAAATCATTTAGGAAACTATAGCTGGATATTTGGTGGTTTGGTGATCGGTACAGTGCTCGGATTTCTGGCTGCCAAGAAAGTCCAGATGACCGCTATGCCGGAAATGGTCAGCCTCTTCAATGGAATGGGAGGCGCCTGCGCAGCTTTGATTTCACTGGTAGAATTTGATCACCTTTCTCATCTGCCGGTCGAAAGTATTTCCCAGGGAATGCTCGTAGTGATCGTACTTGGATTAATCATTGGTTCGGTATCCTTCTCGGGAAGCATGATCGCCTGGGGAAAATTAAACGGGAAGATAAAAGACAGGTCTTTTGCAGGGCAGAGTATATTGAATCTATTAATCCTGCTTGCTGCAGTAGTAACAGCCATTGTCCTGGTCTTCCATCCGGAAATGACCTATTTGATTTATATTATATTAGGGTTCTCCTTGCTTTATGGTATATTATTCGTAATGCCGATTGGAGGAGCGGATATGCCTGTAGTGATTTCCCTGCTCAACTCATTTACGGGAGTAGCTGCAGCATTCGGTGGATTCCTGTATGACAATAAAGTAATGCTTACCGGAGGTATCCTGGTGGGCGCTGCCGGGACATTGCTGACCATTCTGATGTGTAAGGCTATGAACAGATCATTGAAGAATGTACTTATCGGGTCATTTGGCAATAAAAGCAGCAATGCCGGTACCGGCAATTCAGAAATGGGCACATATAAAGAGATCAGCATTAGCGATACGGCCATGGCGATGTCCTATGCCAATAAAGTTATTATTGTACCCGGATATGGCCTGGCCGTAGCCCAGGCACAGCACACCTGCCATGAGCTGGAAAAGCTGCTGGATGAGAAAGGTGTGGAAGTAATTTATGCGATTCACCCCGTAGCAGGGAGGATGCCGGGACATATGAATGTATTGCTCGCTGAGGCTGATGTCTCCTATGATAAGCTTCAGGAGATGGAAGTAGTCAACGATGAATTCAAGACGACAGATGTGGTATTGGTATTGGGTGCTAATGACGTAGTGAACCCTGCGGCTAAGAATGATCCTGCCTCACCCATTTATGGTATGCCTATTCTCGAAGTGGAAGATGCTAAAAATGTAATTGTCAATAAACGGAGTATGAAACCGGGATATGCAGGTATAGAAAATGCCTTGTTTTTCCAGCCTAAAACATCCATGCTATTCGGAGATGCCAAGAAAGTGCTGCAGGAATTATGTACTGAGATGAAGTCCATTTAAATGAATTATTAAAAAATAAGGAAGTATACTATTTGAAAATAAATGCTATTATTTTTAAACTATAATTCACAACGTCATTTTTTAATACCATAAACGAATAATATGGAAAATTTAATCAATATTGTAAAAAGCCTTTTTACCGGCAATGTTACCAATGGTTTAGCAGATCAACTGGGAGAAGATGAAGGCAATATTCACAAAGGGATCAATGCCGTTATCCCTTCTGTCCTGGCAGGGCTTCTTCACCGTAGCGGTGATACAGACTTCGACCTTTCCGGTATCGTCCATGGTGCTCAGGAGATCACAGGTGGTTCCAATACCGATCTGACCAGTATCCTGGAAAGAACTACCGAAGGCAACAACGACCCTTCTTCCTGGATGGCACAGGGAATGCATTGGTTTCAAAGTATCTTCGGAGATAGATCAGACGATCTTACGAATACGATTTCATCCTTTTCCGGGCTCAAAAGTTCTTCTGCCGCTACCCTGATCAGCACTGCGCTGCCCTTTATCCTTTCCATGATTGGAAGAAAAAGTGCTGACGGTACCAGGCAGGACCTGGTTTCCTATCTTTCATCCCAAAAGGGGAATATCATGTCTTCTATACCCTCAGGGTTCAATCTGGCCGGCGTTTTGGGCTTAGGCAGCCTCTCAGAATTATACCATACAGCTACCGGTGATCATGCTACGCCTGAGTACCGATCATCTGCAACTACTCAGGAATATACGGAAGGAAAACAAGGTGGCGGGTGGATCTGGCTGCTCCTCCTGGCACTGGTTGGCCTGGCATTGTGGTACTTTCTTAAAGACGGCTGCAATAAGGCTGAGATACCTGAAAATCCCGAACCCAAAGTTGCGGATTCCGCTCCGGCCGCTCAGGAGCCCGTTACAGCACCTATGAATATCAAAGGAAAACTGGAAAACGGCAACTGGATCTATGATGTAGGTGCGGAGCAAGTGATCAGGCTGGCAGATGGCTCCGAAATGAAAGTAGGAGAAAACAGTACAGAAGCCAGGTTGTTTGCTTTCCTTTCAGATACCGGCACCAAAGTATCCGAAGATAAGACCCATGGATGGATTACCCTGGACAGGGTATATTTCGAAACCGGTAAAGATGTTCTGACCGGGAGTTCTGCGCAGCAATTAAAAAATATTGCTATGATCCTGAAGAACTTCCCCAATGCCGAAGCCAAATTTGGAGGATATACGGATAATACGGGTTCTGATGAAATAAATGTGCCTTTAAGTGACAAGCGCGCTAAAATAGCTGCTGATCAGGTCATAAAAGAAGGTGCAGATCGATCTCATATAGCATCTGAAGGGTATGGCGCTCAGCACCCCGTCTGCCCGGGAAACAGCACTGATGAATGTAAAGCGCAAAACAGGAGAGTAGATATCAGGATAACTGCCAAATGATCCTGAGCATAACTTAAATCATTAAAAAGGCCGGTTCAAGACCGGCGTTTTTAATGAAAAACCGGGGTCTGGAACATAGAACTACAGGAAAGACCATAAAAGTTCATTACATTCTGAACACGTCGACGAAGCCGGAATTGCCGGCCTTATTTCACCCCGGGGGAAACAGCATTATGGATCATCATCAGGTCAGCCAGGACAATCGCTGTCGCAGCTTCCACGATCACCGGTGCCCGAAGGGCCACACATAAATCATGCCTTCCTTTGATTGAGAATGCTTCGACCTGCCGGGTATCCCAGTTCCAGCTCTCCTGAGGATGCGGTGTGGAAGAAGTGGGCTTAACGGCTAACCTAAAGACCAGATCATTGCCGTTCGTAATGCCACCTACGATACCACCCGCATGATTTGTACTTGTCGTACCTGCATCATCGATGATGGGATCATTGTGCTCGGAGCCATACATCATAGCTGCCCGGAATCCTGCTCCAAATTCGATCCCCTTAACCGCCGGTATTGAAAACATCATATGTGCTATGCATGATTCCGCACTATCGAAAAAAGGTTCTCCCAGTCCTGCCGGTATATGGCTCACTGCAGTTTCTATGATTCCACCTACAGAATCTTTTACAGCTACTGCCTGTCGAAGCCCTTTTTCAATATCCGGTTCTCCATGAACACTTACTACCTCTGATTTGACATCCATAGGATGGATTATTTGTTTCGCGATGACGCCTGCAGCCACAAGACCGGTCGTAAGCCGGGCACTGAAATGACCACCACCACGAAAATCTTCAAAACCGCGATATTTCTGGTGTGCCACCCAATCCGCATGTCCCGGACGGGGAATGGACCGCTGCTGTTCATAATCTGAAGATCGCGTATTCGTATTTTCGAACTGGATGAGTATAGGTGCACCGGTGGATTTACCCTGGAACACCCCCGAACGGATAACCGGTATGTCCTCTTCTTTCCTGGGCGTAGTACCTAACCCCTGCCCCCCTCTCCTCCTGTTCAGGTCATCGCGGAACATCTCTGCCTGAATTTCCATACCCGCCGGACATCCATCTATAAGAACGCCCACTACCGGTCCATGGGATTCCCCGAAAATCTGTACCCTGAATACCCTTCCAATACTATTCATATCATTCTATAATTTTAATATTTGCGCCCAATGATTTTAAATCCCGGTAAAAATCCGGGTAAGACTTGCTTACGGATTCGGCCTGGTATAAAACCGATTCACTCTTTGCTCCTAATGCCGCAATGGAAAGTGCCATAGCGATCCGGTGGTCATTGTGCGCATGAAGATCTGCACCATAAAGGCGTTCAGAACCATGAACCCACATAGTGTTCCCTTCAATATGAACAGACACACCCAGTTTTTGAAATTCGCGCTGTAAGGAATCAGCACGGTTGCTTTCTTTATACTTTAACCTTTCCACGCCATGAATACGGGAAATGCCATTACAATATGCTGCTAATACTACCAAAGGAGGGAATAAATCAGGGCAATCCTTCGCATTAAATTCAAATGCCCCTAACCGGGCAGGTTCAACACGGATGATCTGGTTTTCTGTGCTTACTATTGCACCTGCCCGCTTTATAACTTCTAAGATTTCCCGGTCCCCCTGTACAGAATCCAATCGAAGACCCGTAACCTGGACCGGCTGAAGAACAGCACCTGCGACCAGCCAGAATGCTGCATTGCTCCAGTCACCTTCTACGGTATATTCCACTTCCTCTCCCGATATCTCAGAATCCCCATCAAAATAAAAAGTATAATCCGGGGTTACCCTTGGCACCTGTAATCCAAAATGTTTCATCATTTCCAAGGTCAGATCAATATATGGAGTAGAGACTGCCTGCCGGACCTGAATAGAAACGGGGGCCCGGGCTATCGCACTATATGCCATCAATAAACCGGTAATATACTGGGAGCTCATAGAACCGTTCACTGTAATATCCTTTGGCCTGAGCGGTCCCTGTAGCCTGACAGGTACCAGGTTGCTTTTCGTTTTGACCTGAACACCGAGCTGCGGTAAGACTTCATTAAAAAAATACATCGGTCTTTTCTTCAATGATCCCTGGCCATCTATTGTAATCTCCCGGGAGGAAAGTGCTGCAATAGGTGTGAACATCCGGATGCTCAACCCGGACTCGCCGAAATCCAGGCGCCCTATAGGCATGTTATCAATCTGCGCCGCCCCATGACTATGGATCTCGATGAACGTACCATGATCCTGCACTGCTGCGCCCAATTGTTGTATTATCCTTAGCGAGACCTGGTCATCATTGCTCCTGCCGGGATTATGAATCCTGGAAGGCCCGGCATGCAGCAATGCGGCAGCACAAGCACGCTGCATCGCGCTTTTTGAAGCAGGCGCGCGGAGCTTACCGCCTATCTCAGAAGGAGAAAGAACTACTTCCACTGTTTCCTGATTTGATTCAATATCCGGCTGATTTGGGATAATTCCAAAGGAACAATTTTTGCTTTTCCTATTTTTTCCAGCAATACAAAATCTATCGTCCTGCCTTTTCTTTTCTTATCGGATCCCATGATCCCGATTACTTCATCCGTATCAAATTTGTATTGAACCGGAAGTCCATACCGCTTCAGTACGGATATCAGGGAATGAACACCGTCAAAACCTGTAATGGCCTGAGAAAGATAAGCCGCTACCACCATTCCGATCGCCACCGCCTGGCCATGAGGCAATTGATACAAATTCTCAACCGCATGCCCGAAGGTATGACCAAAGTTCAACAGTTTTCTTTCCCCACTTTCACGAACGTCTTTTTGTACCACTTTCATTTTGATCATGATATTGGTCTCGATGAGATCCTGCAATGCATCTTTATGATCCCTGTAAAAATCCAGATCTGCTTTTGACAAGGCATCGAAGAGCTTCCTGTCCCCGATACAGGCATGCTTGACGATCTCTGCAAATCCATAGGACCATTCCGGCTCTGGCAAGGTGGTCAGGAAATCAAGATCCTGGCAGATGATCTCCGGCTGGTAGATAGTACCGACCATATTCTTATACACTCCTACATCAATCCCGTTTTTTCCACCCAATGAAGCGTCTACCAGGTTCAAAAGCGTTGTCGGAACTAATACCAGCTTTATTCCACGCTTAAATACCGATGCTGCATAACCAGCCATATCTGTCACTACGCCACCACCGACACCAATCAGATAAAAAGAACGGTCTACCTGCATGTCTATCATCCTCTGTATGATCCTATCAATCGTTGCTTGCGTCTTCAATGACGCTCCGGACGGGATAACGATAACTCTCTTATATGCTGAAAATTTCTCAGGATGAAATCCGTAAATGTGTTCATCCGTAAGAATAACAGATTGTTCCTTAGGAATAATCCGGGATAAAGAAAAGAAGGATGCATCAAAGAAATACTGAACATTCTGATTGTCTATCTTGAATAAAAATGGCTCCATACTTTCCAATAACAATACAAATTAATCAAAAACAGGAATGTAACACAGCAGATGCTGTAAATTATTTATAATATCTCCGCTATTTGCGGAACAGGGAATCGGTCTGGTAATAACACCAAGAGAAATGAGAAATAGCAATAGGTTATTTCATAACCTGATAATCCTTCAGGATACCTTCCATCAGCTCTTTAACAGACGCCTCAGTTGCATCCCGGCCATAGACCAATCCTGCAAAAAAGAACGGATGAATTTTATTTTCTATTTTTTCCGTTTCCGGATTTTTCAGGGCATTATAGGTTTCTGCAAATCCGGTAATCCAATATTTCGTCTTCCCGGAATCTACCACCGGGCTGATCTGATAATAAAGCTTGATCTCATCACTGGATTCCTTCATCATCATACTTTTCATAATAGTAGAGGACCTGGAAGAGATATTGTTCAGCTGGTTGAAGTAAATTCTCTTCATCAGGCCGACCTGTTCATCAGGTGAAATCAGCAGTGTGCCATCATTCCAATATTCCCCGTCGGACAACGTCATATTGCCGTACTTCACCGAATCCAGGTAATCCTGCATCTTCTGAGGGCCTATCTCACGGGCCAGATGTCTGTGAAAGACCGGATCCTGTTGCTGAAAATAGCTTCTCAGGTTGGATTCCTTATCCATACTATCTGATAAGCGGCTTACCCAATAAATAGGTTTATTCTCATCCAGAACCGTAGACGTTTCGATACCTACGATTCCTGACATTATATAAAACGTGGCTCCCGGTGGCAAAGGTGTGGAACAGATCTCTTTATTGTAATAATTGGCAATCTCTTTATTATTATCATAGATTTCAAATCCCCCTTCTAAATGGTGCTTATCAAAATAAGCTTTCCAGTTGTCCTTTTCTTCAATACGGACATTATAACAGGCTCCTAACAGGATACAAAAAGTAAAGAGGATAAGGATATTCAGACTTCTGATCATAGCACAGTAACTAAATGAAAATAATGCTGCAAAAGTATCTGCATATCTTTGTTTCACCAAAAATAGGGAGAAAAGAAGTGTAAAATCAGGTCATTTGGCAAGTATCCGGATCTCTACCCTCCGGTTTTTTCTCCTTATCTTCCTCGGTAATTTCAGGATCGACCATAGGCCGTGATTTGCCATATCCCTGATAGCTTACCCTGGATTTATCTATACCTTTCCTTACCAGGTAAGCAAAGATAGCCCTGGCCCTGTTGCGGGACAGGAACTGGTCAGCAAATACGATATCAAAGGCATCCTCATCCGGCTGTACACAGCAGACATGCCCTTCCAGCTTAATTTTTAACCCGGGATTGGAGGTCATGATCTCCAAAAGTTCATCTACTACCGCCTGAGACTCCCCGGTATACCTGCTGCTATTGACCAGGAAATAGATGTTATCCAGGATTATGGTCTTACCGACCTCGGTTTCCTGCATGGACCGGGTAAGCTGACCACCCGTTTTGGAAGAGATCTTCCTGGTTCCCGTCCTTCGGATAAAAATGGATGTTTTTCTGAATTCCCGGTTACCGTGTACCTCATCTCCTCTTACTTCGATCTGTCCTACGCCTGAGGTCTGAATGATCTGACCAGGTGGCAATCCTTTTCCGAGAAGGTACTGCTGTACTATGGTTGCCCGGTTATCTGAAAGGCTTTTATTGGGAATATCAGTGCCCAGGTAATCCGCATAACCATAAATTAGAATTTTTTCTTGAGTCTGTTTCAGGTTAGTGATGACAGAATCCAGTGTAAACTTTGCTTCTTTCAGCAGCCTGCTTTTGCCAATATCGAAATAAACGCTGACCGTATCAAAGTATGCAGACTGGGCAAATGAAATACCTGTAAATGCAACCCAATAAATGAGCAGCAACAGGATACTGAAGGGGTATTTCCTCACAGAAAAATTCATTTACAGAGTTTTATATCAATACAGGACCGGTTGTTATCCGGAAATAAAGTTACAAATTACGAAATATCAATAGATAATGAATACAAAAATCCTGATAAATCTGCATTCTCTCCTGGATTATGCAGACTTATCAGGATGATCATGAAACAATAAGACTTACCGTTTTACAAATTTTTCATTATAGGATACACCTGTTCCGGAACATTGGATCAGGTAATTGCCATACAGAAGATCACGGACAGGAATCTGGTGTAATTGATTCAACTGATTAGCCCGAATATGTTCCTGGTATACAACCCTACCTAATATATCAGTAATGGTGAGGTTCATCTCCGGATGACTGTTCTCAAATTTAAGCTGGATCACATCCGATGCAGGGTTAGGGTATAATTGAATACCATATGTCATTTTCACATCGTTAACACCGGAAGGGGCTTCCTTTCCACCGAGGATAAAATAATTAAAATGAGCCTGGTCTTCCTTGGTTACCGTAATAAAGTTCGCAGAAGTATCGGAAATCAGCTCCCCGATCTCGTACTGATCGCAGTAACCCTCATCGTTGTACAGATAAAGGTGATCCAGGTTGCTTACCCAGAACCCTTCTTTGACATCCTTTCCTACATTTGATTTATTGAAAGAAAAGGAAAGGGCTGCCGGGCTTTCGATCTCAGAAGCAATATACAGGCCACCATCTTCCATATCCAATATTAAAGGCACTATATCCCATCTCACCTGAACGGATTGGCTGTGGTCAAACCCCTCTTCTTCACATTCGTAGGAACTTATAGAGGTATCTATACGGGCATACCATTGGTTCGTATTCAACCCGGACTGTTCTACAGTGGCAGGATTATAAGAATATGCATCATATCCCAAAGGGAAAGCTACTGTTCCCTGGATTCCGGTAATACCCTCAAGCTCATCACTCATCACTGCTAATATCGGGAAGTAGCCAAAGAAATTGAAACCTTCTTCGAGATCCGGTATTTCCGTAGCGATAACATGTGCAGGGATCTGGTCCCCGTCAAAAGATGGTAAAACAAAGGATGCAAGGTTATCCATCATAAAAAAGCCGCCTTCTACTCTTATATTTCCGTTGGCTGCTTCACCTACAGGAAACCGGGGGTACTACTTAACTGCACATGATTCAGCACATAAACCGCTGAATTATCCGATAATACCACATCACCGGAACCTTTCGAAACTTCCAGGATACCCATAAAAAGAAAAACGCCCTGACATTCCTGGTCCCCTTCTCCTATAAATCTGATTCTGGCGGTAAGCTCATAATCAAAAGTAGACATATTGATTCCTTCTATGTACAATTCGTTTCCTCCGGACAGTGATATGTCACCATATACTTCCAAAGTTGCATTTTCGGTCACGAACATATTAACACTATATTCATCAGCAGTAACCGAAACTGAATGAACCTTAGCCGTGCTGTCCGGATATACTATGATCTCCATCGCTTCCGTCAGGGTGACATCTGTGGTTTCATCCGGGATTCCGCTACTGCCATCCTCCCAGGACCAGTTCTCAGGATTGTGCCAGTTACCATCCAAAGCACTGCCTGTCCAGGTGGCTTGTCCTAATGCGCTTCCGGCTGAAAATAATGCAAAAGCTGAAAATAAAATAAACTTTGTTGAAGCAATTCTCATAATATAATCGATTTAAATTCGATTATATAAACGTAATCAGCCACATAAATATTGGGTAATGAATCAATTATTTTTTCCTCAATACATTAATCAGGATAATATCGTGTCAAAACGTTTAGAAATTCATCAATTCCTGAACTTTTCCGGGAAGGTATTTTTTCGCCAGGAAGTTCTGCTCCAATGGTATTGCAAATGGGACAGGTGTATCCAGGCTTCCGCATCTCACCACGGGCGCATCCAGGGAAGTAAAACAATGTTCTCCGATCCAGGCGCTGATCTCCCCTCCTATGCCTCCGACCAAAGTATCTTCATGCAGGATCAAGACTCTTCCCGTCCGCTCTACTGTCGCGCGTATGGCATCATAATCCAATGGTAATAAAGTACGGAGATCCAGGATCTCAATACTGTATTCCGGATGCTGGGCAGCATAGGTTTTCGCCCAGTGAACACCGGAGCCATAAGTAATGATGCTAAAGTCATCACCTTCCTGCTCCAGCCTGGCTTTTCCTATCTCTATAGTATAATACCCTTCGGGTACATTCCCGTCTATGCTCCTGTAGAGTGCCTTGTGCTCAAAAAACAAGACGGGGTTGGGGTCTTCAAAAGCCGCTATGAGTAACCCTTTGGCATCTTCCGGCGAGCTGGGATAAATTACTTTCAGACCAGGCGTCTTGGTGAACCAGGCTTCATTGCTTTGTGAGTGAAAAGGCCCCGCACCCACACCTCCGCCGGTAGGCATACGTATGACCACATCAGCATTTTGCCCCCATCTGTAATATATCTTCGCGAGATTATTGATGATCTGGTTGAAACCTACCGTAACAAAATCTGCAAACTGCATCTCCATCATAGCCTTAAAGCCTTTAATGGAAAGCCCCAGGGCAGTGCCTACTATCGCTGATTCACAAAGTGGTGTGTTCCGGACTCTTTCCTTACCGAACTCAGTGACCATTCCTTCTGTAACTTTGAATGCGCCTCCATATTCAGCTATGTCCTGTCCCATCAGTATGAGTTCAGGATATTTGCGCATGCTCTCCCGGATGCCCTCACTGATCGCCTGGATCAGTTTCATAGTTTTCTTGGGCCGGGATGCAGTATCAGTAGTCAAAGCCCGGTAGGGCTGATAGACATCTGCCAATTCACTGGCGGTATCAGGAGTAAGGGGAACAGCCTCTAACCCTGCCTTTACCCCTGCATCGATCTCTTCCTGGATCTCCTGACGGATCTGACGGATACGCTCTTCCGAGATGATGTTCTTTTTCAGGAGATAGGATTCAAAATTTGTTACCGGGTCTTTTTTGCCCCAGGTATCAAACAGCTCTTTGGGCACATACTTGACACCACTGGCTTCTTCGTGTCCGCGCATCCGGAAAGTCATCGCTTCGACCAATATGGGTTTCTGCTCCCGGATACAATATGTTCTGGCTTCCTGGATCGTATGGTAGACTTCCACAATATTGTTCCCGTCAATAGTGATACCCCTCATTCCATATCCTACAGCTTTGTCTGCTAATTGTGTACAGACAAACTGCTCATTGATCGGTGTACTCAGTCCGTAGCCATTATTCTCTATGAGAAAGATCACCGGCAATCCCCATACAGCAGCTGTATTTAAGGCCTCGTGAAAGTCTCCTTCACTGGTACCTCCGTCTCCTGAAAAACGCCAGGGAGACTTTATCTTCCCGGCGCAACTTATGTGCCAATGCAATCCCATCTGCGATCGCAAGCTGTGGTCCCAGGTGAGAAATCATGCCACAAATATGATGAGGGTTGCTACCAAAATGAAATGACCTTTCCCGTCCTTTACTGTAGCCCAGATCAGAGCCCTGCCATTGTAGAAATAATTTGTCAAAAGGCATCTTGCGTGTGGTAAAAACACCCAGATTGCGGTGTAATGGCATAATATATTCATCCTCATCAAGTGCCATAGTAGCACCGACAGCTATCGCTTCCTGTCCGATACCGCTGAACCATTTACTTACTTTTCCCTGACGCAGAAGGATGAGCATTTTTTCTTCTATCATCCTGGGTTTTAAGATGTTGCTGTACATCCGGATCAAAAGGTCCTTGTCTGTGCTATAGTGTGAAAAGTCCATTTATAGAAATATTAAAACGCAAAAGTAAATGATATATCAGATATCAGCAGTATAGAAATAACGGAACCTGCCATTTTCCGAACATTACTTTTTCTTCTGGTAAAAGGCTCTTAAATACTGTTTGGGGTATATATTATCTCCATCCAGTTCCTGTGCGGCATGCATCGCAAAATAAGGGTCTCTTAATAATTCTCTTCCCAGGAAAATCATATCTGCCTGTCCGCTCTGAAGTATTGATTCCGCCTGCAATGATGTGAGGATAAGACCTACTGCACCTACTTTTAGATCTGTATGGGCTTTTATTTCAGCAGCAAATGGCACCTGGTACCCCGGGCGGACAGGAATCTGCTCACCTGGCGCTATAGCCCCCGACGATACATCGATGAGGTCTACACCATAATCTTCCAATTGACGCGCCAGCTGAACTGACTGATCTATATTCCAGCCCCCGTCCAGATAATCCACCGCAGAAATTCTGACAAATAGCCCTACTGCCGCAGGTATCCGCTCACGCACGGCATGCACGCATTCCAAAAGCATCCTGGTCCTATTCTCAAATGTGCCACCATAAAGGTCTGTCCTTTGATTGCTGATAGGCGACATGAATTCGTGGAGCAGGTATCCGTGAGCAGCGTGGAGTTCTATCACATCATACCCAATGTCTACTGCCCTCATAGCTGCCTGCACAAACTGGCGGATAACCTCCTGTATATCTTCTATGCTTAGGACATCCGGAGCAGCATAAGCAGGATTAAAGGGTATAGCGCTCGGCGCTACCCCTCTCCATCCTCCTTCCTCCTCACTCAGTACTTTATTGCCTTTCCAGATGCTGCTGGTGCTTGATTTCCGGCCGGCATGAGCCAGCTGGATCCCGATTTTTGATCCTTGCTGGTGGACAAATTCCACAATCCTTCTCAATGAAGCTTTATGCCCGTCTTTCCATAAACCCAGGTCATCAGGACTGATCCGGCCGATAGGAGACACCGCAGTAGCTTCCTGGATGATCAGTCCCGCACCGCCTACTGCCCTGCTTCCCAGGTGAACCAGGTGCCAGTCACTGGCATAGCCATCTACACTACTGTATTGACACATTGGAGACATAACTATCCTGTTTTTAAAAATCTGTGAACCTATTTTGATCTCTGAAAGTAAAAGTGACATTCGTTCTGAATTTATAAAATGAATACAAAGCTATGATTCTGTTGTGCTCTTAGCCCAAAATATGTTCTCAAAAATAAATACAATTTCCTTAGGAGACCAAAAGAAGGCAATCAGCATCTATAAGATAAAGAATGGGTCAGCTGTTACCTTCAACCTATGTGGTATACAAGATAGGGAACAGATACCCGGCACGGGATCATTATCATGAGCCGGTTTAATTTTTACAGCATATAGAGACAAGATTTTTGGTTATAGGACAGGCTAATAAACACTATAAAGTTATTTACCGAAAAGTTTAATTCAGTTCCATAATGACTAACTTCGTACCTGCTTAATGTACAAATAAAAGTTATGGAATGTATTCACGATACGGAAAAAAAAGGAATTCAGGGCACAAGATAACGGTGCTACTGCAGGGAGAATGACCTATACCTGGGCAGGTGACCATAGATTCATTATCGATCATACAGAAGTAGATCCTGCATTCGGTGGGAAAGGCGTAGGCAAAAAGCTGGTGATGACGGCCGTAGCATTTGCAAGAGATCATCACTTAAAGATTATTCCCTTATGTCCTTTTGCCAAAAGCACCTTTGAAAAAAACCAGGATATTAAAGATGTGCTGGCTTAGGAATAGATCATAAGACAAGGTTAAAAGAACAAAGCGATCAACAGTAAGAAAAAAACATATGACATCCTACAATCCTAGCAGGGATGTAGTGTTTTGCAACACCTTTAAATGAATGCTGCCACCTGGCCTCAGCATTTTTTCCCGAAAGCCTATTACTCAGTACCATTGATAATGGGCCGCCGGGCAACACCCAGGTATTCCCGCCTGTGTTGATTTTAGCTATTCCTCCTGTGAAGACTAAATCCAAATAGGTCTTTCCGACCCGGTTCTGCATCAAAAAATAACTTGATAAGAAAATCAACGAAATCCTAAAAATATTATATTTGTATGTGCAAAAGTGGCTTATCGTTATTATCTTCTTCAGTAGTATCCTGCCTGCTGTTCATAGTCAGAACCTGATTATGAACCCTTCTTTTGAGCTTTATGAAACCTGCCCCTCTTCCTTAGCAACCATTACCTTTCCTTCAGAAGGCAATCCGGTGCTCAAGAATTGGAACCGGGCAACGGATGGCAGTCCCGATTATTTTAACGTTTGCGGTTCGGATGCAGCCCGGATTCCCAATACAAGCTTAGGCTACCAATATCCCCGGACCGGTAATGGATATATAGGGTCTTTCATATCTGATGGAGAGAATTACAGAGAGTATTTCCAAAGCAAATTGACCCAGACGCTCCTGCCTCATCATTACTATATTGGATACTGGCTGAACCTGGCCAATTCTGATTTCGGGAATATAGCTGCTTTGGATCAAATCGGTATATACTTCAGCACGGATTCATTGGAATCCGGTACGACGGCTCCTCTTGCTGAGCTGGTACCTCAGGTGGTCACACCACCATATGCTATATTGGATGATACCTCAGGATGGATGAATATCCATCATTCTTTCCTCGCTTCGGGTGAAGAAAGGTGGATGACCGTGGGCAGCTTCCTCGGGGAGGAAGATATTCATTATGATTATTTCGGATCATTTGATTCCTATTACTCCTATTATTTCTTTGATGATTTTTGTCTGCTGGATCTGGACATTCCCATGAATGTTCAGGACACACTATTTGTCTGTCAGCCCGGGGATTCTGTGAATCTCGCTGATTATGTAAATACCGTAGCTCATTTTTCGTTTTGGAACGGGGGCATTTTATCTGATGAGATGTGGGTCTACGAAAGCGGGTATTATACTGCCCGTCTTGTAGATCAGGGTCATTGCAAGCTTAAAGATATCAGTTTCCTGGTCATAATGGAAGTCTCAGAATATCTTTTAGATCTGGGGACCGATACTTTTATCTGCCCGGGTGATCACGTCATCCTGGATGCTACCCATCCCGCGCTCGAGGTATACAACTGGAATAATGGCATGACAGCCCCTGTCCTGGAAAATCAATGTTCCCGGAACGTATAGCGTAGAAGCTTTGGGATTCTGTGCTTCAGGTAAAGGCGAAATCCGGATAGATACAATTCCCTATCCGCTTTTGGATATAGGCCGGGACACCCAGATCTGCAGAAATAGCATATATATCCCTGAGGTAAGAACCAACCATCAGTTTATAGCCAATTATACCTGGAATACCGGGGAGCAGCTACCCGATCCCGTTTTATCATCCCCGGGTACCTATATCCTGGAGATAGAAGATTATTGTACCAGGACTGCAAGGGATACCATGAAATTGACCGTAGAAAACTGCCCGGTATGCTTCCTGATTCCAAATTCCTTTAGTCCTAACGGAGACGGGCTTAATGATTACTTCCAGGTCCAGTCCCATTTGTGACTGGAAATCTTACCAATTGAGGATTTTCAACCGGTATGGCAACCTGGTATACAGCTCCTTCAATGGTTCATGATCAATGGTGGGGACCAACGCGCAATCAGCAGTCCGTCACAGAAGTCTTTTTTTATGAGATCATTGCAGAACCTTATTTCGATGAAAAAACGATTCATCTGAAAGGCGACATAACCATAATCCAATAAACACTTAAATTTACATACTCAATGAGGAATGAACATTCAAATGAACCTGGAATCAGGATCATAGGACAGCTCCTTCCCCAACTCAGAAAAGCTTTTTTTATCGCAAACCAATACCTGTAAATCAAACATATGGAAAGACTCAATTTTCAAATAGAAATCAACACTGATGCTAAGAAAGCGTACGAAGTCATGTTAGGTCCGGCCACCTTCAGGCAATGGACTTCGGTATTCAATGCTTCTTCATATTATGAAGGAAACTGGGAGAAAGGATCGAAAATGTATTTCATAGGATTGAATGAGAATAGCCGGAAAGAAGGAATGGTAAGCAAAGTGCTCGAGAACATTCCCAACAAATATGTCTCCATAGAGCACCAGGGATATATAGAAGATGATCAGGAAATCACTGATGGTGAACATGTATCCTGGAAAGGTGCCCGGGAAAATTACATCTTTGAAGAAAACAACGGAGTGACAACTGTCACCGTAGAATTGGATACCGAGCAGAATTTCAAAGAATATTTTGAAAAGACCTACCCCGAAGCTTTACAGACATTAAAAATGCTGGCTGAAGTCAATAATGATGAATAAAATTTCATATCCGCACTGCTTCTTACAACTTTACAAAATCCGAAATGAATATCAATCAGATTGGAATATTGAAAACCATATAATCTATAATAATGAATGCAAATTTCAAACCGGAAGGCTATAATTCCGTATCCCCCTATATTATCGTCAGGGATTGTGAAAGATGGATACTGATGATGAAGGATATCTTTGATGCTGAAGTGACCAGAAGATATGATACACCGGATGGCACCGTAATGCATGCAGAATTAAAAGTTGATGACTCCATCATTATGTTTGGAGAAGCTTCAGAAAAGTTTCCTGCCAACCAGTCCGTACTGCATGTATATGTTCCGGATGCCCGCGCTGCTTACGAACGTGCCCTACAGGCAGGATGCACATCTATTCATGAGCCCAAGACTTCTGAAGAGGATCCGGATATCAGGGCATCATTTTATGATTATGCAGGTAACTATTGGTCTGTCGGCACCCAAAAGTCATAATGACCATTTCCCGGGTACTTTCTTTACCGAAATGATCAGTAGTAGCATTTCCTTACATTTGATTCATAAAATCCGTAAACATATATAAGATGAACGAACATCTCCGTAAGTTATTTCTGATCAGACCCCGATATCACCTTTCTCAATTTTGCTTCATTCGGTGCCTGTGCGATACCCGTTTTTGAGCGATATCAGCAGTACCAGTTAGAACTGGAGCAGGAACCGGTCCGGTTTATGACTGCTCTTTCTCCGGGATACCTCAGAAGGTCACGTCAATCCCTGGGAGCTTATCTGAAACTGTTTCCGAAGAGGATATCGTATGTGTCACTAACCCTTCTTACGGGGTGAATATCGTGGCCAAAAGTCTGGATCTGAAACCGGGAGACGAGATCCTGACTTCTGACCTGGAATATGGCGCCTGTGATCGTACGTGGCGCTTTATCTGTAAGCAAAACCGGTGCTGTATATAAAAGGCAGAAGATTTCCTTTCCCGTTCACAGCAGGGAGGAAATCACTGAAGCAATCCTTTCCGGTATCACCGAACGGACCAAAATCATATTTCTGAGTCATATTACCAGCAGTACATCACTCCGCATCCCCGTAGAAGAAATATGCGCGATAGCCCGGGAGAAAGGAATTTTGACTTTTATTGACGGCGCACATGCCCCGGCCCAGATTGATGTAGACCTGACCCAAATGGCCTGTGATTTTTATACCGGTGCCTGCCATAAGTGGATGCTTGCACCTAAAGGTTCTTCATTTCTGTATGCACAAAAAAGTGTTCAGGATTTACTGGACCCTTTAGTTGTCAGCTGGGGCTATGAGAGTTTACACCCTTCAGGTAGCCAGTTCATTGATTACCATGAAATGCAGGGGACAAGGGACCTTTCTGCCTTGTGCACGATACCTGATGCTGTAAAGTTCCTGAGTGAAAATGAATGGACGCAGGTAAGCCAGGAATGCAGGAACATTGTAGCTGCAAATGCAGACCGTTTCCATGATCTCTTAGGGGCAGAAAA
>JAHHDV010000003.1 GCA_019739295.1 Taibaiella sp.
ACCGGGTTTCCCTTCAATAGTCGCTTTTATCCTGACAGTAGCCCCTATTGCTGACCGGTTACTATGTGTACCTTCGAGTGAGAAAGTGATCCAGTTGTTATCATTGCCATTTATTGTGGTAGAGGAGATTCACCTTGGTCGATGCCCTCATAGCGGCACGTGGCAACCAGTAGATCCTGGGAATCCGTCATTATCATAGTCACCGAAAGCGCATCCATAGGGACCAGGATGAAATCGGTAGCTGAGATGTCGGTCCCATTTCCTTGTGAAGGAACCATCTCCGTTATTGATGTATAAGAAGTTGGTCAGTTGGGTACCATCCAGAAATGCGTTGGTGACAAAACAGGTTCAAGGTCTCCCGTCATTGTCTATATCACTCCAGGCACTACTGAAAGAATGGGCAAATGTCAGTGCAGTAGTGTCCGTTTTCTATTTTTGTAAAGTTCAATGAGCCTCATTGCGGAATATGGCATTATAACCGTTATAGTTGGCAAGAAATACATCAAGGTCACCGTCATTGTCCATAATCCCCCCAGCTGCTGCTATTGGTATTGCCACCGTTATTGACAAGAGTTTCCGGTTGTGTGGGTTTCAAATGCGCCATCTCCATTATTGATATAAATATGTTCGTTTGCACCATATTCATTGGTAACGAACATATCCGGATACCCGTCCTCGTTGAGGTCTGTCCAGCTTACATTTCTTGAAGCAAGATTATCTTCTACAGGACTGCCGGTCGTTATTTTGAGCCAGGTCCCCCGCGCCGGAATTCTGATACAGGAAGTTCTTTTTTGCCCCTGCACTATTCGTTACATACAGATCAATCAAGCCATCATTATTATAATCACCAAAAGAGGCAGTCTCGGAATACCCCAGATAGGATACCGGAGGACCAGAGGTGATCCGGGTGAAATTTCCATTCCCGTCATTGATGTACAGGAGATTATTGACATTGTACCAGTTGACCACAAATGCAATCCAGGTCTCCATCATTATCTATGTCCGCAAATGTAGCCCCGTCAGAGGGCCGCCATCAGTCACAATATCATCATCAGTCACGGCAGAAAATGTGCCATCACCCCATATTCAGATAGAGCCTGTTATTCTGACCACCGGAAGGACCATTGCTGATAAAGCAATCGATATAGCCGTCATTGTTTACGTCCACCCAATTGACACTTTCTCGAATCTCCAAGGTCAGTAACCACAGCTCCCGTAGTTATTTTACTAAAGTACTGTGCACTCACCAGTGAGTGAAAAGAAAGGGAAAGCAGCATTAAAGATAAATTTTTTTTCATATCCTGATAATTTTTGAATAAAGATAGATCGGGCCCGCTGCACCGGGAAATTAATAGAGACAAGCAGCAGTTGGTTCCATATATTCAGCTTATTCCGGGTGATCCGGGCAGTTACCCGGGACTTTGGCCCTTTGTCATCAGCAGATGGTTGTTTTGTCGCATTACAATTGATTATTGTTCATTTATTTGCAATTTTTGAGGTTGATTATAATTATATTAGTAGTCTAAGTGTAGGTTTATGCAGCAAAAACCGATGGATTCAGACAATGTTTTATTTTGGCTGGTATTCTTGAGCATCAGCCTGTTCAATGAACTCTACCTGTCTGCAAGCTTTTAACCAGTATCCCGGCACAGGTATATTCTTTCAGATCTTATGGTCTGTATCCTGCATCTATATGATTAAAATCCTGGTCGTATATACTTTTCTGTACCTGCTCCTTCCCTTATGGGAAAATAGCAGGAGGGACTACCGGCTTTTATTTTTTATGCCTGTTGGTCGTTCTCTCCGGAACGATGCTGATCAGGATGAATCACCCAGTTTATTGTCTGGCCGTATATATCCGGGGTGGAGCTTACTGATTTTGCCCTGGATCCAGGTGGTTGCCAGATTTTTTTATTCTATGCTGGATCTGTTACAAATTACAGGTGTAGCTGTGGCAATAAAATTGTTTATGCTCAGGATAAAAATCACTGAATAAGGAAAAATCCCTGATCCGGGAAAAGCTGAGTGCCGAATTGAATCACTTAAAAGCACAGACCAATCCCCACTTCCTGTTCAATGCATTAAATAGCATTTACAGCCTGAGCAGAAAAAAAATCAGAAGATACGCCTACATCCATTTTACAGCTTTTCTCATATCCTCAGGTATATGCTCTATGAGACGGATCAGAAATTATTGCCGGTAGAAAAAGAAATTGCTGCATTGGAAACAATATGTAGGTATCCAGAACTTAAGGTTCTCACCTAAGGAAAGGGGTAGTTTTTTGAAAAGGAAATTGAAAATGATACGATACCTTTTCCGCCATTATTGTCATTCCCGGTCATTGAGAATATATTCAAAACATGGAGCCTTGAACGAACCTGTCAGGATTCATTTTAAGATCAGCAAAAATAGCTTTATATTACGTACAGAAAATCATATTGGGACATTGGAAGATGAAAATAACAGAAGGGAACGGCCCTCGGGTTAAGAAATCTCAACAGGCAGCTGGAACTGCTGTATAAAAAATATGAACTGGATTACAGGAAAGAGGGTAGCCGGTTTATCGTCTCCCTAACTATAGATCTGAATACTTATGCATATACTGAAATGCCTGATCATCGAAGATGAGCCGCTTGCAGCAGATATTCTAAAGGATTATATCCTGGACACTCCTCATTTGGAATTGGACCGGGATATGCCGGTCAGCGGTTGATGCTATCGAGGTATTGCGAAAAAATGAAGTAGAACCTATTGTTCCTCGATATCCAATTGCCAAAAACTGAATGGAATAGATTTTGCCAGAACTGTCCCTGAATAAATATCATGTTATATTCACGACTGCCTATCATGAATATGCGGTGGAAGGATTTAATGTAAACCGCAGCAGATTATCTCCTTAAGCCTGTTGGATTTTCAAGATTTCTGACAGCCATACAGGAAAATATATGAAACGGCCTGCCACTGCATCAGCTGCCCAATAACAGGACCTTACCTTACCAGGAACCCGGTTTTAAGACATCTGTTCTTCAATACGGACAAGCGACAGGTTTAAGGTCGAGCTGAAAAGATATTCATTACATAGAAAAGCCTAAGAGACTTTATTTATATCCACCTGGAAAGCAATAAAATAATGGTGAGGTATAAAATCAGTGCTTTAGAAAAAGAACTATCCCAACATCACTTCCTGAGAGTTCATAAATCCTATATCGTGAATTTGGAAAAAAATCGTTGCGTATAGTGCGGGATATATAGAACTGCCAAAAAGTAAATATCTCCATCGGCAGGAGTTATAAAAAACCAGGTCCAGGAGATATTGGAGCGATACCGACACTATTGACCGGATTTCTCTGAACGGACTATTTGACCCAAGGTTACATCTCCTTTTCTTCTGATAACAGAGCCGTCCGCACATTCGCCATACAAGGTATAGAAATATACACCAAAGTCAGCAGTTTGATCATCTGCTATATTACCGTCCCATTTTTCATGAACAGTAAAGCTTTGAAAAACCAAACGACCCCAGCGATCAAATATCATAAAGACATAATGCAGGGGATTGCCATCGGTTACCGGCCCGAATGTTTCGTTCAGCCCGTCGCCATTGGGTGAAAATGCAGTTGGCATCACCAGTTCACAGCAGTTTCTCCGTTTCGAAATTTATGGAGAAGGTATCTGTGCACCCGTTCTCATATGTTCCTATAATGGTAAATGGATTATTGCGGAGGAAAAGAAGCATTTTCTGATCTGCACTACCTCTCAAAGAATCAGAAACGGGATTAAAGTAATCATAGTAGTCCTGCTCCCGAAGAATGGAAAAAACACTGAATCATAGATGCAGATCCGGTCAGATTCAAAGGTATACGTTACCTCTAAAACTGGGTCTTTCATTTACATTCAAAATAAATACATTGGTTGAGTCGCACCCCATATCTATTGATCTCGTGGTAGGTGATCAGGGTGTCTCGTGTAAGTATACTTCCGTCAGCATGCTGGTAATTCCTCACCTTTCACAAATGTTCACGATCAGTGTATCATAATCGCTATAGCTCACATCCATAATGAAATGCTGGTATATACTGTCACAACCATCTATATCTAATATGGATTGTACCAGGATCGTATCTGAGTAGAAAACCTGCCCTTCAAACTCAATACTGTCACAAACCTGAATAAGAAAAATCCTGATTAACGGGTTTCCGGTTTTAAGCTTACATTCCAGGTAACAGCACTATCACAGTATGTCGGTGTTGTAAAGACATAGGTATACGAACCTTCTTCAGTAACGGGAATATCCCCTAATAATGCATCTATACCATAGCAAAATGACAGTATCAGTGCTATAGGCGGAAGAAGAACCTACATGGAATCTTAAGGTATCACTATATATCACCGGGTTTGTAGTCTGGCAGATCTCCTCATTTGATAATGGTACAATACAGGTAATCACCATTTGCAGGTGTAAAGGTGAAACCAGGAATCGGTCCGCACCGGTTACTGCTGTCCCGTTGAGGTACCATTGGTAATCCGGTATGGTTGATTCATCAACGTTGTATAAGGTGGTGAAAAATATCAACTTCAAAAACGCCTTCACAGAATATGGTATCCGAAGTGGATAATACTATCTCCGGAAATGCGACTGCCGTGATTCCGCAGGTGGCCATATTCTCCCAGTGCCTGATCTCCAAAATCTTCCAGTTCTATCGGGACATTTGAGAATGCCAATTCGTCTTCCGTAAGTATCCCTTTAAACAATACTTTTTTCATCACTGGATCCATCCAGGCAAATTGCCATCTACGAAAAAAAGTGGTATCAAACTTGACAAAACCGGCAGAAGCATAATATCCCGGGGGAAAATCCACATCCCATTCCTGCAGCAGGACACCCGAGGGATTGTATTTCCTGAAATAGTGATTGGGGTCACTGATACCTATCCTCAGGATATAGAAATTTCCTTCACAATCAGCGATCATATCATAAGGTCCCCCGCTGGGAAACCCATCCAAAGATGCTATAACAATGGTGGAACTGGTTCCGTCATAACGGGACACACTACCTTCATTGCCATTCAGGTTGTAGATGTATCCGCCTCCTGCACCGATGTTAACTCCGCTATTATTGGCTATATGGCCTGTATTGATCCACAACAATGAAAACGGATCCAGGTAGTAGTAATAGCCGTCAACAATAGTATAAAACGTTTCCATAGAACCGGAGGTTGAAAGAACGGTAGAGATAGCTAATCCTCCTGAAGCGGGTGGCAGTTTTATTGTATTGGGAGCAGGGTTGGTCTCAGATAACGGTACAAAAGGATCATAGATGAAAATTTCAGCAGAATCAATATCAGAAGGTCCTTCGCCATTGTACCTGTCCATATATACTTTACCGCATTCCGGTAGTTGTGCATAGGCTCTGTTCTGCCCGAAGATTCCTGAAATGATCATTAGGATGATCACCGGCATATGGTATAGGTAGCGAGCGGGAATAGGAAATTTCATAGTTGAGCTGTGATGGTATCCATTGTTCTGTTAATTATGATCAATATTCAAATTTAACAAACTGCTTTGATATTTTTAAGTTTAAATCCACATTTTTAGGTAGGATGGACAACGGTTTGGCGGGGATGACGCTTTGTCCGGCTATCCCTATTGCTTTGTTCCGGTGCATTGATGACAACTTATGGGGTAAGTATATGAAAAGAGGTTGCAAATGCTGCAACCTCTTTCTGTCCATATCGTTTGTATATTACTTGCCTTTTGCTGCCTCGCTTTCTGCCTGACGCAATGCACGGGTCATTACGATAGATGCAATAGGCTGACGGGAAGGATTCATAAACTCGAAATGCTCATCCTTCACATCTTCTACACGTACATTACCGTTCAACTGGAGCTCTGTGATATCCAGTTCAATCGCTTCTTTTAAGAATTTAGGATAGGTGCGTACACGAAGTGTTTTCATTTTCTGCTCCAAGCGACCACCGGCTTTTACACCAGCCGCCTGGCCTACCAGTTTCAGAGGCAGGTTAGCGATGACCAGTTTGTCATCATTTAATTCCAAAAAGTCCGCATGGATCAATTTGTCAGTAATAGGGTCGAACTGGGTATCTTTTAAAATACATTTGTAGGTTTTTTCCCTCTACTGTGATGTCTGCCAATTTGAATTCAGGGGTGTAGACGATATCCCTGAAGGCAAGGAGGGGAGCTGAGAAGTGAACTTCTCCATTGCTTCCGTAGATTACACCAAGGGTGTTGCCTTCTGAACGAAGGGTGCGCGCTGCGCTTTTACCTGTTGTGGTTCTCAATTGTCCGTTGATAGCAACTGATTTCATAATTTATTTAAGTTTTTTGTTCTTTCAGTCATATGATGATGATCCATCTAACATTGATATGCTGAAAACCCATGGTTCAATTCCAATTATTAATACTGTCCCGGACAGGATGGATTTTTTTATCTATATAAGTTTATTTAAATGAGCGGCTGTTGTTTTCAACGCTTCATTCCTGTTCTGTTAAATCAATCCTTCAGCTTTCTTTCTGTTACTGTGAATGAAAAGAGAGTTGATAGATTTATTCTCAAAAGTATTGCGGATAGCAGTGGCAAATAAATCTGCAGTGCTCAATACTTCGATTTTATCGCTGGTCCTCTTAAGCGGGATGGTATCACAAACAATCAGCTTTTCCAATACTGAATTTTCGATATTCTCATAAGCATTTCCACTCAACACGGGATGTGTACAGAATGCAGTCACGCTCAATGCTCCTTTTTCCTTCAGAATACCAGCGGATTTGGATAAAGTGCCCGCAGTATCACAGATATCATCTATCAGGATCACATTCCTATCCGTTACATCACCGATTACAGCCATAGAGGCGATCTCATTGGCACGTTTTCTGTGTTTGTCACAGATAACCATTTCAGCATTGAAATAAGAGGCTACCTCCCTCACGCGATTGGTACTACCCACATCAGGGGATGCAAAGGTAAGGTTTTCAACGTTAAGATTTTCAATATACGGAATAAAAATTGCAGAGCTGTCGAGGTGATCCACCGGGATATCAAAAAACCCCTGTATCTGGGGTGCATGGAGATCCATCGTCATCACGCGGTTAGCACCGGCAGCAGTCAGGATATTCGCTACAAGTTTGGAGGCGATAGAAACCCTGGGCTTGTCTTTCCTGTCCTGGCGCGCAAAACCATAATAAGGAATTACAGCTGTGATATAACCGGCACTCGCACGTTTTGCAGCATCGATCATCATGAGGAGCTCCATCAGGTTGTCAGAAGGTGCAAAAGTGCTCTGTACCAAAAAAAACATAATCTCCCCTGATCGATTCATTATAGATAGGCTGGAATTCGCCATCACTGAATTTTTGAATTTTGATATCACCCAGGTCTTGTCCATAGGCTTTGGCTATTTTTTCAGCCAGGTATTGGGAATTGGTGCCTGAAAAAATCTTAACAGAGGGTTCCATTGTATTTGGATTTGGTGAAAACTTGTAATTTGAGGCTGCAAAGTTAAATTTTTTTTAAGCACAAGCAAGTGAATTTTTGGAAAATGATGGAGGAATATTCCGGTGCCTATTTAAAAAACCGGATAGGAGATGGCTGCCGGTTATGAGGGACTTTCATGAAGCTCCCCGGGGAAACATTTAACATCAGGGGGATAGATATATACAAAAAGCCTACATTCTACTATACTTATCAGTGAATTTGTATTACTTTTGAAGCAATGCACAAATATTTGATTGTTAAATTTTAATCGAATTTTATGAAATGGAAAATTTATTCCGGAATACTCATTATTTTATTTTGCTCGGGAGCAGCCTATAGCCAGAAGCATACCTGTGCTTTCTGTAGCTATGTACCGGCAGGCAAGAACACCAGGAAAGATTTCGGGAAAATAGAGGATATCCTTCAAAAACAAGGAAAAGAGAAGATGCAGGGAATGCAAGATGAACCTTCAGCGTATATCAAAGCATTATCTAAAATATCAAAAGTGATAAAAAACTACCTATGAATGCATGGACACTGTTTATATATTACAAAATAATTATATATATGACATAAATCCATCCGCTTATACATTGGTTATGCGGCAGCATTTAGGGCAGGGCAAGCGCCGTACATTGTGTGTTACTTTCCAGGATGAAAAGAAGATTGAAATGAACCACCTGTTCATCAGCCAGGATGAGCTGGCCGTATTACCGGCTATGGAGCCGGAACGGGACCTTTCGTATGAACTATTGGTGGGCAGATATTATAATGTGTTCAATCCTTACCAGATATTGGAGCTGGAATGGAATACAACGATGAATGGCCTGACTTTAAAACTCAACGGAGCAGAAGAATTCTATTTCAGAAGTCCCGGCAGGGGACTGATCGAGTCTACTGCTTATTCCTATTCCAATCCCGCCAGTATGAGTTTGATCCCTAAAGGGGAGGAAGAAATCGTATTGCAGTATACCGCCGGAAAGGGCAGCCTGGGTCTGCTTTATAAAAAATTGGAACAAAAGGAAGAAGAATAATTTCTTCCGGTTCAGCTTACGGCAGCAACAATATTCAGATGTGTAAGCTAACTGTAACTATTTGGATAGGACGACATCATAAGACAGGCAAAATGATTTGAGACCCGTAGCGCCACAGGAAGATAAAGCAAATGCGATGTATGCTTCGGCTGACGGTCAGCAGTTGCTTGGCATGTATGGCGATTTTACCCTGAAATCAGTTTCAATATTTCCCGGACTGGTTATTTTTTGGCGAGGCAAGGCCAGATTATTGGCGACAATCCAAATAAGGAAAAATTGAAATTGCTCATTGGACATTTAAGGCATTGGAAGGACAAGGTATTGCTTCTTATATCTATAAGGAATTTGTTTCTCTGCTTACCCGACAGCGCCTGACCCGATACTTCAGCAAAGATTTTAGAGCGCACCAATTTTGTATTTACTGAAGTTGTGCAGGGATCGGGGACGCATGGTTTTGGATACATCACAAAACTGGCTAACGACATGGCTGCCCGGAAGGGTTGGTATCAGGGAATACCTGTGATTCCGGGATACAGGCCGGCTATCTTATAAGAAAAGAGAGCATTAGAGACCGAAGACCTGTTGAGTATGAACTGGCTCAGTATATGGATCCGGCTTTCCGTACAGTCCCGGGAACTCTTTTGTAATCCGTTGAGCAGTGCCGGTGTTGCCGGCACACTACACAAACCTATATAAAAAAATGTGGACGCCTGTCGGCGTCCGCATTTTTATCCTTCTGCTTGAGCTCTTCTAAAAGCCTATATCCATTCTGTATATTCCTGAGGATGATTCATTCATTATCATCTTTGTCAACCGGCTGATTAATAGCCCATATCCATTCCACCCATTCCTCCAGGCATAGCCGGAGCGGCAGATTTAGGTTCTGGCTTATCAACGATGACCGCTTCGGTAGTTAAGAACATGGTAGCAATGGAAGAAGCATTTTCCAGTGCAACGCGGCCCACTTTAGTCGGATCGATGACACCGGCTGCCAATAGGTTTTCGAATTCTTCCTTACGGGCATTGAATCCGAAATCATCCTTACCTTCTTTGATTTTCTGAACGATAACGCTTCCTTCGATTCCTGCATTCTCAACGATTACCCTCACCGGGGCTTCCAGGGCACGACGGACGATCGCAATACCGGTATTTTCATCAGCGTTATCAGATGTCATGTCACTGATGGATTCTATGGCTCTGATAAATGCAGTTCCGCCACCGGGTACGATCCCTTCTTCTACTGCCGCACGGGTAGCATGCAATGCATCATCCACTCTGTCTTTCTTCTCTTTCATCTCTACTTCTGTAGCAGCCCCGACATATAATACGGCTACACCTCCGGCTAATTTGGCCAGGCGCTCCTGAAGCTTCTCCTTGTCATAATCGGAAGTAGTCGTTTCCAACTGGGATTTGATCTGGGCTACACGTGCGTCGATACCTTCTTTAGCACCTTTACCACCTACGATCGTAGTATTATCTTTGTCTATAGTGATGGATTCTGCAGTACCTAAATAAGTCAGGTCTGCCTGGTCCAGTTTGTACCCCTGCTCCTCACTGATCACGATACCACCGGTAAGGGTAGCGACATCCTGAAGCATTTCTTTACGGCGGTCTCCGAATCCCGGTGCTTTAACAGCTGCGATTTTCAGAGAACCTCTCAGTTTGTTCACCACCAGGGTAGCCAGTGCTTCACCATCCACATCTTCAGCAATGATCAGTAATGGACGGTTTTGCTGAACCACTTTCTCCAGGATATGCAGGATATCCTTCATCACAGATATTTTCTTATCGTAGATAAGGATGTACGGGTTATCCATTTCTACCTGCATTTTCTCCGTATTGGTCACGAAGTATGGAGACAGGTATCCGCGATCGAACTGCATACCTTCTACGACATCTACATAAGTATCTGTGTTCTTGGATTCTTCTACTGTGATCACGCCTTCGTTACCTACTTTAGCCATAGCGTCTGCGATCAACTTACCGATCTCGGAATCGTTATTGGCAGAGATAGTAGCTACTTGTTCTATTTTCTGGTTATCCGTACCTACACTCTGGCTTTGTGCTTTCAGGCTTTCCACGACTTTAGCTACAGCTTTGTCGATACCACGTTTCAGATCCATAGGATTGGCGCCGGCCGCTACGTTTTTCAGCCCTTCACCGATAAATGCCTGGGCTAATACGGTGGCTGTGGTCGTACCATCACCTGCTACATCCGCGGTTTTGCTGGCGACTTCTTTGACCATTTGCGCTCCCATATTCTCTATAGCATCTTCCAGTTCGATTTCTTTAGCTACGGTTACACCGTCCTTCGTGATGTGTGGTGCTCCGAATTTTTTGTCTATAACTACATTACGGCCTTTGGGTCCTAATGTTACCTTTACTGCGTCTGCTAAAGCATCCGCACCTTTTTTCATTTTATTTCTAGCTTCTGTGTTGAATAACAGTTGTTTTGCCATTTTATACCTAATTTAAAGAATTTGAATTGAAATAAATTTTTTTGGTTGGGGGAAGGATATAAAGGCTCCATTCCCGATTCCCGGCTTTGAATTAAACAATAGCCAGAATATCACTCTCGCGCATAATCAGGACATCTTCTCCATCTACACTGATCTCTGTACCGCCATATTTGCTGTACAACACGATATCTCCCTCTTTTACGGTCATAGGCTCATCTTTCTTACCGGGGCCGGCTGCGATCACTGTTCCTTTTTGTGGTTTTTCCTTAGCTGTATCAGGGATAATGATACCGCCTGCAGTTTTTAGTTTCAGCTTCTACGGGCTTTACGATTACTCTGTCATGAAGTGGTTTTATTGTTCCCATGTTCAATCAATATGTTTTAGGTTAAAAAATTGAATTAATTTGAATGAATAATCAATAGCCAATTGTATGCCAAAACTCCAACCCTGACAATTTGAGTAATATTTATACCTGTTGCGGAATGTCTATTGCAAATTTGTCAGTTATTCTTAAAGGGATCACTGCGCTTTTCCCGAATCTGCTTGGGGTAGCAGATCTTTTATGGGCACCTTTTTTTGATACATGGGAAGAAGAGCGGAGCGGCACAGAAATTATTTCAGTTAAATCAGGTGAAAATTTGGCACAAATAAAAAGAAGCTATACTTTTGGGGTCCTGAATAGGTAAATTTATGCGCAACCAACTGCATCATCATCATTTTCATACTTGCACTCAAGCGAGCTGAGAATGATATGCTGTAATTCAAAATATCTAATCCCGTTTGAGTAAATCAAACGGGATTAGATATTTTGAATTACAGCATATCATTCTCAGCTCGCTTGAGTGCAAGTATGAAAATGATGATGATGCAGTTGGTTGCGCATAAATTTACCTATTCAGGACCCCAAAAGTATAGCTTCTTTTTATTTGTGCCAAATTTTCACCTGATTTAACTGAAATAATTTCTGTGCCGCTCCGCTCTTCTTCCCATGTATCAAAAAAAGGTGCCCATAAAAGATCTGCTACCCCAAGCAGATTCGGGAAAAGCGCAGTGATCCCTTTAAGAATAACTGACAAATTTGCAATAGACATTCCGCAACAGGTATAAATATTACTCAAATTGTCAGGGTTGGAGTTTTTGGCATACAATTGGCTATTGATTATTCATTCAAATTAATTCAATTTTTTAACCTAAAACATATTGATTGAACATGGGAACAATAAAACCACTTCATGACAGAGTAATCGTAAAGCCCGTAGAAGCTGAAACTAAAACTGCAGGCGGTATCATTATCCCTGATACAGCTAAGGAAAAACCACAAAAAGGAACAGTGATCGCAGCCGGCCCCGGTAAGAAAGATGAGCCTATGACCGTAAAAGAGGGAGATATCGTGTTGTACAGCAAATATGGCGGTACAGAGATCAGTGTAGATGGAGAAGATGTCCTGATTATGCGCGAGAGTGATATTCTGGCTATTGTTTAATTCAAAGCCGGGAATCGGGAATGGAGCCTTTATATCCTTCCCCCAACCAAAAAAATTTATTTTCAATTCAAATTCTTTAAATTAGGTATAAAATGGCAAAACAACTGTTATTCAACACAGAAGCTAGAAATAAAATGAAAAAAGGTGCGGATGCTTTAGCAGACGCAGTAAAGGTAACATTAGGACCCAAAGGCCGTAATGTAGTTATAGACAAAAAATTCGGAGCACCACACATCACGAAGGACGGTGTAACCGTAGCTAAAGAAATCGAACTGGAAGATGCTATAGAGAATATGGGAGCGCAAATGGTCAAAGAAGTCGCCAGCAAAACCGCGGATGTAGCAGGTGATGGTACGACCACAGCCACCGTATTAGCCCAGGCATTTATCGGTGAAGGGCTGAAAAACGTAGCGGCCGGCGCCAATCCTATGGATCTGAAACGTGGTATCGACAAAGCTGTAGCTAAAGTCGTGGAAAGCCTGAAAGCACAAAGCCAGAGTGTAGGTACGGATAACCAGAAAATAGAACAAGTAGCTACTATCTCTGCCAATAACGATTCCGAGATCGGTAAGTTGATCGCAGACGCTATGGCTAAAGTAGGTAACGAAGGCGTGATCACAGTAGAAGAATCCAAGAACACAGATACTTATGTAGATGTCGTAGAAGGTATGCAGTTCGATCGCGGATACCTGTCTCCATACTTCGTGACCAATACGGAGAAAATGCAGGTAGAAATGGATAACCCGTACATCCTTATCTACGATAAGAAAATATCTGTGATGAAGGATATCCTGCATATCCTGGAGAAAGTGGTTCAGCAAAACCGTCCATTACTGATCATTGCTGAAGATGTGGATGGTGAAGCACTGGCTACCCTGGTGGTGAACAAACTGAGAGGTTCTCTGAAAATCGCAGCTGTTAAAGCACCGGGATTCGGAGACCGCCGTAAAGAAATGCTTCAGGATGTCGCTACCCTTACCGGTGGTATCGTGATCAGTGAGGAGCAGGGGTACAAACTGGACCAGGCAGACCTGACTTATTTAGGTACTGCAGAATCCATCACTATAGACAAAGATAATACTACGATCGTAGGTGGTAAAGGTGCTAAAGAAGGTATCGACGCACGTGTAGCCCAGATCAAATCCCAGTTGGAAACGACTACTTCCGATTATGACAAGGAGAAGCTTCAGGAGCGCCTGGCCAAATTAGCCGGAGGTGTAGCCGTATTATATGTCGGGGCTGCTACAGAAGTAGAGATGAAAGAGAAGAAAGACAGAGTGGATGATGCATTGCATGCTACCCGTGCGGCAGTAGAAGAAGGGATCGTACCCGGTGGCGGAACTGCATTTATCAGAGCCATAGAATCCATCAGTGACATGACATCTGATAACGCTGATGAAAATACCGGTATTGCGATCGTCCGTCGTGCCCTGGAAGCCCCGGTGAGGGTAATCGTTGAGAATGCAGGAATCGAAGGAAGCGTTATCGTTCAGAAAATCAAAGAAGGTAAGGATGATTTCGGATTCAATGCCCGTAAGGAAGAATTCGAAAACCTATTGGCAGCCGGTGTCATCGATCCGACTAAAGTGGGCCGCGTTGCACTGGAAAATGCTTCTTCCATTGCTACCATGTTCTTAACTACCGAAGCGGTCATCGTTGATAAGCCAGAACCTAAATCTGCCGCTCCGGCTATGCCTGGAGGAATGGGTGGAATGGATATGGGCTATTAATCAGCCGGTTGACAAAGATGATAATGAATGAATCATCCTCAGGAATATACAGAATGGATATAGGCTTTTAGAAGAGCTCAAGCAGAAGGATAAAAATGCGGACGCCGACAGGCGTCCACATTTTTTTTATATAGGTTTGTGTAGTGTGCCGGCAACACCGGCACTGCTCAACGGATTACAAAAGAGTTCCCGGGACTGTACGGAAAGCCGGATCCATATACTGAGCCAGTTCATACTCAACAGGTCTTCGGTCTCTAATGCTCTCTTTTCTTATAAGATAGCCGGCCTGTATCCCGGAATCACAGGTATTCCCTGATACCAACCCTTCCGGGCAGCCATGTCGTTAGCCAGTTTTGTGATGTATCCAAAACCATGCGTCCCCGATCCCTGCACAACTTCAGTAAATACAAAATTGGTGCGCTCTAAAATCTTTGCTGAAGTATCGGGTCAGGCGCTGTCGGGTAAGCAGAGAAACAAATTCCTTATAGATATAAGAAGCAATACCTTGTCCTTCCAATGCCTTAAATGTCCAATGAGCAATTTCAATTTTTCCTTATTTGGATTGTCGCCAATAATCTGGCCTTGCCTCGCCAAAAAATAACCAGTCCGGGAAATATTGAAACTGATTTCAGGGTAAAATCGCCATACATGCCAAGCAACTGCTGACCGTCAGCCGAAGCATACATCGCATTTGCTTTATCTTCCTGTGGCGCTACGGGTCTCAAATCATTTTGCCTGTCTTATGATGTCGTCCTATCCAAATAGTTACAGTTAGCTTACACATCTGAATATTGTTGCTGCCGTAAGCTGAACCGGAAGAAATTATTCTTCTTCCTTTTGTTCCAATTTTTTATAAAGCAGACCCAGGCTGCCCTTTCCGGCGGTATACTGCAATACGATTTCTTCCTCCCCTTTAGGGATCAAACTCATACTGGCGGGATTGGAATAGGAATAAGCAGTAGACTCGATCAGTCCCCTGCCGGGACTTCTGAAATAGAATTCTTCTGCTCCGTTGAGTTTTAAAGTCAGGCCATTCATCGTTGTATTCCATTCCAGCTCCAATATCTGGTAAGGATTGAACACATTATAATATCTGCCCACCAATAGTTCATACGAAAGGTCCCGTTCCGGCTCCATAGCCGGTAATACGGCCAGCTCATCCTGGCTGATGAACAGGTGGTTCATTTCAATCTTCTTTTCATCCTGGAAAGTAACACACAATGTACGGCGCTTGCCCTGCCCTAAATGCTGCCGCATAACCAATGTATAAGCGGATGGATTTATGTCATATATATAATTATTTTGTAATATATAAACAGTGTCCATGCATTCATAGGTAGTTTTTATCACTTTTGATATTTTAGATAATGCTTTGATATACGCTGAAGGTTCATCTTGCATTCCCTGCATCTTCTCTTTTCCTTGTTTTTGAAGGATATCCTCTATTTTCCCGAAATCTTTCCTGGTGTTCTTGCCTGCCGGTACATAGCTACAGAAAGCACAGGTATGCTTCTGGCTATAGGCTGCTCCCGAGCAAAATAAAATAATGAGTATTCCGGAATAAATTTTCCATTTCATAAAATTCGATTAAAATTTAACAATCAAATATTTGTGCATTGCTTCAAAAGTAATACAAATTCACTGATAAGTATAGTAGAATGTAGGCTTTTTTGTATATATCTATCCCCCTGATGTTAAATGTTTCCCCGGGGAGCTTCATGAAAGTCCCTCATAACCGGCAGCCATCTCCTATCCGGTTTTTTAAATAGGCACCGGAATATTCCTCCATCATTTTCCAAAAATTCACTTGCTTGTGCTTAAAAAAAATTTAACTTTGCAGCCTCAAATTACAAGTTTTCACCAAATCCAAATACAATGGAACCCTCTGTTAAGATTTTTTCAGGCACCAATTCCCAATACCTGGCTGAAAAAATAGCCAAAGCCTATGGACAAGACCTGGGTGATATCAAAATTCAAAAATTCAGTGATGGCGAATTCCAGCCTATCTATAATGAATCGATCAGGGGAGATTATGTTTTTTTTGGTACAGAGCACTTTTGCACCTTCTGACAACCTGATGGAGCTCCTCATGATGATCGATGCTGCAAAACGTGCGAGTGCCGGTTATATCACAGCTGTAATTCCTTATTATGGTTTTGCGCGCCAGGACAGGAAAGACAAGCCCAGGGTTTCTATCGCCTCCAAACTTGTAGCGAATATCCTGACTGCTGCCGGTGCTAACCGCGTGATGACGATGGATCTCCATGCACCCCAGATACAGGGGTTTTTTGATATCCCGGTGGATCACCTCGACAGCTCTGCAATTTTTATTCCGTATATTGAAAATCTTAACGTTGAAAACCTTACCTTTGCATCCCCTGATGTGGGTAGTACCAATCGCGTGAGGGAGGTAGCCTCTTATTTCAATGCTGAAATGGTTATCTGTGACAAACACAGAAAACGTGCCAATGAGATCGCCTCTATGGCTGTAATCGGTGATGTAACGGATAGGAATGTGATCCTGATAGATGATATCTGTGATACTGCGGGCACTTTATCCAAATCCGCTGGTATTCTGAAGGAAAAAGGAGCATTGAGCGTGACTGCATTCTGTACACATCCCGTGTTGAGTGGAAATGCTTATGAGAATATCGAAAATTCAGTATTGGAAAAGCTGATTGTTTGTGATACCATCCCGCTTAAGAGGACCAGCGATAAAATCGAAGTATTGAGCACTGCAGATTTATTTGCCACTGCTATCCGCAATACTTTTGAGAATAAATCTATCAACTCTCTTTTCATTCACAGTAACAGAAAGAAAGCTGAAGGATTGATTTAACAGAACAGGAATGAAGCGTTGAAAACAACAGCCGCTCATTTAAATAAACTTATATAGATAAAAAAATCCATCCTGTCCGGGACAGTATTAATAATTGGAATTGAACCATGGGTTTTCAGCATATCAATGTTAGATGGATCATCATCATATGACTGAAAGAACAAAAAACTTAAATAAATTATGAAATCAGTTGCTATCAACGGACAATTGAGAACCACAACAGGTAAAAGCGCAGCGCGCACCCTTCGTTCAGAAGGCAACACCCTTGGTGTAATCTACGGAAGCAATGGAGAAGTTCACTTCTCAGCTCCCCTCCTTGCCTTCAGGGATATCGTCTACACCCCTGAATTCAAATTGGCAGACATCACAGTAGAGGGAAAAAACCTACAAATGTATTTTAAAAGATACCCAGTTCGACCCTATTACTGACAAATTGATCCATGCGGACTTTTTGGAATTAAATGATGACAAACTGGTCATCGCTAACCTGCCTCTGAAACTGGTAGGCCAGGCGGCTGGTGTAAAAGCCGGTGGTCGCTTGGAGCAGAAAATGAAAACACTTCGTGTACGCACCTATCCTAAATTCTTAAAAGAAGCGATTGAACTGGATATCACAGAGCTCCAGTTGAACGGTAATGTACGTGTAGAAGATGTGAAGGATGAGCATTTCGAGTTTATGAATCCTTCCCGTCAGCCTATTGCATCTATCGTAATGACCCGTGCATTGCGTCAGGCAGAAAGCGAGGCAGCAAAAGGCAAGTAATATACAAACGATATGGACAGAAAGAGGTTGCAGCATTTGCAACCTCTTTTCATATACTTACCCCATAAGTTGTCATCAATGCACCGGAACAAAGCAATAGGGATAGCCGGACAAAGCGTCATCCCCGCCAAACCGTTGTCCATCCTACCTAAAAATGTGGATTTAAACTTAAAAATATCAAAGCAGTTTGTTAAATTTGAATATTGATCATAATTAACAGAACAATGGATACCATCACAGCTCAACTATGAAATTTCCTATTCCCGCTCGCTACCTATACCATATGCCGGTGATCATCCTAATGATCATTTCAGGAATCTTCGGGCAGAACAGAGCCTATGCACAACTACCGGAATGCGGTAAAGTATATATGGACAGGTACAATGGCGAAGGACCTTCTGATATTGATTCTGCTGAAATTTTCATCTATGATCCTTTTGTACCGTTATCTGAGACCAACCCTGCTCCCAATACAATAAAACTGCCACCCGCTTCAGGAGGATTAGCTATCTCTACCGTTCTTTCAACCTCCGGTTCTATGGAAACGTTTTATACTATTGTTGACGGCTATTACTACTACCTGGATCCGTTTTCATTGTTGTGGATCAATACAGGCCATATAGCCAATAATAGCGGAGTTAACATCGGTGCAGGAGGCGGATACATCTACAACCTGAATGGCAATGAAGGTAGTGTGTCCCGTTATGACGGAACCAGTTCCACCATTGTTATAGCATCTTTGGATGGGTTTCCCAGCGGGGGACCTTATGATATGATCGCTGATTGTGAAGGAAATTTCTATATCCTGAGGATAGGTATCAGTGACCCCAATCACTATTTCAGGAAATACAATCCCTCGGGTGTCCTGCTGCAGGAATGGGATGTGGATTTTCCCCCGGGATATTATGCTTCTGCCGGTTTTGTCAAGTTTGATACCACTTTTTTTCGTAGATGGCAATTTGCCTGGATGGATCCAGTGATGAAAAAAGTATTGTTTAAAGGGATACTTACGGAAGACGAATTGGCATTCTCAAATGTCCCGATAGAACTGGAAGATTTTGGAGATCAGGCACTGGGAGAATATGGCCACCTGCGGAATCACGGCAGTCGCATTTCCGGAGATAGTATTATCCACTTCGGATACCATATTCTGTGAAGGCGTTTTTGAAGTTGATATTTTTCACCACCTTATACAACGTTGATGAATCAACCATACCGGATTACCAATGGTACCTCAACGGGACAGCAGTAACCGGTGCGGACCGATTCCTGGTTTCACCTTTACACCTGCAAATGGTGATTACCTGTATTGTACCATTATCAAATGAGGAGATCTGCCAGACTACAAACCCGGTGATATATAGTGATACCTTAAGATTCCATGTAGGTTCTTCTTCCGCCTATAGCACTGATACTGTCATTTTGCTATGGTATAGATGCATTATTAGGGGATATTCCCGTTACTGAAGAAGGTTCGTATACCTATGTCTTTACAACACCGACATACTGTGATAGTGCTGTTACCTGGAATGTAAGCTTAAAACCGGAAACCCGTTAATCAGGATTTTTCTTATTCAGGTTTGTGACAGTATTGAGTTTGAAGGGCAGGTTTTCTACTCAGATACGATCCTGGTACAATCCATATTAGATATAGATGGTTGTGACAGTATATACCAGCATTTCATTATGGATGTGAGCTATAGCGATTATGATACACTGATCGTGAACATTTGTGAAAGGTGAGGAATTACCAGCATGCTGACGGAAGTATACTTACACGAGACACCCTGATCACCTACCACGAGATCAATAGATATGGGGTGCGACTCAACCAATGTATTTATTTTGAATGTAAATGAAAGACCCAGTTTTAGAGGTAACGTATACCTTTGAATCTGACCGGATCTGCATCTATGATTCAGTGTTTTTTCCATTCTTCGGGAGCAGGACTACTATGATTACTTTAATCCCGTTTCTGATTCTTTGAGAGGTAGTGCAGATCAGAAAATGCTTCTTTTCCTCCGCAATAATCCATTTACCATTATAGGAACATATGAGAACGGGTGCACAGATACCTTCTCCATAAATTTCGAAACGGAGAAACTGCTGTGAACTGGTGATGCCAACTGCATTTTCACCCAATGGCGACGGGCTGAACGAAACATTCGGGCCGGTAACCGATGGCAATCCCCTGCATTATGTCTTTATGATATTTGATCGCTGGGGTCGTTTGGTTTTTCAAAGCTTTACTGTTCATGAAAAATGGGACGGTAATATAGCAGATGATCAAACTGCTGACTTTGGTGTATATTTCTATACCTTGTATGGCGAATGTGCGGACGGCTCTGTTATCAGAAGAAAAGGAGATGTAACCTTGGGTCAAATAGTCCGTTCAGAGAAATCCGGTCAATAGTGTCGGTATCGCTCCAATATCTCCTGGACCTGGTTTTTTATAACTCCTGCCGATGGAGATATTTACTTTTTGGCAGTTCTATATATCCCGCACTATACGCAACGATTTTTTTCCAAATTCACGATATAGGATTTATGAACTCTCAGGAAGTGATGTTGGGATAGTTCTTTTTCTAAAGCACTGATTTTATACCTCACCATTATTTTATTGCTTTCCAGGTGGATATAAATAAAGTCTCTTAGGCTTTTCTATGTAATGAATATCTTTTCAGCTCGACCTTAAACCTGTCGCTTGTCCGTATTGAAGAACAGATGTCTTAAAACCGGGTTCCTGGTAAGGTAAGGTCCTGTTATTGGGCAGCTGATGCAGTGGCAGGCCGTTTCATATATTTTCCTGTATGGCTGTCAGAAATCTTGAAAATCCAACAGGCTTAAGGAGATAATCTGCTGCGGTTTACATTAAATCCTTCCACCGCATATTCATGATAGGCAGTCGTGAATATAACATGATATTTATTCAGGGACAGTTCTGGCAAAATCTATTCCATTCAGTTTTTGGCAATTGGATATCGAGGAACAATAGGTTCTACTTCATTTTTTCGCAATACCTCGATAGCATCAACCGCTGACCGGCATATCCCGGTCCAATTCCAAATGAGGAGTGTCCAGGATATAATCCTTTAGAATATCTGCTGCAAGCGGCTCATCTTCGATGATCAGGCATTTCAGTATATGCATAAGTATTCAGATCTATAGTTAGGGAGACGATAAACCGGCTACCCTCTTTCCTGTAATCCAGTTCATATTTTTTATACAGCAGTTCCAGCTGCCTGTTGAGATTTCTTAACCCGAGGGCCGTTCCCTTCTGTTATTTTCATCTTCCAATGTCCCAATATGATTTTCTGTACGTAATATAAAGCTATTTTTGCTGATCTTAAAATGAATCCTGACAGGTTCGTTCAAGGCTCCATGTTTTGAATATATTCTCAATGACCGGGAATGACAATAATGGCGGAAAAGGTATCGTATCATTTTCAATTTCCTTTTCAAAAAACTACCCCTTTCCTTAGGTGAGAACCTTAAGTTCTGGATACCTACATATTGTTTCCAATGCAGCAATTTCTTTTTCTACCGGCAATAATTTCTGATCCGTCTCATAGAGCATATACCTGAGGATATGAGAAAAGCTGTAAAATGGATGTAGGCGTATCTTCTGATTTTTTTTCTGCTCAGGCTGTAAATGCTATTTAATGCATTGAACAGGAAGTGGGGATTGGTCTGTGCTTTTAAGTGATTCAATTCGGCACTCAGCTTTTTCCCGGATCAGGGATTTTTCCTTATTCAGTGATTTTTATCCTGAGCATAAAACAATTTTATTGCCACAGCTACACCTGTAATTTGTAACAGATCCAGCATAGAATAAAAAAATCTGGCAACCACCTGGATCCAGGGCAAAATCAGTAAGCTCCACCCCGGATATATACGGCCAGACAATAAACTGGGTGATCATCCTGATCAGCATCGTTCCGGAGAGAACGACCAACAGGCATAAAAAATAAAAGCGGTAGTCCCTCCTGCTATTTTCCCATAAGGGAAGGAGCAGGTACAGAAAAGTATATACGACCAGGATTTTAATCATATAGATGCAGGATACAGACCATAAGATCTGAAAGAATATACCTGTGCCGGGATACTGGTAAAAGCTTGCAGACAGGTAGAGTTCATTGAACAGGCTGATGCTCAAGAATACCAGCCAAAATAAAACATGTCTGATCCATCGGTTTTTGCTGCATAAACCTACACTTAGACTACTAATATAATTATAATCAACCTCAAAAATTGCAAATAAATGAACAATAATCAATTGTAATGCGACAAACAACCATCTGCTGATGACAAAGGGCCAAAGTCCCGGGTAACTGCCCGGATCACCCGGAATAAGCTGAATATATGGAACCAACTGCTGCTTGTCTCTATTAATTCCCGGTGCAGCGGGCCCGATCTATCTTTATTCAAAAATTATCAGGATATGAAAAAAAAATTTATCTTTAATGCTGCTTTCCCTTTCTTTTCACTCACTGGTGAGTGCACAGTACTTTAGTAAAATAACTACGGGAGCTGTGGTTACTGACCTTGGAGATTCGAGAAGTGTCAATTGGGTGGACGTAAACAATGACGGCTATATCGATTGCTTTATCAGCAATGGTCCTTCCGGTGGTCAGAATAACAGGCTCTATCTGAATATGGGTGATGGCACATTTTCTGCCGTGACTGATGATGATATTGTGACTGATGGCGCGCCCTCTGACGGGGCTACATTTGCGGACATAGATAATGATGGAGACCTGGATGCATTTGTGGTCAACTGGTACAATGTCAATAATCTCCTGTACATCAATGACGGGAATGGAAATTTCACCCGGATCACCTCTGGTCCTCCGGTATCCGATCTGGGGTATTCCGAGACTGCCTCTTTTGGTGATTATAATAATGATGGCTTGATTGATCTGTATGTAACGAATAGTGCAGGGGCAAAAAAGAACTTCCTGTATCAGAATTCCGGCGCGGGGACCTGGCTCAAAATAACGACCGGCAGTCCTGTAGAAGATAATCTTGCTTCAAGAAATGTAAGCTGGACAGACCTCAACGAGGACGGGTATCCGGATATGTTCGTTACCAATGAATATGGTGCAAACGAACATATTTATATCAATAATGGAGATGGCGCATTTGAAACCCACACAACCGGAACTCTTGTCAATAACGGTGGCAATACCAATAGCAGCAGCTGGGGGGATTATGGACAATGACGGTGACCTTGATGTATTTCTTGCCAACTATAACGGTTATAATGCCATATTCCGCAATGAGGGCTCATTGAACTTTACAAAAATAGAAAACGGACACTACTGCACTGACATTTGCCCATTCTTTCAGTAGTGCCTGGAGTGATATAGACAATGACGGAGACCTTGACCTGTTTTGTCACCAACGCATTTCTGGATGGTACCCAACTGACCAACTTCTTATACATCAATAACGGAGATGGTTCCTTCACAAGAAATGGGACCGACATCTCAGCTACCGATTCATCCTGGTCCTATGGATGCGCTTTCGGTGACTATGATAATGACGGATTCCAGGATCTACTGGTTGCCACGTGCCGCTATGAGGGCATCGACCAGGTGAATCTCCTCTACCACAATAATGGCAATGATAACAACTGGATCACTTTCTCACTCGAAGGTACACATAGTAACCGGTCAGCAATAGGGGCTACTGTCAGGATAAAAGCGACTATTGAAGGGAAACCCGGTCTGGCAAATGCGGGAAATCTCTGCACAGAGCAGCTATTGCGGACAAAATGACCTCAGGGCTCATTTCGGACTGGGAGATGCTGACCTCATCGATTCCGTTATCATTACCTGGCCGCTCGGCAGCCAAAGTATCTATACTTCACTCGAACCCAACCAAAACTTCCACTATTCAGAGCCGGGTTCTACATCAGTAGATAAAAACCCGGGTAGTGAAACGGGTATTATCATTTTTTCCCAATCCGTCCGCCGGGGAAGTCATCATAAAAAAACAAACAGCAATTTCAAACAGGAGATATGCTTACCATTACGGATAACCGGGGATCCACCATCCAAAAAACAGATCTCGGCGGTAAATCGGAAATTAAAGTGGTCCAAAGCGAATTAAAAATACCTGCAGGAGTATATTATTTCCAGATATCGAAGCAAGATCAGGTCTGGGTTAAGAAAGTCATCTTCAAATGATCTCCAATAAAAAGCACCACTCTCTGAGTGGTGCTTTTTTTCCAATTTATGGTAAAGATGGATTATTCCTATTCTACTTCTTTTCCACCTTTCAGTTCATCCTGTAAGGCTTGAAGTTCATCCCATTTGCCATCAGCAGCCAATTGTGCCTGCTGTGCCCAGGTTGCAGGATCTGCCAGGTTAAAGCTGCCATCAGCAGCATCTAAGATCTCTTTTACTTCTTCTGCAGATTTAGCGGTAAGATCAGCAAAGGTAACGATACCGGCAGCATGAAGCACCTCAGCGATTTTAGGACCTACTCCTTCTATTTTAGTAAGGTCATCACCGGCCTCTACAGCAGCAGCAACATTTTCAGTGGTAGCTGCGGCTTCTTTTACTTCCGGTGTAGCAGCTGTAGTTTCAGCTTTTTTAGAAGTACCGGAACGGCGGCTACGACGAGTGGTTTTTCTTCTTCTCTTCTTTAGTATACAATGTATTGAAATCGACCAGTTCGATCAATGCCATATCCGCAGCATCTCCCATACGCGGAGCCAGCTTGATGATACGGGTATAACCACCCGGACGGTCGGCTATTTTATCACTGATGGTACCGAATAACTCCTTTACAGCTTCTTTGCTATTCAATCTGCTGAAAACCAACCTCCTGTTAGCTGTAGAATCCTCTTTGGACCTGTTGATCAAAGGCTCTACAAATTTCCTAAGCTCTTTAGCCTTAGCCTGAGTAGTGATGATTCTTTTGTATTCTATCAATTGGCAAGAAAGGTTGCGCAATAAAGCGGTACGATGTGATTTGGTACGACCTAAGTTGTTGATTTTATCTCCGTGACGCATTTTGATTTAAATTTACACTCTTGTACCGTGTCAAGGAATACAAGAGCAAAGTTATGAATAATAAAATTTTTGATGCCGGAATCAGGATTAGAGCAACCTCATATCTGATTCCCGGCTTTTGCTGCTACAATTAATCGTTGCTGTGCAATCTGCTGATATCCATGCCGAAGCTCAGATTCTTATCGCTCAGCATTTGTTCAATCTCCGTCAGAGACTTCTGGCCGAAGTTCCTGAACTTCATTAATTCCTCCTGGGTATATTGTACCAATTCAGATAATGAATTGATCTTGGCTGCTTTCAGGCAGTTAAATGCTCTTACAGAAAGTTCAAGATCTTCCAATGGGGTATTCAAGACTTTTCTTAACTGCAGCAAAGACTCATCAACAACATCTTCCTTCTCTTCTCTCTTCATATCGAAGGTAATGTTCTCATCAGTGATGATCATTAAGTGCTGGATCAGGATCCTGGAAGCTTCTTTTACCGCATCTTCAGGATGAATAGAAACCGTCAGTCTTGATCTCCATGATCAGCTTCTCGAAGTTCGTATATTGTTCCACACGCGTATTCTCGATGGTATATTTTACATTCTTGATCGGCGTAAAGATAGAGTCAATTGCAATAAAATTGGTAGAACCGTCCCTGTGGTTCTGATCTTCTGCAGGTACATAACCTCTACCCTTTCCGAGATGCAATTCAATCTCGACTGTAGCAGATTCATCCATGTTACAGATAACCAGCTCGGGGTTCATTACCTCGAAATTCGGAGTAGCTTCTCCGATCATACCTGCAGTAAACTGTGTTTTACCTTTTACTACCAGGTCTACTTTTTCATGAGAGATTTCTGATTCAGCAGATTTTTTGAACCTGACTTGTTTGAGGTTAAGAATGATCTCCGTAACATCCTCGATCACTCCTTTGACGGTATCGAATTCGTGGTCTACACCAGTGATCTTGATACCGGTGACTGCATATCCTTCCAGGGAAGAAAGCAATACTCTTCGCAGGGCATTTCCAATAGTAAACACCGTATCCGGGCTCCAAAGGACGGAACTCGAACTGTGCTTCGAAGTCTGTAGCTTTATGTAAGACTATTTTATCGGGTTTTTGGAAATTCAATAATGCCATAAATATTTGTTTTGAAAAATGGATATTGTGTTAAGATGATAAATCAGGAACAGGATATCTCCTATTCCTGATAAATATTATTTAGAGTACAACTCTACAATCAATTGTTCTTTGATATTCTCGGGAACGCTATCTCTCTCGGGAGCAGTGATGAAAGTACCTTTGAACTCTTTATCGTTATAGTCCAGCCATCCGAAAGCCGGGTTCTTACCTCTGATCATAGAGGTGATGGATTCGTTGGCTTTGGATTTTGGTTTCAGCTCGATCGTCTGGCCCGGTTTCAACCTGTAAGAAGGGATATTGACAGTCTCACCATTGATCAGAATGTGCTTGTGTGATACCAGCTGACGAGCTGCAGAGCGTGTTGGTGCCAGACCAAGACGGTATACTGTATTGTCCAGTCTTGATTCCAGTAATTTAATCAGATTCTCACCTGTCGCACCTTTCAGGCGGCTGGCTTCCTCATAAGTGTTTCTGAACTGACGCTCTAATACCAGGTAAGTATATTTCGCTTTTTGCTTTTCTTTCAATTGGATCGCATATTCAGATTGAGATTTTCTTCTCCTGTTGGATCCGTGCATTCCCGGAGGATTGCTGTTTTTAGAGAGATTCTTTCCTGATCCTAAGATCGGTTCGCCGAAGATACGGCAGATTTTGTTTTTTGGTCCGGTATAACGTGCCATTGTTACTTCTAATTTTATTCGATTTTTAATGATTGAATCCTTTCTGTAAGCTCTTATAAAAATCGTAAAATCTGATCTTCAGAAAGTATGAACTGAAATGGTATAAAAATGGAAAAGGGCTAAAACGAATTTTAGCACTTTCCGGGAATATATTGGATTATACTCTTCTCTTCTTCGGAGGACGACATCCGTTGTGCGGGATCGGTGTAATATCTTTGATAGAAGTCACTTCGACGCCGCTCTGAGCAATGGAACGAATCGCACCTTCACGCCCGGAACCAGGTCCTTTGACAATGATGTCTGCTTTTTTCATTCCTGCGTCGATCGCTACTTTAGCTGCATCCTGTGCCGCCAGTTGTGCCGCATAGGGAGTGTTCTTTTTAGAACCGCGGAAGCCCATTTTTCCTGCAGAAGACCAGGAGATCACTTGTCCTTGCTTGTTGGTAAACGCAATGATAATGTTGTTAAAAGTAGTCGTTACGTGTATAATCTCCGTGGACATCTACTTTTACCACTCTTTTTCTTGCTGCTGCTTTAGCTGAATTTTTTGCTTTAGCCATTTTTGTAGGTAGTTCTTTTGTTGTTAAATAATGATCTTAGTATGTTCCCATCCTAAGCTGCAATCTTTCTAACCTGCCAAAGAAGTAATAAACAAGGCTCCGAAAGGTTTGCACTGAAATAATTCGGTTTTACTTCTTTGGTGCTTTTTTCTTCCCAGCCACTGTCTTACGTTTACCTTTACGCGTACGGGAGTTCGTTTTGGTACGTTGTCCGCGCAATGGCAATCCTTTACGATGACGTAATCCACGGTAGCAAGCGATGTCCATAAGGCGCTTGATGTTCATCTGAACTTCGGAACGCAATTGGCCTTCAACTTTGATTTCAGAAGCAATCAGGTTACGGATTGCACCCTGCTCATCATCGTTCCATTCGTTTACTTTCTTATTTTCATCTATTCCACATTCAGCTAAGATTCTGCTTGCAGTACTCCTGCCGATGCCATAAATGTAAGTAAGACCGATTACCCCACGTTTGTTTTTAGGAAGATCAATACCAGCTATACGAGCCATTCTTTGAATTTATTGATTAAAAAAATAAAAATAATTTAAATACTAAAGCTTACCCCTGACGTTGTTTGAAACGAGGGTTCTTCTTGTTGATCACATATAATCTGCCTTTGCGGCGTACCAATTTGCAATCTTCACTGCGTTTTTTTACAGATGCACGAACTTTCATCTTGATTGGGTATAAAAAATTAACAAATAAAATTATTTATAACGATATATTATCCTTCCTCTGGTCAAGTCATACGGACTCATCTCCACCCCTACTTTATCCCCCGGCAGGATACGGATATAGTGCATCCTCATCTTCCCGGAAATAGTAGCTAATATCTCATGTCCATTCTCCAACCGCACCCGGAACATTGCATTGGACAATGCTTCAATGATGCTTCCGTCTTGTTTGATTAATGCTTGTTTAGCCATAAGGAGTGCAAAGGTAGGATTATTTTTCCAATAAATAAAAAAAATTAACACCCGAATCGAATATATCCGGTAAGCCGACTAAAATAACGAGACAAATTTTAAACATTTGACAACTCCGCAGTAGTATAATGCTAAAATCACCTGGATATTACAAATTTTACTATTCCGGACTGATCCCGGTTGGTAACCTGTAGTATATATAAGCCTGAAGGAAGAGATGGAAGGGTAACAACATTACCGGGATGATAATGGTGTTCCTGGTATACTACCCTCCCCAGCTGGTCATATATACAGAACCGTATCTCCTCCTGTGGATCTGCTTGTATATAGATGACGCCATCCGAGGGATTGGGATATACCTTAAATGTGAAGGAATTCCTGTCTGTCTCTGTTATTCCCAATGGGGTTGGATCATTATCATCTCTACATTCCACACCCGCAGTACTTGCATAAGCCAAATAATTAGATACATCAGAAAATTCATCGAAAGCCTGGTAGCAAGAATAACCACTTGTCTTACCTAAATGAATTTTATAGGAACTGAAAGAAGAACTATATGAATATGGATAGAAATTCCCATCATCTGCAAATTGATATAATTTACTTATATATATTTCTGGTGATTGGACACAAAAGGAAGAATCCTCAGGATAATAAAATATAATTTCTTCACTATTTTTTTCTTCAGGGAGATGCGCAATCATTAATGTATTTTTGAAAAGGGTATCATGGTAGGTATAATGTTCGTAGGTCGTCCATTTTCTGACTGAATCATACTCAAATACAGCATGATCCTCCTTTAATAATCTATTTTTTGTATAAGCAATCCATTCCTCGTTTTCAACAATTCCATTGATAGTATCCTTAAAGGTTTCTAATGATAACCCACTCAAACCACTGCCCCTATGTTGTAATGTGATAAAATAATCCCCCTCGTTAAAATCAAAATATTCATATTTGTATTTATGAAAAAACACTCTTTTGAATGTTAGTAAATCCCGATTCAACTCCATGCTGTAATTGAGATATCTAAATATATAAAAATCCACATCTTCCCAACCACCTTCTTCCTCTACTTGAAAACTGAAATTTGGAAAATAATACAGCTCAAAACCCTGCAATAACCCGTTTTCCTTGGACAATATCATTTCTAGGCCATTCAATGGGTCAGATTCATCTTCCATTCCTTCAGCATCCATCCGGGAAATACGGATCACTTTTACCGAATCGAAAATATAATCAAAGGTCATTGTATCATGTGCTATAATCTCAGCCTGATATTGACATTCCTCATTCTCTACAAAAATCCAGACATCTCCAATGCCTGCTGATTGGACTATAAAAATTGTATCACCAAATATGTTTTCAATTTTTGTTAATACTTTCATCTTCATATACATGGCTTGCCCAACCAGCTGCCTCCAATAGAGTCATACGGTGTCGGGAAAGATGGAGTGAGCATGTACCCGTTTGGTTCGAAATGGATGATATACTCTATGTTCTTCAGTCTCTGTTGCAGAGTCCACTCTCATAGCCTTTAGATATCCGATATCATTGATGTAATAGACATCTTCTTCCAAACCTGAGAACAAAGAGTAATCTTGTCCCCGAAGAAGGGCAATATTCAAAAAAAGTAATGAAAAAATGCTGAGTAACCTTACTTCATTCAACATATTATTATTTTTGCATAAAAATTAGCATTATTGCATCACAATTTCAAATCCCTTGCTTAAGAAGAAGATAAGGTATTAAAGATCAATAAGATAAAAGAATAAATTCAAAACTGTACTTCCTTGAAATTTACAATCCATTTTCATACATTGGGAAATGAATCTTTCCATTGCATTTTCCCTTAACCATTTTTATGGGTTCAAGTATATAACTGTCTTTTTAAGTATCCTTCTTTTCTACAAATACAGCTATGCAAATCAGTTGTTATTGGAAGATAAAATAAAAACATTAAGAATCGACAATAACAACCTGATTAAATTCAAGAACCCGGTATTGGGTAATGACAGCCTGATTTCCATGCTGGATAACAGGGCCGGTACGATATATATTTATAACTATATTACCGATCAGTTTACAGACAGCTTCGACATTCAGTTATTGTCTTATCAATTTTTGTTTAATTATGAAATCATTGATACGGATAAGGTTTTAATTGTCATTAATCCAACCTATTTAGATGACTACCATGATTCAGCGATTGTGATTATCAATAGAGATAAAGAAATCCTGAAGACCTTTTCTTTTGAAGGTACCAAGGCTCCTTTGTATAATGAACGAGATCCCAAAGGATACCGAAACACTAAATGGTGGTATGTTTTCAATAGTAATTTTCCTGTTCGTTACAATGCTAAAGACAAATCCGTTCTTGCTTGTCTGAACCCTTTTCACAATAAGTATACCTGCAGCTCTTTATCTGAGCTATCTGATGAGTCCGTATTATATCGACTAACAAGTGAAAGCCCTGCGAAGGATATGTCCATCCTTGTACCTGCCTGCAGTAAGTTCAGCTATCAAAGTAACCCAAGTGATGAATTCCCTTTAAGGCCATATGGTGATTATAACCAGGAAGGCCTCCCGATTATCGGATTTAATCATAGCGATCTTCTATTTTATAATGGTAAAGAATCAAAGCCTCAATTGGAACTTTATCAATATTTGACTCCTGAATTAAAATTGTCTTATATTAAATTAGTTTATGACCAATATAGAAAGTGTTATTGGTGGGTTATTAATATAAAAAATCAAGAAATTGCAGCAAAACCCCAATACAAAATTGAACATAATTATTATCTCGTTAGGTTAGATAAAGATTTACGTGTTCAGAGTGAAGGGTTTCTTCCGCCTTATAGTCACCCCCATATAACCCCTCTCATGGAAGGATTAATGGTTAAGGATATTCGGAGATCAGATAGCGCGAGTACACAGGTCTACTCCATCTTAGCGCCCAATGATACAGCAGAAACTGAAATGGCAATAAAGCAGCGACTGGCTCAGCTTTCTAAAGGCACAAAAAAGGACCTGACTGAGTTTGCACAATGGTTGCGTCAAGATGACAGCACACAGCGTAAATTCCTGCTGATCCCTTTGGATAGAATGCCCCCAAAATTCTCAACATCTCTTCAGGAAATATTAGTAGGAAACAAGGCCAGGTTTTCTGAAAACAGCATACATCTCTTTACCAGTGACTCTTCCAAAATTCTTCCGGAATTAAAAAATTTTGTATCCACACACGATTTATTTTTCCTGAAAAAATATTATGACGATTTTGGCTGGCCTCAGATATTGAAAATAGATCCGACAGATAATGGTCAAATTTTAGTTGAGGAATACCCGAGCAACAAAGCCAATCAATTGATCAGAGAAATAAAAGAATGGTAATAAGGTTACTGAAATAAAGACAATAATGCTTTTAGCGGATACTCACTATATGCTATTATATATTTCCCCTGTCGGTAAAAAGGTATTCTTATTTTGGAGATCAATTCTAATTCTGACTTTACCTCTTCTGCTTTCATATCCTTGAACATCGGTCTATCCCCACTCTTTTCAATCCTGGAAACCAGGATACCGATAGGCACTTCCAGGTAAACCGTGATTCCCTGCTGATTCATCCATTCCATATTCTGGTGAAAGCATGGAAGACCTCCTCCTGTGGCTATGACCAGTGGCGAAGACCGGCTGCCGATAGTCCGGATGGCCTCTGCTTCCTGTTTCCTAAAATATTCCTCTCCTTTTTCCCTGAAGATCTGCTGAATGCTCATTTCCAGTTGAGATTCGATATAATGATCCGTATCCACAAAATTACGACCCAAGCGAAGAGCTAATTTCTTACCCAGCTTACTCTTGCCCGAACCCGGCATACCGAGAAGAAAAATATGTCTTTGGTCTTCTTTCATGCTTATTCCTGATATGTCCAAAAATAATGTAAATTCACGAACGTAATATATTCCGGTTTGGAAGTATTCCACATTCCGTTTCAGCTCTTCAAATCCCGGAGGGCTGTTCCTGCTCCAAACTCAATTATATTTTCCCAAATTTCCGATATTTACATTTTTGTTTGCGGATGAATATAGGTTTTGATGCCAAACGTGCTTTCCATAATAAAACGGGATTGGGCAACTACAGCAGATCTCTGATCTCTGCATTGGATCAGTACTATCCTGAGCACCATTATTACCTTTTTGCCAAACATTCAGAAAACCAGGCATTTCAGCGATGGTCTGCTGCACTCCGGCAGACCAGCATTATCCATCCGAAGACACATCCCCTGGATGTATCCTGGCGAAGCTTGGTCATCCCAGGCCTGTTATCCAGATATGACTGTCAGATCTACCATGGGCTCAGCGCAGAGCTGCCTATAGGTCCACGGCCTAAAAATACCAGGTACATCGTCACCATTCATGACCTGATATTCATGAGGTATCCGAAGCTGTATTCATTTATAGACCGGCAGATTTATTACCGAAAAACACTCCATGCCTGCAAGACGGCCGATCATATCATCGCGGTAAGCGAACAGACCAAAGCTGATTTGATCAATATCATGAAGATCGAAGACTCCAGGATTTCTGTCATCTATCCTACCGTTGATGAAATATTCCATAAAAAATGGAGCAATGAAGCATTACAGATGGTAAAAGAAAAGAGACACCTGCCCGACCGGTACATCCTCAATGTAGGCACTCTCGAAGAAAGGAAGAATGCGCTGCTCCTGTTGAAAGCATTACCATTACTGGATGACAGGGTCCACGCGGTCTTTGTAGGCAAAGGGACCAGATACCAGGCGGAGCTGGATCAGTTTATTCGGAGCTACCGTTTACAAAGCAGGGTTCATTTCCTCAACGACATACAGTTTGCCGAATTACCTGCTATTTATCAGCTTGCATCAGCGCTGGTGTATCCTTCAAGATTTGAAGGTTTCGGCCTGCCTATGCTGGAAGCTGCCTGTTCAGGCATCCCAGCAATAGGAGCACGGGGGAGTTCATTAGAAGAAGCCGGGGGACCGGGTGCTATCTGTATTGATCCGGATGATGTGGAAGGACTAGTCTATCAAATCCAAAAAGTGACCCATGATTCATCCTACCGGTCCCTGCTCATCCGGCAGGGATATGAATATGCTGCTGCCATCTCGACAGCATACCTGGCTAAACATACAATGGAAATCTATGTAAAATGATCAAAGCGGGGCATCACTATGCTTATTGCTGAACATTTGTTTCAACTGCCCGTCCAGCTCCAATGGCAACTCCCTGTCCAGGAGAAACTGTAAATAATGAATCCGGTTACTGCCCGCTATATCCAGAGATTCATAGTGGGTCCTGATTTTCAATTCCGGTTGAACTTCGCTTTTGGAAAATACATGGTCATCATCTGTAAGCAGGCTTAGCCCATACATCCCGATAACTTCTTTGGTAAAATGATACAAATCCGGGCTATCTGTCTTGAGGTGAACCTTACCACCTGGTTTCAGCAGGCTTTGGTACATTCTTAAGAACTTAGGATGGGTCAGTCGCTTGCGGATCTTGCTTCCCCTGAGCTGGGGATCCGGGAAGGTGATCCAGATTTCCGCAACTTCATCCCGATCAAAATAATGATTGATCTTATCGATCTGGGTCCTGAGAAATGCCACATTATCCAATCCTTCTTCGATCGCATTCTTTGCGCCGCTCCATATCCTGTTTCCTTTCAGATCCACACCGATCAAATTTCTTGCGGGATACATCCGCGCCAGGCCGATTGTATATTCTCCTTTCCCGCAGGCCAGTTCTAATGTGATGTCATGGCTATTGCCAAAAAACGCAGACCACTTTCCTTTCTTATCCTCCGGGTATTCAAATACATTATCAAAAGATTTAATTTCTTCAAACCTGATTAATTTCTTCTGTCCCAATTCTGGTTGCTTTTAAAATTAGAGATGCAAAGTTACCTTAAATATTATTGGTTTGTAAACCAGAAGTAAAACCTGGATATTTTCATTTCACATTTCTTTATAATCCATACAATGGCCGTAAATTTAGCTAACTTTGCAATAATGGCCATTCATCCATTATTTTTGACTTCTAATCAACATAATCCGACATGAATACAACAAGCCCATACAGCCGGCAGGAACTGTCCGGCATGATCCTATCCAGGCTTCAACAAGAACAAGCCAGACTAAGCCGGGACTTTAAAAATGGTGCGAAAATCAATTCATGTTATATCGACAATGTGCTTCCCGAACATATTGCTTCAGAGATTTATGAAGTCTTTCCTGATCCGCAGACCATGGCGGAACACAAATCCCTTCGTGAGAATAAAAAAGTAGCTGCCCAGATGAATTTATACCATCCGCTATTGGAAGAGATCGTTTTTGCATTCCAGCAGCCGGAGATTGTGAAAATCTGTGGTGACATCACGGGAATACAGGGGATGGAACCGGATGAATATTTATATGCCGGTGGCATCAGCCTGATGTCCGAAGGTAATTTCCTGAATCCGCACCTGGATAATTCACACGATGAGGAAAGAAAAAGATACAGGGTTCTGAATCTATTGTATTACGTATCTCCCGATTGGAAAATCGAGAATGGCGGTAACCTGGAGCTATGGGACAAGGGTGTGCACGGAACACCCAGGACCATCGTTTCCCGGTTCAACAGACTTGCATTAATGATCACGAACAAATCATCCTATCATTCGGTAAGCAAAGTAGTAACAGATGCTAAAAGGTGCTGTGTCAGCAATTACTACTTCTCCACCCGACCGGCCGAAGATCAGGAATACTTCCATGTGACCAGCTTCTATGGTCGTCCTGAAGAGCCTGTTAAAGGTATGATCCTCCAGGCAGACCGGAATATCCGTCAATTCCTTCGAAAGTTAATAGGAAAAAGGATGGTGAAGACCAGACATATTTACAAAAAATAATTATCCTCCAGATTGGATTCATTTCAACGAGGAACGCAACAGGTAATTTTAGCGGCCGGTTCCGGGAATTTTCTTCAACAGAATGTTGATAAAACCGGCTAAAAATCCCTATCTGCATCACAATATTTTATCCATATTCAGGGTTTAAATCTAACAATAGTTTTAGTCTTTTTATATTTATCTTTACCACTTTTGTAGCTAAAAGGTTATAATTTAGTGGATTAAAATCAAAAAATGCTTTATAGGATCAATCATCAATCTGCAGTCATTATATTTTCTCTTCTGATCATTTTCCAAAATACGGCCCGTGGTCAGGTCTTCGACAAACTTAATCCTTTTAAAAAAAATGAATCCAGGGCCAATGATGTAATGGCTATTTCACCTGAAGAAGCCAAAACCATTATGAACGATATCATCCAGCTGGGAGGCTCGAACATGAGGGGAAGAATCCAGGGAACAACTGGTGAGCAGGTGGCCATATCTTACTTAACCAAAAGATTCAGGGACCTGGGACTGGTAGAAGTAGATAAGAACTACCAGAGAAAATATTCTTATGCCACCAATGAAGTGATCTCCGAAGAGAGCTATATCAATGTCAACAACGAAATCATCCGGGTTCCTACGCAGGCATTTCCCTTATCTTTTACAGACACGCAGCTGATCGAGACCTATGTGATGGCCAATAATAACGAATCGCACAGCGTATGGGTGCTTCCTGCATTCAGGACTGTTGATGAATCTAAGAAAAGCGAGGAAGAAAGGGAAAAAATCCTTTATCAAAAAGCTTTGAATGCTAAAGAAAGGGGCGCGACAGGCATTATTTTTTATAACAATTTCGGGAATGACTTTGTGATGTCGTTTAGACACAAATCTTCATATTCCAACATTGGCATTCCTGTCTTTGAAATTGCCAGGTCTGTATATGATGAAAAATTTGCCAAGGCAAAGAAACTTACGGCATTGAACCTGAAGCCGGTCATTACCCGTTACCTCAAGCAAGGAATCAACCTTTACGGGATCATCAATAATGGCGCTGAAAAGACTGTTGTATTGAGCGCTAATTTCGATGGCTATGTACCCCCGGATGTCGATCCTAAAAATATCCGGAACCTGCCAGGAGCCAATGCAAATGCAAGTGGCGTAGCTGCTGTTCTGACCCTGGCTGAAAAATTAACCAAGGTGAAAACCAATTATAATTACATCATTATCTTATATACAGGAACTTACCTGGATATGGTGGGTTCCAGGAAAATGTTTGATGACAAAAATTTCTTCAAAGAGAAGCTGGCATTTGCAATGCATTTCGATCAGATAGGCCGGCTGAATCCGGCAACAAAGGATATATATATATCCGGCGCAGGTACCTATGCAGGTTGGAAAAACTATTTCGATAAAAGAGCACAGGGTTCTTATGATTATGTCCTCAGGCCTAAAGGCACAGGATTATCCGATGCCGCCACTTATTACGATCATAAACTGGCTTTCCTGGGATTCAGTACCGGTGCTACGGATGATGCAGGTACGGAAAGAGATCATCATAAACTGATCAATGTGCAGGGTATTGGCGAGATCGTCAATAAAGCTTATACTATTATCACGCAGATGAGCATGCAGCAACCCGATGTTGCTTTCATTGCTGCCACGGACGATGTTCCGCTTGTGCAGGAAAAGCCGGTTACCTCCCCTAAGAATGAGCAGCCCAAATCAACTAATAATTCAGCTCAGACGTCAAAAACACCGACCTATTCTCCCCCTACCCGGTCTTCTACTCCCTCCGTAAGCCTGGGCGTAATACCAGATCTGAATTACAATGAAGGCGGCCTAAAAATATCCAAAGTGAATAAAGGCCAGGCTGGCGCAAATGCCGGCCTTATCGATGGGGATGTCATTATTCAAATCAGGAATTTCCCTATTCAAAATTATGATGATTACATTAATGCCCTGTCCAATTTCAAAAAAGGAGAAAAAAACATCTTTTAGGTTAAAACGTAAAGGAAGTATCATCAACAAATTGGTCACATTTTCCTAGATCTGATCTGCGAACAGATGATGGCTGATGCGATAGCGACATTGAGGGATTCGGCCCGGCCATATTTGGGGATAGAGATTTTGTGCATTGCTTTTGCCAGAAAATCCTCATCCACACCTTTGGACTCATTGCCCAATACGATATACCCTGCATCCACAGACGGGAATGTATCATTATATATAGAATCTCCGTCCAATGCCGTAGTCCAGATCGTCTTTTGAGCATTTTGCAACAGGTTCTCCAGCATGATTTCTGCGGATTTCACGCTCAGCAGACTTCCCATGGTAGATTGGATCACTTTAGGATTATACAGCTCCACACTTCCCGGGGTGTACAGCACTTCAGGAATCCCAAACCAGTCTGCCGTCCTGATAATGGTACCCATATTGCCGGGATCCTGAACCCTATCCAGTACAAGGGTCCATCCTTCCTTTCCGAAATGATGCCGGTGTTTTTCCTTCATCTCCACTACAGCCATTACTTCTCCCGCTGTCTTAAAATTAGACATTTTCTGAAGGAGAGCAGGATCCACAATCCTCATCTTGGCTTCTAATTCTCTGGATACAATAAGCTGATGTTGCTCTATCCATTGCTCCGTAGCCACCAGTAACCGAAACGGCGCCTTACATTCCAACCATTCTTTAACTATTTTATTGCCCTCAATCACATAGGCGTTATGTTCTTTTCTGTATTTTTGGAGGGATAAACTGCGAACAAATTTTACTTCTGCTTGGGTCATCTAATATTCAATTAATTTATACGTGCAAGATATTATTTCAAAGTTGAAATATAAAATACAATCCTGCTTACCCTTATGGATTTGGGGTACCCTATTTATCATCATAAGTGGTCTCACTTCGTGCAATGTCACCAGGCATGTTCCCGACGATGCATACCTTCTCCGGAGGAATAAAATCAAACTGAATGCGGATAAGAAGCGAAATGAAAAAAGTGAACTGAAAGAGCAACTGGAATCCTTAACCGCCCAGAAGCCCAATACGTACTTATTTGGCATCTGGCCATATAAAGTATGGCTTTATAACCTCAGGTATAAAAAGTACCAGACCGATACCTCTAATTTTCAAATCAAATCCAGGACGGTAGAGCCTCCCGTCATTTTAGATACAGCTTCGATAAAGAAGACAATGGAAAATATGGGATATCATCTCTTTAATGCCGGGTACTTCCATCATGATATCACGCCGAGCATTGACACCGATGGTAAAAAGGCCGCCGTAACGTATAATGTAGAAACCGGGAACAGGTTCATCATCAAAAAAATAGAATATGAAGTTCCGGACAGTAATATCCATCATATGCTTCTGGAAAGTACAGATGCCTCGATTCTGAAACCGGAAGATTATTACAGCAACACGCTGGCAGGCGAAGAACGGAACCGGATTGTCAACCTGATGAAAGAGCGCGGGTATTATAATTTTACAGCAGAAAATGTGAGACTGGAATTAGATACACTGAGTTCATCTACTACTTATAGTGATAACCTGGCAGGCAGTATCATTGACATCTTTCTTTCCCGGTCATATACCAATTATGAAATTAATGTCAAAATTATAGTAACAGATAACCAGGAGCAGACAGCCTTCAAACAGTATAAGATCGGCAATGTGATCGTCTATATGAATATGACGGACACGATGCGGCTGGGCTCCCTGTACCAGAGGGCCAACCAGGACGAGATCCTGGATGATATCCAGATCATTTATGAAGGTGATGCCTATGTCGGTAAAAACATATTGGAAAGGAAAATCCTGATCAAGCCTAACCAGATGTATTCCCAGTCCGATTATGACCGTACTATCAGACAGCTTACAGACTTGTTTGTCTTTCAATATGTGCGGATCCGGTATGCTGAATCTGACCGGGAAGCAGAAGACCCCAGGGTGAATGTAATCATCCTGCTCTCTCCCTCCAAGAAGTTTGAATACAACTTCAACACAGAAGTTTCCGGTGGCGATATTTATATTTTTGGTACCAACATCAATACATCCATTACCTATAACAATATTTTCAAATCCGCAAACCAGCTTATCCTTACAGGGTCTGCGGGTATTGCTTTTGAAAATAGTGAAAACAGGAAACTACAATTATTCTCACAGACCTTCGGCGCTAATGCCAGGCTTCAGGTTCCCGGACTTCTCTTTTTCAATCCGTACCTCTTCGGGAAAAACACGTATACCAGGACCATCCTCAGTGGCGGCCTGAACTATATGGACAGGGCACACTTTTTCTTTTTGAGAAATATCAATGCCGGCTTGACCTATCAGGTCACTTATCCTAATTTCGTTACCTGGAATTTCAAACCCGCTTTTGTCAATATCCTTAACCTTTCCAATATCTCGGAACAATTTCAGCAACGGATGGATTCGATTCCGGCTATCCAGAATGCCTACCAGCCGGTCTTCATAGAAGGGCAGGGTGTGGAATATATCCTGAATTCCAATCCGCGCCACCAGAATAGCAAGCACTATGTGCGCTTAGGCCTGGAAGAAGGTGGCTTATTGCTTTCCACGATTAATAACATTACACCGATCCAGAATTATGCAGAATATGTAAGATTTGATTTTGACGGGCGCAAATATTTTTTTCAATAACTTCTCTACGATGATCTTCCGGTTCTATGGAGGGGTCGGCATTCCATACGGCAGATCTACGACCTTACCTTATATCAAACAATACTTTGTAGGAGGAGCCTACTCCATCAGAGGATGGAGACCAAGGGTATTGGGCCCGGGTAGTTATCTTGACCCGAAAGTCAATAGCGATGGATTGAACAATCTATTTATCGACCAGGCCGGTGATATCAAGCTCGAGTTCAATGCAGAGTACCGTTTCACCATAGCCCGGTTATTTGCCAATGCCATAAGCCTGAATGGCGCCTTATTTACAGATGCGGGTAATATATGGCTGGCGCGCAGGGATGAGCAATTGCCAAATGCCGAATTCGACTTGAAGCGCTTAGGACAGGACATAGCTGTGAGCAGCGGTTTAGGCTTCAGGGTCGACTTCGGCGGATTTCTTGTTGTAAGACTGGACTATGCGATCCAGATGAAGAAACCCTACATCAATGAGCATTACGGCTGGACTATTCAAAATATGAAATTAGGAGACCCTGAATGGCGGAGAAACAATACGAATTTCAACATCGCTATCGGGTATCCTTTCTAAGATATTCTAAAACTAAAAAAACAATTACTATGAAAAAGACAATCACATTAGGAATGTTCGTGATCACCCTCCTTGCTGGTTCAGGGCTGAATATGTACGCCCAGGAGTTGGGGTTAGGCCTGAAGATAGGAGCTGACATGAACCAGATCAGGGGCAAAAGCCTCAAAGGAAATTTTAAAGGCTATTTTATGGGAGGTGTCCAGGCCCATGTCCGCTTTGGAAGAGTCGGACTTCAGCTGGAAGGACTGCTCACACAAACTCAACTGAGTACCGGTGATAACTTTTATAGTGCGTTCGGCGATTACATCAAGAGTACGGCCACATCAGCCTTAAGTACCGAAATCGTTCTTACGGAACTTAGCTTTCCTTTATTAATGGATTTCAGACTGATTGGTCCTGTACGTGGAGAATTGGGCGGGCAGTATAGCCTGATCATCAATGCCAAGGACAAAAATAATTACCTGGTGAGCGCTAAGCAGGTGGTAGAAGATGGCTATTTCAGCGGATTAGTAGGATTAAAGGCAGAACTCCTCAGTTTCCAGGTTGGTGTGCGTTACCTGCAGGGATTCAACAATCTCAATAGTACGGATGTGCCGGAAAGATGGAATACCGGGAGATTCCAGGTCTCCTTAAGCTATCTGCTTCTGCATTAATTCCAGGCTTTTAATGAGTATTTTTTACCTTTTCTGGCATCCAAAATAAACGAAGTTTGATAAAAAATCAAACTTCGTTACCCTGCCGAACAAAGATATATTCTATTGATTGATCTCTTTTTTGTTCAGGCAAACGGGCCTTCCGGCTTTTCAGGAAAGCACTCAGACAACGATTCAGACAGCCTTATTGTCAGGCCAGATAATGCCGGCCGATGATCTCTTCATCTTCTTCAGCCAGTCTTGCCTCTATCTCTAATGGATTGAGATAATAGCCGTATCGGATGGAAAACCACAGATATTTGATCAAAAAGAGGAAAAAACCCATGCGCTGATACTGCTCGACATGTTTTAACTCATGGCGCAGCCACCTTGTATTGCCGATCAGGTCCTCGCGACTTGAATGATACAAGTGGATATGCCGACCGAACGTGATAGCCATATTCTTGCTATTCAGGACTTTAGCAGCTATACGGGCCAGTAAGGAATTTTCTATAATGCGAACCATTACTACAAAAGTAAACAATGATGATCCAGCCAGTCAACTGATTTCAATTATTTCTGCCCTGTAGCTTTTTGTGCCTCTTCTATCAGTTCATATACATGTTTCCCATGGGCCTTAACGAAATATGCATCAATCTCTTCATTATAACATTGCTCCCCGGGCACTATGATACAGCCCATCTGCCGGATATGTAAGTTGTACTTTTTGATCAGGTAATCCCGGGTCTCTTCAGAAAGAAGATCGACAGGCATACCGAAACGCTTGAAAACAATCTTACCGCTCGAGATACCGGATTGCGCATCTTTTTTGAACGTTTCACACAGGTCGTCCCTTTCCTCATATCCCTCCCGGGCAAACGAAGAAACAGCAACCACGATGATAAGACTGAAAAAATACAGGGCTTTGCGCATGACAGGGTATTTTGAAGAATTTGTTTAATCTATACATGATCTTGTCCGGTCCCGTTACAAATTTTGACCTTAAATCCTGACAGGACCTTATGTTAGATATAAAAAAACAGCTTTCGTTTAATACGAAAGCTGTTATAATGATATTCTTTGAAAGAAAATAATTTACAACATTTCATTCAATGAACGCGCGATAATATCTACACACTCATCGACCTGGTCTTTATTGATGACCAAAGGCGGGGCCAACCTGATTTTATCACCATGAGTGGGTTTGGCCAATAATCCGTTATCCCTCATCTTCAGGCAAATCTCCCAGGCAGCTTCAGGATCGCTATGCTCTATTACAATGGCATTCAACAGGCCTTTCCCCCTGGTCATTTTGATCAAAGGATGATGGAGCGCCTGGATTTTTTCCCGGAAATATTGTCCCAGTTGTTCTGCATTTTCAGCTAACCTTTCATCTTTCAATACCTGTAATGCAGCTATGCTTACGGCACAGGCCAACGGATTCCCTCCATAAGTACTTCCGTGTTCGCCCGGTTGAAGACAAAGCATAATCTCATCATCAGCCAGGACACAGGATACAGGAAGTACACCTCCACTCAGCGCTTTACCCAGGATCAGGATATCCGGACGGACATTTTCATGATCACAAGCCAGCATCTTACCCGTACGGGCGAGCCCGGTCTGGATCTCATCCGCTATGAATAATACATTGCTGGATTTACAGATTTCATAAGCACCGGAAAGGTATCCTTCATCCGGAACTTTGACACCGGCTTCTCCCTGGATAGGCTCTACCAAGAATGCCACTACATTTTCATCCTTTACGGCATTTTCCAATGCAGGAAGATCATTGTAGGGAATAATGCTGTAACCCGGATTAAAAGGACCGAAACCATTTCTGGAACTCGGGTCAGTACTGAAAGAAATAATATTTACTGTACGCCCATGAAAGTTTTCCGATACAGTAATGATCTTTGCCTCGTTTTCAGCCACACCTTTCCTGAGGTATCCCCATTTTCTGGCAAGTTTTATAGCAGATTCAACAGCCTCTGCCCCACTGTTCATTACTAATGCCTTCTGGTATCCGAAAGTCTTGCAGAGATATGCTTCAAAGTCTCCCAGCTGATCGCTGTAGAATGCCCTGGAAATGAGTGTTAGTTTGTCGGCCTGCTCTTTCAGTGCCTGAATAATTGCCGGGTGCCTGTGGCCCTGATTAAGTGCAGAATACCCGGAGAGAAAATCATAGTAGCGCCTGCCATCCACATCCCATACATATACGCCTTCACCTCTGGAAATAACAACCGGAAGGGGGTGATAATTGTGTGCTCCGTACAGATCTTCCTTTTCTAAAAATTGCCGGGCTGTAACTGATAAATTGTCTGTAGTCGTTGCCATAAAATAATGGGTTTTTTCTTCTGATCAATACGTCCAAAGGTACGATTTAAAATGGAACACAGCCTGATCATGGAAAGCGAAACAGAAGAAAACAAAGAAATAATTCCGGGTGAAAACGAACGCTCATCATTAGAAAAATCATTTTTGTTAGATATCACCGGTAATATCTAATAAATTTAAAAAAAATCACCAAGATATTATATCCGGTTGATCTTTATAGACAAGATATTCATTTAGAATATGTTTCCTGCCGGTCATACCGATCCCTGACAAATAGAAAATTACCTAAACTTTTAGGAAAAAACAACAACTTACCACCTCCAATCTTGTACTTTTGCTTCAAAATTACCATTCCCATTCCTTGAAAGGCAAAATCATTAATGATCCTATATACGGCTTCCTGAACTTCAGGAATGAATTGCTGCCCGATATCATCGAGCATCCTTATTTCCAAAGGCTGAGAAGGATAAGACAGATGGGTATGGCTCATTTTGTTTATCCCGGAGCTGTTCATACCCGCTTCCAGCATTCATTGGGTGCTGCTTACCTGATGGGCCTGGCATTACAGACATTGAACAGTAAAGGGCACGAATTATCCAGGGAGACCTGCAATGCGGCTCAGTCTGCTATCCTTCTTCATGATATTGGTCATGGTCCCTTCTCCCACGCATTGGAGCAATGCATCATCCGGGATATGCACCATGAAGAGCTTTCGCTGATGATGATGCATCAGATCAACCGGGACCTGGGAAACACCCTTCAGGAAGCCATCGACATTTTTACCGGGCAACATCCCACCCGATTTCTCAAGCAGCTGGTATCAGGCCAACTGGACATGGACAGGATGGATTACCTGAACAGAGACAGTTTCTACACAGGTGTATCAGAAGGCGTAATCGGGTATGACAGGATCCTTCAAATGATCGATGTGCATCAAGGCCGGCTTGTAGTAGAAGCCAAAGGGATACACAGCATAGAAAAATTCCTGATTGCCCGTAGATTCATGTATTGGCAGGTATACCTGCACAAAGCCGTACTCGGAACGGAACAATTGCTGATCCATATTATGAAACGGGCTAAATGGCTGGCTGGTGAGGGAGTCTCTCTATTTGCCACACCGGCTTTTCATTATTTCCTGTACCAGGATATCAACCAGGGCCAATTTAAGGAAAACCCCGAAGCATTAAGCAGGTTTGCTGAATTGGATGATACAGACATTGCTGCTTCGATTAAGGTCTGGCAAGGGCACCAGGACGGGATTCTTTCCAGGCTTTGTCAAATGCTCATCCAGAGAAGACTGTATAAAATCCAGATTTCAACCGGAGACCTGAGTTCCAGATACCACCGGATCAAACATGATTTATTAGCGGCAGGGCAATATTCCGAGGAAGAATTAGGTTATTTCCTATTACATGGACACACGGGAAATGATACCTATAATTATGATGAGCAGATCAATATTTTATTCAAGGACGGAAGTGTAAAAGATATCACGGAGATCGACAACGCTCTGATTACTACAGAACTGGCAAAACCGGTAAAGAAGAACTTTTTAGCGATTATCCCTGAACTCGCACATTATTTAAACCAGTAAATTATTATATGAAATTTTCAGCAGCGCAGATTGCCGGAATGATTCAGGCAGAAATAATAGGAGACCCCGAGGTAGCTGTCAGTAGTTTTGCAAAGATAGAGGAAGCAGGCCCCGGCCAGCTTACTTTCCTTGCTAATCCTAAGTACCAGAAATACCTAACCCAATCCCAGGCCTCTGTCATTATCATCAACCAATCCTTCATCAGGGAGGATCTTCTCTATCCCAATACATTGCTGACGGTACCGGATGCTTATGCTGCCTTTACCCAGCTGATGCAGATCTACCAGAATATCATCCGGCAGGCCAGCAAAAAATCCGGCATCCACACCAACGCGATTATAGAGGAGAGTGCGGAGATCCACCACACTGCTTACATCGGGGTGATGACCTATGTGGCCAATCACGCTGTAATCGGGGAAGAAAGCGTGATCGAAGGTCAATGTTATATCGGCCAGCAGGTATCCATTGGCAAGAATTGCCATATCCACCCCGGCGTCAAAATACTGGACCGTTGCATCATCGAGGACAATGTAGTCATCCACTCCGGCGCTGTAATCGGATCAGATGGGTTTGGATTCGCTCCGGATAATACGGGGGTATATAGCAAAGTGCCCCAGATGGGAAATGTCGTCATCCGTTCCAACGTGGAGATCGGTGCCAATACTGCTATAGACAGGGCCACTATGGGCAGTACCATTATCGGCAAAGGAGTGAAAATAGATAACCTTGTTCAGATTGCGCACAATGTCATCATTGAAGATAACACGGTGATTGCTGCCCAGGCAGGAATATCCGGAAGCACAAAAATCGGCAGATCTTGCATCATCGGCGGACAGGCTGGCATTGTAGGTCATATCTCTCTTGCAGACGGGACCAAGATCAATGCCCAAAGCGGGGTGGCGAAGACCGTGAGCGAACCCAACAAAGCACTGACCGGTTCCCCGGCATTTGACTACTATGCCAGTATCAAAACCCAGGCGCTGACCAGAAAACTTCCTAAACTTTTCAAAAGACTGGAAGAACTGGAAAAAAGAAACCAAAGCTGATCGGTCCTTACTATTTAAGGCTTGGAAATTTTCCCAAAAGGAAAATAATCGGTATTTTTAGCCACATTTTATTTATTGATTATTGAGAAATTTTTATAAAAGTGAGTCTTAGAGAATTTCAGCAAACAATCGTTCGAGCTGTAGAACTTTCAGGGGTAGGTTTGCATACAGGGGTATCTACTACATTAACCATAGAACCGGCTAATTCAGGATTTGGTATCCGCTTCCAAAGGATCGATCTGGACAACCAGCCTGTCATCAAAGCTGATGTAGACAATGTCGTAGATACATCAAGAGGCACCACGATCGAACAGGATGGCGGCAAAGTGAGTACGGTGGAGCACTTAATGGCTGCACTGGCAGGAACAGGTATCGACAATGCGCTGATCAAAATCAACGGCCCTGAAGTACCGATAATGGATGGCAGTGCTTACCCGTTTATGAAAGAAATTCTCAATGCGGGAATTAAAACCCAGGATGCAAAGAAGACATATTATTCGATCACTGAGAACATACATTACTATGACGACCAGAAAAATGTAGAAATCCTTGCTGTCCCGGCCAATGAATTCCAGATCACTACCATGATCGACTTCAATTCTCCCGTATTGGGTACACAGCATGCTACCCTCAGGAATATCGATGATTTCAAAGAGGAGATAGCCAGCAGCAGAACGTTTTGTTTCCTGCATGAATTGGAGTACCTTGTCGATCAGAACCTCATTAAAGGCGGAGATTTGAATAATGCAATCGTGGTGGTGGACAGAACCGTTTCTGAGGACGAATTGCAGAAGCTTTCCAAGATATTCCACAGAGATGATATCCAAGTCGAGAAGGAAGGAATTCTCAATAACCTGGAACTCAATTATCCCAATGAACCCGCAAGGCACAAACTTCTGGATGTACTGGGCGACCTGATGCTAAGTGGGTTTGCAATCAATGCGCATATCATTGCCCACAGACCAGGGCATGCTGCCAATGTAGCCTTTGCGAAGAAAATCAAAGAGTACATTAAGAAGAATAAAAGTACGGCGGATATACCTTCCTATGACCCGAATCAGCCTCCGGTATATGATATCAACCATATCGACAAGGTATTGCCGCACCAATACCCTTTCCTTTTGGTTGACAAGATTATAGAAATGTCTGATCAGCACGTGGTAGGAATTAAAAATGTAACTTTTAATGAACCTTTTTTTCAGGGACATTTCCCTAATAACCCGGTAATGCCGGGAGTACTCCAGATAGAATCAATGGCACAGGTAGGAGGGATTCTTGCATTGAACAATATGCCGGAAGGTCAATTCTATGACACTTATTTCCTCAAAATTGATAAAGTGAAATTCAAGTATAAGGTCGTACCCGGAGACACCCTTATCCTGAAGCTTGAGCTGGTGAGACCTATCCGAAGAGGGATCTGTGAGATGAAAGGAACAGCCTTTGTAGGCAACAAAATCGCCACTGAGGCAGAGCTTGTTGCACAAATTGTAGCCAGGACTGTAGATAATAAACAATAAATACACAATGCTGCACATATTATCATTCCAAATTATTAAGACCTTTGAAAGATAACCTAATACATCCCCTGACATATGTTCATCCCAATGCTAAAATCGGGAAAAATGTGAGGATTGATCCGTTTGCAGTAGTGCAGGAAGATGTCGAAATTGGTGATAATACCTGGATCGCGTCCAATGCCAATATTATGTCCGGGGCCAGAATCGGGAAAAGTTGCAGGATTTTCCCCGGCAGTGTCATCAGTGCGATTCCGCAGGACCTGAAATTTGCAGGCGAGTCCTCACTCGTTCAGATCGGTGATCACTGTACCATCAGGGAATATGTCACGATCAACAGGGGGACTCTGGATAAAGAAACCACGAAGATCGGGAGCCATTGCCTGATTATGGCCTATTCGCATATCGCACATGACTGTATTATCGGGAACCATTGCGTATTCAGCAACAATACGACCCTGGCAGGTCATATTGAAGTAGGCGATTATGTAGTGCTGGCAGGATTGGTGGCAGTGCAACAGTTTGTCAGGATCGGGTCGCACGCATTTGTCACGGGAGGCTCATTGGTTAGAAAAGATGTTCCTCCATTTGTCAAAGCAGCACGAGAACCGCTGAGCTATGTAGGTGTCAATTCTATCGGCCTGAAAAGAAGAGGGTTCTCGACCGAAAAGATCAATCACATCATGGATGTATACAGGATCCTTTTTGTAAGAGGGTATAACATTTCCAAGGCACTGAGCATTATAGAAGCCGATATTTCCGTAACAGATGAACGTGATGAGATACTCAACTTTATCAGGGATAGCCAAAGGGGGATTATGAAAGGATATACGACAAGAAGTGCCAATGAATATTAATATACACCAGTTATATAAAAAGTTCAACTTAACCTGGGTCATCAGGGATTTCTCTTGTACTTTCGTCAAGGATAAAATCTATGCCTTAACCGGTCACAACGGCTCGGGCAAGTCCACCCTAATCAATATTATAGCAGGCTTACAGCAAGCCTCCAGAGGAAAAATAGAATGGGTATTTGACGATAAAGACATTAAAAAGGAAAATATCTTCAGGCATATTTCCCTATGCAGTCCTTCTATGGAACTCATAGAGGAAATGACACTTAGCGAACTGCTTCATTTTCATTTTGCATTCAAAAAAATCCACACTTCAGAATCCGGTAATGGATATCATACATTTACTGGAATTACAGCAGCAGAAAGATCAAAAAATTTCGGAATATTCCAGTGGTATGAAACAAAGGGTGAAACTCGCCCAGGCTTTCTTTTCTGACACACCGCTTCTGCTTCTGGATGAGCCTACCAGTTACCTAGATGAATACTGGATCGGGAAATACCAATCCTGGCTGGAACAATATGCCAAAGAGCGGACCTGTATTATCGCCTCTAATGACTACCGGGAATACCAGTCTGCAAATGAGGTCATTTCCCTGGTCAGGAAGAACAGTTGAAATCACGCCCTTACCACCGGGCTTTAAGAGAACATTAGGATGAGAAGAAATAAAGGCTAATGACGGGACCGGGGTCTACACTACTTGATCAAATCCCTGAACTTTCTCTTCAGAAAATCAGTAGCGAATAACTTCTCCAAAATGCTATAATTACCGGGATCTACCGCCTCAGGATATGCTAGCTGCACCAGTTCATAACGTGCGGATTGACCATCCAGTAAACTTGCAATAAACCCGATCTGTTCTGTATTCAGGCATTTCTGCTGATAGGTCTTCTTAAAATATTTCAGCTTGGCTTCATCATCCCCCGAGCTGTTAAAGCTCTGGGCATAAGATTCAAACTGAGCCGGATTCATCGCGCCATTGCAATTAGCGCTGTAACTGGCGACTTCTTCCTTTTCTTCTTTCTCTTTCGGAGCCGGTTTCCCCTCTTTTACATTACCGTCATCCTTTCTCCTGAACAGCTTGTCTTCGACAAGAATGGTGCTCTCTTCCCGCTTTTTCTTTTTCTGGTGGGAAGCCCGGCTATCATTCAGGTCAATATCTTCCATGAAACGATTGGTCTTCTCCTCTTCTACCTGATTATTGCGGTAAGTCGGTTCTTCACTTTCGGGTTCCTCAATCCTTACATCTTCTTCCTTTTTCTTACCTGATGCAACTGCAAATACAGGTTCTTCTTTAGGTGTAAAGTTCAGAAATGCTTCATCTTTCTCATTATTATTAGCGATATAGCCATTACTTTGGATATCGAATAAGGCAAAGTTCCTGTCATCTACTTTCGTCAGGATAAACCCCCTGATGCCATCTTCCGGAATCTGGATCTGATAATGCTGGGCAGGGTAAGCATTCTGTTCAAACAATACTTCAAAGTGCGCAACACCGGCTTCTAATCCCGGTACGATAACAAAATTCCTGGAAAGCCGTTCCATCATTTTCCCCTCTACCTTGACATATATTCCGGTCTCCTTATCACCCTGAAAGTATAATGCACTTTGTGCAGCCGAATACCAACCGGTACTCCATAATATCAATAAGGATAACCATAATTTTCTTGGAATGGAATTCATAATTTCATTATTCTAATTCTATCAATACAGCCCCTTTTTCTACTGCCATACCCTGCTGGATCCGGATCAGTTTAACGGTCGCATCAGCCGGGGCCTTGAAAACATTCTCCATTTTCATGGCCTCCAATATCAATACAGGATCTCCTTTTTTAATACTCTGCCCTTCTTCCACCATTATCTTTAATATCAGCCCGGGCATGGGAGCCTTGATCGATTCTGCCTTGCGATGAGCTGCCATGTTGATGCCCATTTTACTCAGCAGGAGATCAATAGGTTCTTTAACCGAGATATCATAATGGTGGTTATTGATCGATACTTTTGCTGTTTTCCCCTTTAAGTCCAGTTCGGTAAGGTATAGTTGATAGCTCTTTTGATCACCGGTGATGATGCTGTATCCCCCATCAGCCTGTTTTTGAATATCAAACGGGAAGCTTTTGTCCGCGATCAGGGCATGCCCTTCCTGAACATCTGCTTCTATAGTTTTATTATTGTTAAATGTAACTTGATACATATGGATGATTCTAACCTGGTTATTCTGTTGCAAATGTACTCGAAAATCTTTGCTTACCAATCTTTCTCCTGAGAGACGGGTACGCCCTTCTTCTGGTTCTTTCTCTCCTGTACTTTCTTCTCCTGCTGGGTCATTGCATGCAGCAATGCTTCCGCCTGGGTCCTGGACATTTGATCCTGAGATGGAGCAGGTTGCTGTTGCTCTTTGTTTTGGTCCTGCTGCTGGTCCTCTTTCTGGTCCTGGTTCTGCCTGTCTTTGTTTTGGTCCTGGTCGTCCTGCTGATTCTGATCCTGATTTTGCCGGTCCTGGTCTGCTTTCAGCATCTTCTGGGCATAAGCAAGATTGTACTTGGTATCATAACTATCCGGGACAATCCTCAATGATTTTTTGTATTCCTCAATGGCCTCCTTATATTTTTTTTTGCTCCATCAGTGTATTGCCTGCATTATGAAAGGTCCTGGCCTGCATATCTCTGGATACATTGCTCCCCGCCAGTACATTGCGATAGGAAGCTGAAGCCTGATCCCAGTTCCGGGTTCTGTAAAATGCATTTCCAAGATTAAATGCAGCTTTGGTATTCTGAGGATTACTCTGCAACGCTTTCTGATAACTTTTCTGTGCTTCTTCATACTGCTGCTCTACGTATCTCTGATTGCCCTCGTAAACATATTTATTGGAGATGCCGGGGGTCAGTTTTTTGCTCTCCTTCCTGTGCAACGAATGGAGCAGTCGTCCACAATGTGAGGATGAGTGCCATCAAACCCGGTATGATTTTTTTCTTACTCATTGCTTTTATTTGTTTGTCGCTTACCAGATAAAACCCCTTCAATCAACAGGCCAATCAATGCTAAGCCGAGAAACCACTGATAATAACTTTTGTATTGGGTGAATACTACTGTTCCCTGATTACGTTTTTTCCAATTGGTTGATGTGGTCCGTAATGGCTTGTGCTACCTGACCGGGATTATTCAGAAAAAAATAGTTTCCGTCACCTGCGGCAGCTATATCTTTCAGTTCCTTTTCATTCAGCCTGGAAAGGATATCTGCTCCCTGTTCATCTTTTTTTCGGCTGCCCTGTAAGCGGCTCTATAATATATGCGCCCTGTGGAGAGCCTACTCCCACTGTATAGATGACCACACCTTCCTTTTTGGCTTTTTCTGCCATATTCAATGCTGATGCGTCATGATCTTCTCCATCCGAAATCAGCAGGATCACTTTGTATTTATTAGTTTCCTGGTTAAAGCTTTTCCTGGCCAGTTCTATAGCTTCGCCCAGGACTGTACCTTGTGTCGGCACGGCATCCGGTGTGGCGGTCTCCAGCATCATCCGGACTGCATTGTAATCAGAGGTGATCGGAGACTGAAGATATGCATTGCCGGCAAAAATAATAAAGCCGACTCTGTCACTATTCAGCTTCTGCATCAATTGCTGGATCAGCACTTTGGAACGGTCCAGCCGGTTGGGATTCAAATCTCTGGCCAGCATGCTTTTGCTCACATCCAAAGCTACGATAATGTCCAGACCTTTACGGTCTGATATTTCTGTCCCGGAACCTTTACGGATGTTCATTAATGCCAAGACCATCAGGGAAAGACTGATGGCGATGAATATCATCCGCCTGGAATGATTGCTGAAAGATACACCTATCAGCTGCTTTCTGACATTCCGGGCTGACCCAAGCCTGGATACGTTCCTCTTCAGCCATATCTTATACAGGCTGTAAGCCAGTATAAGCACGAGGACCGACACTAAAAAAATTATAAATCCGGGGTGTTCGAAAGAGACCATGGAATCTATCAGGATATACTAATATGCAAACAGCAATATTAACTATTTTAGTACATAAATATGAAGATAATATTCTTAAAATGAGTGGCTTTAACAAATACTTTTTGAGTCTGTTACCTAATAAATTACAATTCTGTTAATGCTTTTTTATTTCTTAAATAAGATTGCCTGAAATATAAGATATGAAAGTACATTTGCGCAGCATGGAATATAGCGTATCATCGATCATCGTAGCCGGTGGCCAGGGTATCCGGATGCAAACGGAGATGCCCAAGCAATTTATCCACCTCAACAGGAAGCCTGTGATCGTTTATTCTATGGAATGCATCCTGCGGGCATTTCCCCTTGGGGAAATCATTGTGGTTGTTCCTGAATCTTATGAAGGGTTGATGAACGGGATATTGAGCCGCTATTTTGCCCACAATCCACAGGTTCAGCTGGCTTACGGCGGTATGACCAGGTTTCATTCTTCATCCAATGGGCTCAGATTGGCGACCAAGGATATCGTCATGATTCATGATGCTGCCCGGCCCTTTATCACGGTTGATTTCTTGCATCAGCTATACCGGGAAGCGATCGAAAATGATAATGCGATTCCTGCACTTACCTCTGTCGAAAGCGTCCGCATCTGTAGCGGTGCTGATAATAAAATCGTTGACAGAAATCTCATCCGGATGATTCAGACACCCCAGGCATTTGAACGAAAAAAGCTTGAAGCCGCATTCCGTACCGGCTATTCAGAGATTTTTACCGATGATGCTTCCGTCTGGGAAGCGTCAGGACATCAGGTCCATCTCGTAAATGGCTTGAGAAATAACTTTAAGATCACCACTCCGGAGGATATGGAGATAGCGCAATTGCTCGCGACCCATGCACTATGATCCCAGGTAGATAAGAGACAAAATGAAAAAAAATTAATTTTTGCACAAAAATATTCCTGGTATTCTTAGGTTTAATGACTTCATTAAGCCCAGGTCAGTTATCGGCACAAGAGGAAATGGATACCTCAGGTTATCTGCCCAATGTTCTCATCGATTCTGTCATCATTATAGGCCGGAAACTCGATGTCCCCAATTTCATAAAATATGTAAAGACAGATACCTCTTTCTACAAAGCGTTTAAGAATATGCGGGTAAAAGACCTTTAATGCCACCAATGATATCAAGGTCTATGATAAGAAGAGAAATATCATTGCCTCCCTCGAAAGTGAAACCAAGCAGATCTACAGGAATGGCTGCAGAACAATGAATGTATTGGAAGAAAGCATCACCGGGGATTTCTACAGGGATAATGGAGACTACCGGTATTATACGGCAGAAATGTATGCCCACCTTTTCTTCACCAAAGGCAAGGTCTGCGACCAGAACACCCGTGTCCGGGAAAAAGATCTGTCTGCCTCCGGGAAAAAGGGAATAGAAAAAAGAGCCGCACAGTTTAAAGCAGCTGGATCTTTGCTCCCGGCAGCAGAGTAGATGATATCCCGTTTTTTCGGGAAAAAGTCATCCATTTTTTACAGATAATATGGCGGAGAAATATGAATATACCATCACGGAAGAAACCCGGAATGGTTTTGCCTGCTATAAATTTGAAGCATTGCCTCTGCCGCAATATAAAAAATCGGTGGTGATCAATAAACTGACCACCTGGTTCAGAAAAGATGATTTCAGTATCGTATCCCGGCATTACAATATGTCCTTTAATGGCATGGGATATGACTTCGATGTGGATATGATGGTACACCTGACGGAAATCAACGGAACTTTATTACCCAGCTATATAGCCTATAACGGCAATTGGAGTGTGACCACACAGGGCAGGGAACGCGTTCAATTCATTGCTCATTTTTATTACTAGCAGCGACAACCGTCTTCCCGTTCTGATTAAATGTTCTCATTTTCCATACTCCAAAGACTGCTTCTTTAATAATACCTTTTGACATCTTACTCAGACCTTCTTTACGATCTACAAAAGTGATGGGCACCTCCTTGAGCTGAAAACCCTTTTTCCAGGCCCGGTATTTCATCTCGATCTGGAAAGCATAACCAATGAATTTCACTTCATCAAGAGCTATATGCTCCAATACCTTTCTGGTATAACAAATAAAACCGGCTGTGCAATCCTTAACCGGCATCCAGGTAATCATTCTGGTATAAATAGAAGCCGAATAAGAGATAAATATTCTATTGGCAGGCCAATTCTTGACACTTCCTCCCTTCACATACCTGGATCCGATAGCCACATCTGCCCCGTCTTCCTTACAGGACTCGTATAACCTGATCAGGTCATTAGGATCATGTGAGAAATCAGCATCCATCTCGAAGATATATTCATATCCTTTGTCCAGCGCCCATTTGAATCCCGCAATGTACGCCGTTCCCAACCCCTGTTTACCCGGACGGTTCAGAATAAATAAACGTCCCATATAATCCGGTATCAGTTTTTCAACAATTTCTGCAGTACCATCCGGCGAATTATCATCTACGATCAATATATGAAAATCCCCATCTAAATCCATTACAGCCTGAATCATTCGGGCTATATTTTCCATTTCATTATACGTAGGTATGATTACAATTTTGTCCGGGTTCACCTTTTATGTTTATCTTTTAAACTTAGAGAGTTTCATATCATTATAAATATCTGACATAATCTTTTTAGTATCACGGGAGAAGTCTGACTGAAGCATCCAATCCAGGTACTGAGGTTCATTCATCAATACAGATTTGACGGATTTCCCTTTATGCTTACCAAAATTAAAATGGATTTCTCCATCCTCTTTGCGCACCAGCCTCTTTGCGAAATCGACCATTTCATCAGAACCCGTAAACTGGTGCAAGCCCTCAACGGTATGATCCAGGTCTGCATATTTAACCAGCTGTGCATCCAGTACCTCGATCGTCGCTTCCACATCCGCCTCAGCGCTATGTGCATTATCCAACGATTTATTGCAATAAAAATTGTAGGCCGCACTCAATGTCCTGGACTCTTTCTTGAAAAAAAATCTGCTGAACGTCAATGAGTTTTCGCTTTTTAAAGTCTATATCTATCCCGGCTCTGTAGAACTCTTCTGTCAGCACCGGAAGGTCGAATTTATTGCTATTGTATCCTGCAAGATCACAATTATCTAAAAACTGTTGCAAAGACTGGGCTATATCTTTAAAAGTCGGGGCATCTGCTACATCTTCATCGTAAATCCCGTGTATAGCCGAAGAAGATTCGGGAATGTGCATCTCGGGATTGATTCGTTTCACGAATTTATCCCTGTTGCCATCCGCAAGCACTTTGACCACTGCTATTTCTACAATACGGTCACGCACAGGATCTACACCTGTAGTTTCCAGATCAAAAAATGCGATAGGTCTTTTTAAGTTCAAATGATTCATCTTATAAAAAAGGAGCGTAAAAATAATAAAATAATACGATGTACCATAATATGCTTTTAAATTGGTAATAATTTAGTTATTATTCTATTTGCCGAAAAAACATATATGATTTACCGAATTTAAAAAATCATTAAACCCTTATTTACTAAATTCGTCTATGAGTTGTTCGTTCACCAAACCGGGCAATTTTTACCGAAATGAAGATGAAAAGCAAAATCAACCAGGTTGGGGCTGCATACCATGTGCTGAAAAACAGGAAGACATTGTGGGGAATGCTAAAAGACGTAAAAGCGGGGAAACATAAACTAAGTGCATTCACTTATGTTTCCGTTTTTCTTTGCTTACTGTATACCTTTTCCCCTATAGATATCCTTCCTGACTTCATACCGGTCCTGGGATGGGTAGATGATGGGGCAGTATGGATATTACTGTTCCGGCAGTTCAAAAAGGAATTGAACAACTACAATGAAAGCTTAGCCAGGAATGCAGACTGGAAAATGGTGAAACCCTGACCGGATACAAGCAAAAACAACAAACGGCTGACCTTATTTTTGGTCAGCCGTTTGTATTGGATCCATCAATGCGTGCAAAAAAAATCATTGTAAACAAATACTTGTGGACATATTGGTTTTGATGCGCTTATATATTATCTTCCGATCCCGAAATAATCAAACCCTTTGGATTTCAGCAAGGAGCGCTTATAGATATTCCTTCCGTCGAAAACTGCTGCTCCTTTCATCCCGTTCCTGATGCGGTCCCAGTCAGGAAGCCTGAATTCATTCCACTCCGTGACTACGGTGACGGCATCCGCATCCTGTACCGTATGATAGATATCCCGGGCAAAACTGATTTGTTCTCCCAATATGGACTTTGCCATTTCCATAGCTGCAGGATCAAAAGCGGTAATCTCTGCCCCTGCCTCCAGCAGTTGCTGAATCAGGACCAAAGAGGGCGCTTCCCGCATATCATCTGTATTAGGCTTGAAGGAGAGTCCCCATAATGCTATTCTTTTCCCTTTGAGGTCAAAATTGAAATAGGCCCTTATCTTTTCAAACAGTCTTTGCTTCTGCCTGTTGTTGACATCTTCCACTGCTTCGAGAAGGGCAAAATCATACTCCAGGTCCTGGGCGGTTTTGATCAGGGCCTTTACATCCTTGGGGAAGCAGGACCCGCCATACCCCACTCCGGAATACAGGAACCTGTCTCCTATCCGGGGATCTGTACTGATACCTTTTCCTTACTTCATTGACATCCGCTCCCAACAGTTCACAGAGATTGGCAATATCATTCATAAACGAGATCCTCGTCGCCAGCATCGTGTTTGCCGCATACTTGGTCAGCTCCGCCGAACGGATATCCATAAAGAGAATCGGGTGACCGTTCAACATAAAAGGCTGGTACAGTAATTCCAACGTTTCCTTGGCTTTGGCACTATCTGTCCCGATCACGATACGGTCCGGCTTCATGAAATCCTTGACTGCCACACCTTCTTTCAGGAACTCAGGATTGGAAGCGATATCAAATTCAATGGCAGCATTTCTTCTTTGCAGCCCTTTCCGGATCTCGTCCCGTACCTTATCCGAGGTACCGACAGGAACTGTGCTTTTGGTGACTACTACAGTATAACTTTGGAGGTGTTCACCGATATCGGAGGCTACATTCAACACATATTTCAGGTCAGCGCTACCGTCTTCATCAGGAGGTGTACCCACTGCAATGAATACAATATTGGCCTGAGTCAATGATTCTGGCAGGCTGGTAGAAAATGCAAGCCTGCCGGATTTCAGGTTGCGCATCACCACTTCTTCTACTCCCGGCTCGTAAATCGGCATAATGCCTTTTTTAATCTTTTCAATCTTAGATTCATCTATATCGATACAGACTACATTGGACCCGATTTCCGCAAGACAGGCAGCCGTGACCAGTCCTACATAACCTGCCCCTATTACTACTATTTTCACTTATTTACAAGTTTAAGGTTTCAAAATTAGTAAAAAAGAACTTCTTTTAATTTTAAACCTTTTAAACGGTGAACAATACGGAATATTGTACCTGGTTCCTATTCCGAGAATACCATATCCACACTGATCTTTCTCCTGTGCCGGCTTACCCTGGCCTTTACCCGCCATATTTTATATAAATCGTATGTCACTGTAACGGACAATACAGCTACAATAGCAAAAAAACATCTTGTACTCAAATATCTGGTAGCAATAGGCGAATACCAGTCCTCCCGCGATGTAAGACAGCATAATGGCAGCTAAAAGCTTTGCTTTGTCCGTCAGGGCTTTCTTCTGCCTGTATTTTTTTCTTGAGAAGCATAGATGCCAATACACCCAGGTCCGTAGTAGCTCCTGTAAGGTGCGTGGTTTTTACCTGGAAATTGGAAATGCAGGTGGTCAACCCATTTTGTAAACCCATGGAGAACAGCAATAAGGAGAGTAAAATTTCAGACTCCAATAATGTCTCATTATAATAATAATTACAGTAGATACCTACGATAAGCAGGCATATGATTTCCAAAATCAATGGAATGGAATGAGCCAGGTAAGTGTTGTCCCGGAACAGGGAAATCACCATGTAAGTTGAAATAAAGCTTCCGAAAAAGTATAAAAACACCCAAAAGCCAACAAGCAAAAACTGCTGCCAGTTACCGGAGGCCAATTCTGTGGAAAGAATAGCAAAATACCCCGTTACGTTTGATGAAAAAGACAAAAAATATAATGAAGGAGGCTACATTTACCATGCCTGCTGCCAATGCAGCCAATACCCCTAATTTTATATTATCTCCAAGAGTCCTGTTTGTACTATATTTTCTTAACATAACTATTTTCTTTCAAAAGTCAGTTTTGTAATTCCTTTGACCTGTATATCGGTATGAAAATGAAGAACCATCTGATGGGGGCTGAGTTTCGATATGGTATATCTTTCGCACATGCCATCCTCATGCCTGATCTCCAGTATGTCTCCCCTTCCTTTTATAGACCACCGGGCTGACTTCGTTACCTGGTTTGTAGAAAAAAGGAATCTGCCGTTTTCCAGGAATTTCCATTCTTCAGCAAAATGAAAAATAACGCCCTCCTGAGCAGGTATTTTATCTGTTTCTGAAATCGCATTGTCCACAAACTCCATATCATTTTCTGTAATATACCTTCTCATACTTCCATTGCTTTTCTGCCCATTCACCCAGGATGAGCTCTTCATAGTTTTCTATCCTTGATATTGTAAATGAATAAATGGCAATCACAGCGGTTACACTCATAAGTATCATCAAAAGCCTTGCTATATTTTTTCATATTCTGTTTATTTTATTTATATCTTCAGGACATTATGATCTGACCAATTGGGCAGGCATAAAAAATATCAGAAAGTCCTTCCTCCATCTTTTGATCACTGCTATATTTCCATAATATTTCCCTGGTCTGCAGACCAGACTTCTTAATAAGCGTCTTTAAGTCAAAACTTCTGTTATCTTTAAAAGAAAACTCATAATCTTTTGCAATCAGGATCTCATCTGAAAGACAACCCTTCTATAAAATTTACAAAAGCAGCCTTGTTCCACCCTGTAAAAAAGTTCCCTCCGGATAGCCCCTATCCTGCTATGAAAACTTATTTTTTAAGGATATATAATGCTTCTTCAAAGTCCTCATTGCACAGACGATCTAATATTCTTGATTTTTTGTAGAATAATAGGCTGGAGATGGTATCAGACAGATGGTATCCATGAATAAATGAGATATCATATACCGAATCGGCCTGCTCCTGCAAAAAAGATTTTAAAAATATGCAATGAGGCTACTGAAAAATCTGTTGGTACAATAATTTTCTTTTTCATGATAGTTTTGATTTATATTTTATAAAAGCAAAATTATCTGCGCCCTTTTAGAACAGGCTAAGAAGAAAATTAGATTTCAATTAGATTTTTGAACCAGAAATTAGAAAGGGATTAGAAAGGCTAAAGCTTTCTTAATCCATCCAGATATGACGGTAAAATAACCAGGTCAAAAGAGGAATATTGTACGGACTGGCAAATGATCAAGAAGTAACGGTATGTGATCAACCACCTCCCGATTTGTCTATCATCGTGCAGGAAAGGCTAAAGGTAACTTTACTTTTACCGTTACACCTTTCTGATTCACGGACTGCACATCCAGAGTTCCCTTGTGCATAATAATGATATTTCTTGCCAACGGAAGGCCGATACCGTATCCTTTATAGGCAGATGTATTCGATGCCCGGAAAAAAGGATCATAAATGTATTGAATCTCGTTGGAAGGTATACCAATTCCCTGATCCTTAATAATGACGACAATAGAACTTTCCGTAACACCTACGGAAATAATGACGATGTCATTATCAGAATATTTACAGCCATTGAGTATCAGATTAGTAAAGGCAAGGTGCAGCATCTGGGCATTGCCGCTTACCTTTAGCTTATATGGATTGTCAGGCAGGAGGTCCAGATCAAATACTACTTTATTATCCCTGTTCAGCTTGTCTACCGTAGACTTTACCTCCCACAGGAGTTCGTCCAGTCTTATAATTTCGAACTTCTGCGCTTTACCATCAAAACCGGTCTGTGCCAGCATCAGCAAAGCCTGTGTCTTGCTGTCCAGCTTTTCTGCTTCTTCCATAATCACCTGAATCGTCTCTATATATTCTTCCCTTGATCTTTCTTTGGAAAGACATACTTCCGACACACCCATAATAGCTGTGAGCGGTGTCCTTAGCTCATGAGATGCGTTGCTGATAAAATTATTCTGGGTTTCAAATGAAGTCTCCAGCCTGTTGATCATATCATTAAATGTGGTAGCTAGCTTCAGGAGTTCTATATTATTCTCGGGAAGCTCGAGCCTCAGGTGCAGGTTTTCAGCACTGATCTGCCTGACTTTTTCCGAAATGGTACTTATCGGTTTAAAGACACTTCTTGAAAGATAAAAGTAAGTAATGACGGAAAACAGGACAATAGAGATAACCGCCAGAAAAGAAACTCTTTTCATATAAGCCTCGATCCGTTCAGCAACCTGATGTTCCGAAATGGTCAGGTAGACCATATTCCGGTCCCCGGCCTGTGCAATCATAGCAAAATAAAACTGTCCATCCCTGTAACCCTGGGCCGCTTCATCATCCAATACCCGGACGAGAAAATTCTTGGGCAGGTCAAGTGTATCTTCTATAGCCTGTATATTGAGATCCTCAGAAACCTGAAATCTGTAATCTCTTTCATTTTCCAGTTTTTTCTGAAAGACCTGTCAATACCTGGCTCAATGCATCTGATTCTTCACGATGCATATCATTATCCAGCTTTATGAGGATGCCGGTTCTGATTTTAATGGTCTTAAAATAATCTTGCCTGATGAAGTTAGAAGTAGCAATATATACCAGAACGCTGATTAAGGATATAACGAGCGCAAGCACCCCAAAAATTGTCAATAGTCTCCTGGATTGTCCGAACTTCATATACACTTCAATTTGATGGTCTTAATACATACCCCATACCGATTACAGTATGTATCAACTTAGCACTGCCATTATCCAGTTTTTTTCCGCAGGTAATTCACATACACATCCACCACATTAGTGCTTAGGTTAAAATTCAAATCCCAGACATTCTCTAATATTTGCCCCCTGGAAAGGACCTTTTCTTTATTCTTTAAAAAGTAGAGCAATAACCTGTATTCAGTAGATGTAAGAGATATCCTGCGGCCCTCTCTTTCTACCGTCTTGGTCGTATTATTAAGGATTAAATCATCTATTTCATATACTTCTTCATCAGAAAACCGTTCCACTGGCAGGGAGCTCTGTCCTTCTCAAAAGGCTTTTGATCCGGGCTATCAATTCGATAAATTTAAATGGCTTTACAATATAATCATCCCCCCCGCTATTGAGGCCCAGCACCACATTTTCCGATGTTCCCAAAGCCGTCAGGAATAAAACAGGAACTACTTTATTTACCTTTCTGATCTCTTTACACAAGTTGATACCATTCATGCCTGGCAGCATAATATCCAGAATGATCAAATCAAAACTGTGGGACCTGAATAGCTCCAGTCCTGTCTCTCCATCCATAGCGACCGTTAGCATATATCCCTGCTCAGTCAGGCCTTTATTGATAAAGGACACGACATGAGCTTCATCTTCCACTAAAAGTATTTTCATTGCTTAGCAAATTGAGTTACAAATATAACCGAAGTATCAACAACATCCATTGCAGCTCAAACATTCAACTAACCTGCATATTTAACCGCAAACATTTTCCCATCCCGGCTTCTCCCGTCTTTTGTGGTTGAAATCAAAGTAAGTAGTACCTTTGCTCAAAATTTTTTCCACCTTATGAGTTATATAATTGATGTCAAAGCCCGCCAGATTCTGGATTCACGCGGCAATCCTACTGTAGAAGTAGATGTGATCACCGCAAACGGCGAATTAGGCAGAGCTGCCGTACCCAGCGGAGCATCTACCGGAATCCATGAAGCCGTAGAGCTTCGGGACGGGGACAAGAAGAAATACCTGGGTAAAGGTGTGCTGAAAGCTGTACATAATGTAAATACCAAAATTGCCAAAGAGCTGGAAGGCCGGGATATCTATGACCAGGCCGGGATCGATCAGACCCTCCTGGAACTGGACGGAACGGAGAACAAGGAAAAATTAGGTGCTAATGCCATTCTTGCCGTAAGTATGGCAGTGGCAAAGGCTGGAGCAGAAGAAGCAGGACTGCCCCTTTATCGGTATATCGGCGGCACCAATGCCAAAACGTTACCTGTACCGATGATGAACATCCTGAACGGAGGCGCTCATGCGGATAATAAGATAGACTTCCAGGAATTTATGATCATGCCTACCGGTGCTGATACTTTCTCCGAAGGCCTGAGATGGGGAGTCGAGATCTTCCATTCCCTGAAAAACGTGCTGAAGGATAAGAAATATTCTACCAATGTAGGTGATGAAGGAGGATTCGCGCCGAATATACAGAGCAATGAAGAAGCGATCGAGACCGTAATCAAAGCTATCGAAAAAGCGGGCTACAAACCTGGTGAACAGGTATTTATTGCTATGGATGCCGCTAATTCCGAACTATGGGATGCCAAAAAGAAAAAATATGTATTCCACAAATCTGACGGTAAAGTGATGGGCAGTGAAGAGCTGGTGGAATACTGGGTAAAATGGTGTAAGAAGTACCCGATCGTGAGCATCGAAGACGGTATGGCAGAAGATGACTGGAAAGGATGGAAAGCCCTGACAGATGCTTTAGGCAGCAAGGTCCAACTGGTGGGTGATGATCTCTTTGTCACCAATGTAAAAAGACTCAACCAGGGATTCGATAAAGGCGTGGCCAATGCATTGCTGGTAAAAGTCAACCAGATCGGTTCACTTACAGAAACCATCGATTCTGTAACACTTGCCCAGCACCACAAATACAATACGATAATGAGCCACAGAAGCGGTGAGACTGAGGACAATACGATCGCAGACCTTGCGGTTGCCCTGAATTGCGGACAGATCAAGACCGGTTCCGCTTCCCGTTCCGATCGTATGGCCAAATACAACCAGTTGCTTCGTATAGAGGAACAACTGGGTTCCCTGGCCTACTACCCCGGGAAAAACCTGAAATTCGGCCTGTAATCTGAAGTGTTTGTTGCACAGGAAGCAATCTTACGCCCTGATAAATCGTTCCAGATAAGACTTGGCAAGTCATCATACAGGAAAATCTCGACGGCAGGAAGCAATCAATGCTTTTTCCGTCGGGGTTCTTTCATTCTATAGGATATTTTAGATCCCGTCTTGGATAGGATACCCTAATTTTGCAGCATTGACTGAATTGCAGCAATGATTACCCAAAAGAATACCATACAGTATACGCAACTGATCAAATCCCGGGTTTCTGAACTGGGATTTGAATATTGTGGTATTGCCAAAGCAGGCTTCCTGGAAGACGATGCCCGGAGACTCGAACAATGGCTCAGCAAAGATTACCATGGCAAGATGGCTTATATGGCTGATCATTTTGAGCTGAGAACAGATCCTACCCGGCTTGTCCCCGGCGCCAAAAGCGTGATCACCTTATTATATAATTATTATCCTGAGCAGCAGGCTGAAACCGACATAAAAGTTTCCAAGTATGCCTATGGAGAAGATTATCATGAGATTATCCGGCCGAAGCTCCGGAGCCTGCTCCAGTATATCAGCGAGCATATCGGGCAGGTAAACGGCAGGGGGTTTGTAGATTCTGCTCCTGTTCTCGAAAGGGCATGGGCACAAAAAAGCGGTCTGGGATGGATCGGAAAGAATGCGCACCTGATTCATAAGCAAACCGGTTCATTCTTTTTTATTGCTACGTTGATCATTGACCTGGAACTGCAATATGATGATCCGTATGCCAAAGATTATTGCGGTACCTGTACCCGGTGTATAGATGCCTGTCCCACAGATGCCATTGTGGCCCCCACCGTTATAGATGGCAGCAGGTGTATCAGCTACCTCACGATCGAGCTTAAAGATGAACTGATGCCGCAGCAGTTTAAAGGCAAGCTGGATAACTGGATTTTCGGGTGTGATGTATGCCAGGATGTCTGCCCTTGGAACAGCTTTGCCTCACCACAATCCAAAGAAGAGCTGAGGCCCAATCCCGCTTTACTTCAATTCGATATCAAAGATTGGCTTCAGCTGGAAGAAGATACTTTCAAAACCCTTTTCAGGAATTCTCCCATCAAGCGAGCCAAATGGAAAGGATTGAAACGAAATGTACAGTTCATTCATTCCGGGCAGCGGAATGATTAATGGGATAGGATTTTCATCCTTACGGATTCGATCTTCGTAGCGGTCACCAGAAGTATTTCAAATTCGAATTTCCCGATGATGATCTTCTGCTTCTGGACGGGGATGGATTCATGCCTGCTGATGATAAACCCGGAGAGTGTCTCCGAATCGGATTTGGGAATATTAAAACCATACTTTCCATTGAGGTAATCAATCTTCAATCTGCCTGAGAATACATATTCATTATCTGACAACTGCTTTTCCACCAGTTCTTCAGAATCATATTCATCCTTGATATTGCCGAATATTTCCTCAAGGATATCATCCATGCTCACGAGACCCGAGGTTCCGCCAAATTCATCCACTACCAATGCGATGCTCTTCCTGTCCTTTGTGAAAATCCTTACCAGCTCCAGGGCCGACATAGTCTCCGGGACAGCCGGAAGCGGCAGCAGAACTTCATCTATGGATTTAGGATTGGTATTCATATCCAGATGATGAACGTACCCGATGATATGATCCAGGTGTTTGTCATATACGACCACTTTGGACATCTTTGAAGTCAGGAACTTGGATTTCAGTTCATCGATACTGGCATTCTTGCTGATCGCCAGGATTTCTGTCCTGGGTGTGATACAATTCCTCACCGCGATCTGGGTCAGGTCTATAGCGCCCCGGAAAAGCTTTTTATTCAGTTTTTCCAGTACATTATGTCCCTGGATGGATTGTCTGAAGAAGTTATACGGATTTATACCGGTAAATATCGGGGCATCTTTATTGATTCTCGCATTGAACAGGTATACCAGAATCATTTCGGATGTTTTCTTAAAAAACAGCATCAATGGGTTGAATACCTTGCTGAATCCGAATACCAGCCGGCTCAATCCATTCACTTTATTTTCCGGCCTGTATTCAAAAATACTCCTGGCGATGAGCCTTTTACACAAATAAGTAAGCAGCAGCGCGACAATCCCTGTAAGGATCAGCAGCATATAAGGATACTGGGCAAAATAATGCCTGAACGTAGCAGGTATAAAGTCGAAGCGAAGCAGCCTCTGGTGTATGGTATAAAGCAGCAGCGTTACCAGGATCATGATCAATGAAGAAACGGATGAGGTCGTCCTCCAGAATATATCCGGGTTATCCAGCAGCATTCCCAGGCTGCTGTTTCTTTTGAGTTTCTGATCCCTCTTCAGCTCCAGGGTCAGCGGATTCGAAGCCAGGAAAGAATATTCTACCCCGGCAAACAGGATGTAAAAAAATAACAAAACCAGAATGATACTTACAATGACCCAAATTGTAACCATGCTCCAAAAATAAAGAAATTATGATAACATTTAGAAACTGATTAAAATTATAAGTTCTTTCCTGCTGCTCTTCGGAATGAACGGTAAGCCGGTCAGAAGTTCTGTCAGGAGAATAGGCAAAGTCCTGAAATTTTATCATCTTTCAGGCTTTAGAAACTGACCAAAAGTCAGTACCACACAATATTTCAGGACATTTTAAAAGACAGTCCGCCATGGCATATAGATTGCATCTTTTAATATAATTCCAACAAAATTGTGAAATCTGAAGGCTAATTTTATTGGGAGATTGATCCATTATCCATTTAAATTATTTCAATTCCATAATGAACTTAAATACATTCACGATAAAAGCACAGGAAGTATTGCAGAAAGCACAGCAAATCGCTTTCTCTATGCAGAATCCTACTATTGAGACACAACATTTGCTTTCCGCATTGCTGGATGAGCAGGACGGTCCCATTCCCTATCTCTTAAAGAAAAGCAATGCCAATATCAGGTTGCTGCAAACCAGGCTGGAGGAAAACCTTAATAAACTACCCCGCCTGACTACAGGAGAAGGGGGACAGAACCTGAGCCGGGATGCCAACAATGCATTATTGAGATGTGACAATATTAAAAAGGAATTCAATGATGAGTTCGTCGTACCGGAGCATATCCTCATCGCATTAATCCGTGGTAATGATGACACGTCCAACATCCTGAAAGACGCCGGCCTTACGGAAAAAGCATTGAAAGCGGCGATCCTGGAACTGAGAAAAGGACAGACTGTGAACAGTCAGACATCAGAAGGCGCCCAGTTCAATTCATTGAGCAAATATGCGAAAAACCTCAACGAATTAGCTAAGGAGAACAAGCTGGATCCTGTGATCGGCCGGGATGAAGAGATCCGGAGAACCCTCCATATCCTTTCCAGAAGGAGCAAAAACAACCCCATCCTCGTAGGAGAGCCGGGAGTAGGTAAGACTGCTATTATAGAAGGGTTGGCCCACAGGATTATCAATGGCGATGTACCCGAAAATCTGAAATCCAAGATCATTTATTCCCTGGACATGGGTATGCTGATCGCAGGTGCCAAGTACAAAGGAGAATTTGAGGAAAGGCTGAAAGCAGTTATCAATGAAGTCACCAAAAGTGATGGAGCGATCATCCTGTTCATTGACGAGATCCATACCCTGGTAGGTGCCGGGGGAGGTACTGACGGTGCTATGGATGCGGCTAATATTTTAAAACCCGCATTAGCCAGGGGAGAACTCCGTGCCATAGGAGCCACTACCCTGAATGAATACCAGAAATATTTTGAGAAAGATAAGGCGCTCGAAAGAAGGTTCCAGAAAGTAATGATTGATGAACCTTCTGTAGAGGATGCCATATCCATCCTCAGGGGATTGAAAGACAGGTATGAAGCACATCACCACGTCTTGATCAAGGATGAAGCGATCATTGCAGCAGTGGAACTATCTGACAGATATATCACGGACAGGTACCTGCCGGATAAAGCTATCGACCTGATCGACGAATCTGCTGCCAAGCTGAAGTTAGAGATGAACTCTATGCCGGAAGAGCTGGATGAGCTGAACAGGAGAATTCGTCAGTTGGAGATCGAAAGAGAGGCGATCAAAAGAGAAAATGATGAAAGTAAAGTAGAAAGTCTGACAAAGGATATCGCTAACCTTATGGTAGAGAGAGATACGATAATGGCGAGATGGAATGAAGAAAAAGAACTGCTGGAGAAAGTACAGACCGGCAAAAATCAGATCGAACAACTCAAACAGGAAGCTGAAAAAGCAGAACGTGAAGGGGACTATGGTAAAGTAGCTGAAATTCGCTATGGTAAGATCAAAGAGCAGGAAGAACTGATCCAGGAGATGAATCAAAGCCTGGAAGCCATCTCGGAGAAAAGGTTACTGAAAGAAGAAGTAGATGCAGAGGACATCGCAGAAAATGTCGCGAAAGCTACCGGTATCCCTGTACAGCGCATGCTGCAATCCGAAAGAGAAAAGCTGCTGCACCTTGAGGATGAATTGCACAGGAGAGTAGTCGGACAGGAAGAAGCCATACAGGCAGTCTCTGATGCGATCCGGAGAAGCAGAGCCGGCCTGCACGATGAAAACAAGCCCATTGGCTCTTTTATCTTCTTAGGTACCACAGGTGTGGGTAAGACCGAACTGGCAAAAGCGCTGGCAGAAGTGCTCTTCAATGATGAATCTATGATGACCAGGATCGATATGAGTGAATACCAGGAGAAGCACAGTGTAAGCAGGTTAGTGGGTGCGCCTCCGGGCTATGTGGGTTACGATGAAGGAGGGCAACTGACTGAAGCGGTCAGGAGGAAACCTTACTCCGTTATCCTGTTCGACGAAATAGAAAAAGCACATCCTGATGTATTCAATACCCTGCTCCAGGTACTCGATGACGGAAGGCTTACAGATAACAAAGGCCGTGTAGTTAATTTCAAAAATACGCTGATCATTATGACCAGCAACCTGGGAGCACACATCATTCAGGAGAATTTTGATCTTTTGGATGAGCACAGCAACATCGAGGAAATTGTAGACAAAACCAAAGATCAGGTAATGGAGTTACTACGCCAGACCATGCGTCCCGAATTCCTCAACAGGATAGATGAAGTGATTATGTTCCATCCATTAATGAAAAATGAAATCAGGAAAATCATCCAGATCCAGCTGGACCAATTGACAGCCAAGGTCAGGGAACAAGGTATCGAACTTAAATTTTCTGATTACGCACTGGATTACTTCGCAGAGCAGGGATTCGATCCCCAGTTCGGAGCCAGGCCATTGAAAAGGGTAATTCAAAAGGAACTGATTAACCTGCTCAGTAAGAAAATCATTGCCGGGGATATTGACAAATCCCAGGCCATATTGGTAGATGTGTTCGACAGTGTGGTGGTATTGCGCAATGAGTAACCTGAGCCTGGAGCCTGCATATGAATCAGCATATCTTTAAAGAATATATTATAATAGCCGTTGTATACAACGGCTATATTTCTTTATGCTTTAAATGTAAATATCAGGCCTGAAGCTGATCACAACGTATAGGTCTTACCTTTTATAGACTCTTACCGCACATACATAATCTAATGTCTTGCGAACCTGGTCTTGCCGGTTAAGCGGCTTCAGGTTATTAACAGATGATGGTTGTATCTTATATTCTTTGGGAAGAGATTTAATCAGGTCCAGTAAGATCTGGGATTTGATAGCATAAGTGGAAAATGTCTTTTTACCAATCAGCATACCGATTACATTTCCACTCCGGTCGAAGATAGGAGACCCGCTCTGGCCGGGATTGGCAGGCAGATCCAGCTGATAGGAATTCTTATCTCCGCTTAAGCCTTTCTGACTGCTGATATACCCCTCGCTATATAAAGCATCATCCTGAGGAAACCCTAATGAATAAATGGACTGGGCCAGCCCTGCACCGGAAGAGGAAATAGTATAAGGAATGTCTCCGTTTCCAAACCTGAATTTCCGGTCTTCTACTTTTAGGACAGCGATATCATTCGTTGCATCAAACCCTACCACATAAGCTTTATAATAATGACCGTTGTGTGTCTGGATAAAAATCGAATCCGCATTTTCCACCACGTGATAATCAGTAGCCAGGTATCCGTCATTGGTAATGGCAAACCCTGTTCCGATTACATTGCCAGTAATATCAGGGGTATCGATTTCGCTCTCCGCCTCATCCATAGTCTGCTTCATTTCTTCCTGGGAAGTCCTGATATGTTCTACATCCCTTTTCAAGGAAATAAATTCATTCTGGTTATGGATCTTATTGGTATTGGTCGCCAGATAAAAAGTAACCGTGGAGGCGACGATTGCCAGGCTGGCAGCTACAGAAGCCATTCTGCCGTATTTCTTCCAGGTCTTTAACCAGACAGACCCGTGCTCCCCGGAAGTATGTGCAGCAGGAACAGCAGTCCGTATATTCCTATAAGCCGTTGTCAATGATTGAGCCTGCTTCCTAGCCTCCATCATGGCTGAACCTTCTTTCAGGTCTTTCATGAATCCTACCGCCTCTGTCCATTCTGCTCGCATATCTGCATCTGCCCTCAGCTGCTGATTGATCCAGACCAGTTCCTGGGCAGTCAATGTACGGGATACATATTTCTCCGCCCATACTATTATATTACTTCGATCCAGTTGCATTTTATGCTCTTCTTTTTAATCTACGGATATTTTATTCTTCTCCTTGTCAAAAAATATTTTTTTAAGCCTTGTCAGACATTTGTACTTCTGTGTTTTGGCATTTTCAGCATTGGTATATTTGAACTTTTCGGCTATATCCTGCATACTTTTATTTTCGATATAAAAAGCCTTGAGCAGCTCATTGCAGGGATAGCCCAGCTGGTCCATGGACAGGAATAGTTGTTGGTATCTGTACTCCTTTTCTTTAAACTGTTGAATATCAGCATCTTCATATCCTCCCTGCCATTGGTCCATCATATCATCCAGGTACAAAGTATCCGTATGTGTCTTCTTATTGATCTTTTTCAGCCAGAGCCTTTTACAGATAGCGAACAGGTAAGTTCCTATGCTGGCGCTCAGGCAGAATTCGATCTCTTTAGATTTCTCATACAGCACCAATACCGCTTCCTGAAAGGCATCCTCAGCATCTACATCCGCTCCCCCTTTACTGACAATCCACTTTACCAAAGGCTGATAATACCGCTCATAAACCTCATTCATCGCAGCCCGGTCATTACGGGCCAGGCACTCCAATAGTTCCGAATCAGTTATATACAAATTCTTCATGATTTAATACAGAATCCAGGATAAAGGTAACCCATATTTCCATTGAAATTTATCTAAAAGAAATATTTAAGACTTCCCACTTTTATTCTTTTATGCCTGGGCTGTGCATTGAAAATGGAGACTTCCCCAAATTCCATAATTTCCCGTCATATATCCGATAATTTTTGGATTACTTTTGCACCAATGAATCGATATTTTATCAGGGTGGCTTATGACGGCACTGCTTTCAACGGTTCACAGATCCAGGGAGAACAACCTACTGTGCAGTTATATTTGAATCGCGTACTGAGCATTCTGCTCAGGATGGACATAAAAACTTATGGGGCAAGCCGGACCGATGAAGGTGTTCATGCTTATGACAATGTATATCATTTCGATGGAGAAGTCAATGACACTGCTGACCTTTTGTACAGGATGAATGCAATGCTCCCCAAAGAAGTCGCTGTTATCCATATATTGACGGCAAAAAAATCCAGAAGCCAATTGCCGGTTTGATGCAATCCAGAGAACATACAGGTACCGGATTCATTTTGAAAAAAACCCCTTTTTGCACCACAGATCATATTATTTTCCTTACAACCTGGATATCCGGGTACTCCGCCAGACTGCTGCAGCACTCAAAGCCCACGAAGACTTTGAGACATTCTGCAAGAGAGGCCACCAATCTTTTACAACCATCTGCCGGGTATTTCACAGCGAATGGAGCGAAACGGATTCCGGCCTGGAATATAAAGTAGCTGCAAACCGTTTCTTAAGGGGAATGGTCAGGGGCCTTGTCGGGACACAGCTGCAAGTGGCCAGGGGCCGATATGATGTAGAAGAATTTGAAAACAGGATCTCCGCAAAGGATTGTACCCTGGCTGACTTTTCCGTACCCGGGTATGGATTGTACCTGGAAGAGATACGCTACCCGGAAGATGAATTTGTACAGGACTAATATATCCGCTGCTTAGCCGGTGATTTAAAATCGGTACAGGAGAGAGATCAGAAGATCTCCTTTAACTGGCTCAAACAATGGATCTCAAAAGTTGCCGGCAAAGCAGGTGTATCCGCCCGGGGATTGTAATAAATCTGCTCCCATCCGGCAGCCATCGCACCTTTAATATCCGCTTCCCAGCTATCCCCGATCATAATGGATTCTTCGATTTGCGCACCTGTTACTTCCAGCGCAAAATCAAAGATCTCCTTTTTGGGCTTCAGGCTCATAGACCTTTCGGATGTAATCACTTCGATAAAATAGTCCTGTATACCGGCATTGCGCATCTTGCGGTGCTGTACTTCCTCAAATCCGTTCGTAATAATATGCAACCGGTACCCTTTGGCCCGGCAGTAATCCAGGATATCCCTGGCATAAGGCAGGAGCTGGTCCTGTTCCGGAAGCTGGGCTATATACACCTCGCTCATATTCCTGGCCAGGCCGGCATCAGCAATCTTATATCTCAATAAACTGTTCCAAAATCTCTTGTACCTCAGTTCATCCTGCCTCATAAAGCCATTTCTGTACCGCTCCCATAACCTGTTGTTTTCTTCAGAGAAGATACCAAAGAACTCGGCAGGATCTGTGATACCACTTTTGGCCAATTCAAAATGATCCAGCAGGCTAAAGATTACTTTCTGAGCATTTCCCTCGAAATCCCATAAGGTATGGTCCAGATCAAAAAACAAATGCCTGTATTTAGAATCAATCATGCTTCTTGAGTACCTCCATTAGGGTTAAAAAGGACAATACACGGTTCTGAAAAGCCTGATACATTCTGGTCTGAAAGATCTCCTGCTGCTCCGTGAGGTATAAATCCAGGACTTCATGTATCTCATCGATAAAAACCTGTATGATAATAATCACACTATCATCATCTTCTAATGGTGCGCAAAGCTTACTATACCTGTAGTCATGAAGCTGATTACCATTTTTATCCTTCTCACCGTAATAGTCGTTAATCCACCTAATAAAAGCGTTCAAAACCGGTCGCTCTACCTTACAGGAATGATTTAGGATATACATACCTTTTATGTTTTTCAAAAAACGTGGGCAAAGGTAGGAATATATTTTGGCAGGAAATATGTAATTTAAGATATAAAGAACAATTTAATACAAAAAACAGGGCGTAGCTCTATTGCCAAAATGCTTTCCAATCACCTGCTGAAGATAAGGAGCCGAATGCCCGTTCTTCAATTTAAAATAATAAAAATCTGACAATTACTATACAATTTCCTGATATATTTATACATTTGCAGACGAACTAAATTGTATACTACAAATTCATGAGTCACGGACACTCCCACCACGTAGAAGAAAACCCAAAAACTTCCAGTAGTGCAGCATTGTATTTTGTTATCCTATTGGTAGCGCTAGTTGTCGGATTATTTGGTTTTGTTCAAAGTATGAGTCATCATGATGAGGGTCATAGTAATGATCATCATACTGATGCACCCGCAAGTCATCCAGAAGGACACCAGGCTGACAAAGGCCATACCTGGACTCATGAACCATCTTTAGAGTATAGCACAGTGGGCCTGACAGGCGGTCAACCTCCACATGTTACTTTAAAGCAAGATAACCAAGTATCTATGGAAGCGCAAAAAAGCTGTAGATAGCACAAAACATACTGTAGATAGCACTGCTGCTTCAAAAGAAGGAAATACTGCCCATTAATCCTGCTTCAGACTCTTTACAGCGGTCCGATAGATTATTTCCATAATCTTTGATATGAAACAAGCCCAAACCATTGTCATCACGGGTGCTGCCGGTTTTATCGGTAGTGTAATGGTCGGTATGCTCAATGAATTAGGTTATACCCGGTTGATCCTGGTGGATGACTTTTCAAGAAAGGAAAAAGCACAAAATCTGTTAGGTAAGAAATTTGACCAGAAGGTTCATAGGGAACAGTTTTTTTGATTGGCTGGCACAGCATCCGGGTACAGTAGATACCATCGTCCACCTCGGAGCCAGAACAGATACTACGCTTACAGATAAGCAGGTATTCAAGATCTTAAATGTAGATTATACCAAGAGGCTTTTCGAATGGTGTACAGAGCATGACATACCGTTTATTTATGCTTCTTCTGCTGCTACCTATGGTAATGGGGCACATGGATATCGTGATGATGAATCTTTGTTACCTCAGTTAGAGCCACTGAATCAATATGCCAGATCCAAACAGGAGATAGATCTTTGGATTACGGATCAAAAGAAAAAACCTCCTTTTTGGGCCGGTTTCAAATTCTTCAATGTATATGGCCCTAATGAAAGCCATAAGGGAAGAATGGCTTCCGTCGTATATCATGCCTACAATGAAATCCTGAAAAACGGTTATGTAACTTTATTCAAATCGCACCATAAGGATTACAAAGACGGAGAACAATTGAGGGATTTTGTATACGTTAAGGATGTGGTACGGGTTTTGATTTACTTTTTGGAACATCAACCCAAAAGCGGTATCTTTAATCTCGGTACCGGAAAAGCGGATACTTTCTTATCTTTAGTACAAGCTTTGTTTGAAGCTATCGGTCATCAAGGTAAAGTCAAATTTATAGATACTCCGGAGAACATCAGAGAAAATTACCAGTATTTTACTGAAGCAAATATGGAAAAGCTGAGGTTGGCAGGATATACGGGAGTATTTGCTGATATCCGGGAAGGTGTGGCTGATTATGCTGTAAATTATCTTGAAACTGCTGAACAATTTTAGCCGGCAGGCTGAAGTTACCCATGAATCTGAAGTACAGGTACACCAGGATTCTGAAATTGATTTTAATAAATTTTCATAAACTATATATAAGACCCGGATGGAGTATAATACATCAAAAGAACTGATGAAAATGCCTGAATATGGCAGACAACATTCAAGAGATGGTGAACTATGTCAAAACCATAGAAGATCCTCAGATAAGACAAAAAAAATGCGGAAGCGATCATCGAGCTAATGGGTATATTGAACCCTCATCTGAAGAATGTAGAGGATTTCCGTCACAAATTATGGGATCATTTGTTTACCATTGCCGATTTTGATCTGGATGTTCAGTCCCCCTATCCTATCCCTACCAAAGAATTATTATTCAAAAAACCGGAGGCGCTACCCTATCCTGAGGAAGGAAAAACACACCGGCATTTGGGAAAGAATATTCTTACGCTCATAGAGAAAGCCAAAGAGGAAACAGATGAAGAGAAGAAAGAAGCCTTTTCCAAAGTGATTGCTTACTACATGAAGTTAGCCTACAACAATTGGCACAAAGAAATTATTCATGATGAACTGATCAAAGATGAAATTGAAATATTGAGCGAAGGACTGCTTCAGTACAATGTCGGTGATGTGCGTGTAAAATTCAATAATAATATCCGCAACAATCATAAAAAAACACCACACCAATAACAACCGCAACAACAATAACCGGAATAATAACAACCGGAATAACCAGAACAAGAAAAGAAATTATAAATAGGCATACACCCTTTTGAAGGTTCCGGCAGGGTGTTTCAATATACTATTAACTGCAATGGTCTATAAAGGCCAATAATATATTTCATCGGCCAATAAAATCCTGTTCTTCCCCGGCTTAAAAGAGAAAGACCGCAACCAAAGCAAAAAGATTGGTAGGGAGAGAACAAATCAATAGTCCCTTCGGAACATCCATCTGCCGACTATATTTCAATGAATAAGCAAAAGAACCGGTGCATTGATCCATCTTTAATGGAAAAGTAATTGCACTGGCAATATCCCTGTTCAGTAGAACGGTTTTCATATCAGCCTTCTCTTTATATCCTCATTTCAAAAGGAGGGAACCCGTTTATTTTTCAAATCTTTCCTTATTCCCTGCAAATTTTATATAACTATTCTCGATAATATTCACATTTTCAAGCTGGGAAACCATTCATCCTCTGGGGATGATCCATTATATGGACAAACCGCATTTGCTTCAACCATTGAGCATTTTTAAAAATACGATGGATATCCAGGAATCTGAATTTGGAGATCTTTCGATATTTCATTTCTTCATTGAATTCTTTGACAGCAAGGTATACTCCGGCATAATCATGGTGGTAATAAGAGCAAATATCGTCCAGGTAAATGGAAAATAAGGGCAAAAATTTTTCCGGTTGTTCTGCCTTTAATATTTCAAGTGCAGATTTCGTGGAACTGTAATAATCCAGATCAAAAGCAATATATCCGATGGGGCTTTCTTTCGTTATATGCTTCAACTCAGGGATCACGGTCTCCCTGACATCTCCAAGTACAATCTTTACATTTTTAGGCAGATGATCTCTCAATGGCTGGTATGCCATAGGATAGTCTCCTTTATGGTAAATATCCGGGTGATCTCTGTAATCACTGGGTTGTGGCAATCCTTCTCCTGAATCAAATCCTATCAGATGGATATTCACACCATAAGCTTTTTCCAGGCGTTTTGCCAAGTGATGCATATTGGTGAGCCCTGCCCCGGATGCCACTCCAAATTCAATAGCAGTAAATGATTTAATATTGTTTTTTACTGCCTCCCGGCAGGCAAAATCCAGTCCATAGGCATTGTGCTGCCGGAATACCAAATCATATTTGATCCTGGATTTAATTCCGCCAAAAATACCGACAAATACGGAAAGTAAATTCAGATGGACAGGCTCTGTCAACCTTTCAACCAACACCCTGTTTAATATTCTTGATTTGGTAAGTTTTTTATATAAACTCATACTGGTTTATTGAAAACAATAAAAAGCAAAAATATTATAAATATCAAACCCTATTACTTGCCATTATATTTTTATTTTTAAAAATGTTTAATATGCATTGTTTTAATATATTGTTTATAATATAATAATATAAGCATTTTTTAAAAATTTATAATATAAATAGTATAAAGACTGTTGTATGACTAAAGAAATGCAACGATTTCCTGATCATAACCAATCCGATATATAAAATATATTTACATATTAATTTAACCGTCATTCAATCAGGCCCCGGCTAAAAACTTACAACCCCAGGAACAATAGGAGAAATACCCGATCCCGGCAATGGATTCAAAATCAAAAAACCCAATAATGCAGGAATTAGGATACACCCCGTAGTAGTGAGGAAAATTTCCAATTTTAACCGGCAGGATCTAAATGACCTTCAGGTCCTGTCCTGTTATCAACAGGAGAATGATCACCATGCCTATGATGATTCTGTAATATCCGAAAGCTTTAAATCCGTATCGGGTCAATATTCCGATAAACGTCTTGATAGCGATAATGGCCACAACAAAACCTACCGCGTTCCCCACAATCAATAAACGGATTTCATCATGGGAGAAAACATTCCCTTCTTTGAAGAACTGGATTAATTTAACCAGTGATGCGCCGAACATCATAGGAATAGCGAGAAAGAATGAAAACTCTGCAGCAGCTTTTCTCGTCAGCTGCTGGCTCATACCACCGATAATGGTACTTGCAGACCGGGACACACCCGGGATCAATGCCAGGCATTGATAAATACCGATAATGAAAGATTGCTTATAGCTGATATTATCCGAATTGTCAATTTTCGGACGGTTGAACCACTTATCTACAAACAGCAGGATAATACCGCCCAGGACCAAAGTAACCGCAACGGTCATGGGGGATTCCAACAGCCCGTCAATAAAATCATTGAGTAAAAGGCCTAAAATAGATGCAGGAATAGCTGCTATCGCAAGTTTATAATAAAAATTCACGGATTTAAAGAACCTTTTGTAATACAATACCAGTACGGAAAGTATGGTACCTAATTGGATTATGATAAGAAACAATTTCAAAAACGGTGTTGGTTCCAAACCAAGAAGCGCACTGCCTATGATCATATGACCAGTCGAAGAAACCGGCAAAAATTCTGTTAGGCCTTCTATGATTGCCAAAATTATGGCTTCCCAAATATTCATAATGCTCTCTATTGTATCCAATGAAGTGCGAATATAGGATAAATGCATCACTTCGGATGATCGCGAGAACCATACTATCATACGGATCATGCAGGGCTTGTAATTTTTTTGAAAAAAATTAATGCAATTATGTTGCGATAAAAAATAATCCTTACATTTGCAACACAATTGCATTAGTTAATCCGTTTTAAATTAAATTCTATGAAAAAAATCTTTGTAAGCTTATTGGGCATCTCAGCATTCTCACTCTTCCTTACCGCCTGTACCAAGTCAGAGCCTGATCCGAGTAATCAGAAACCTACGATTGAAATTCTGCGGACATTGCCTGCAGCTACAACGGACATAGTATGTGAAGAAACACACGACAATGTCCTTATTGCTCATCCGGGAGAAACCTTAGAGATAGAAATGAAACTAAAGGACGATCATGGTCTTTCCCAATATAAAATAGAAATCCATGAAAATGCAGACTGCCATGATCATGACCACAGACCTCTTAGTGAATGGTACTACAGTAATGTAGTGGATCTGTCCGGAACTGAAACCACTAAAACCGAAATCATCAGCATCCCTGATGATGCGGAAATCGCTCCATACCATATCGAGATCAAACTGATTGATGAATCGGGAATGGAATCTGACGAATTAGAATACAATTTAGTACTGGAATCATAATGCCCAGAATTCTTATCCCAAGTATATTTTTTTTGTGGGGAATCCATCAGGCTGTCGCTCAAGAATCAGTACCCGATAGCCTGATGGAATCTCATTCACTGGAGGAGGTTGAAGTGATCGGAAGTGCTCCCACACAAGCTCTTGATGCCCTGGACCATCAGATGATCCATAAGGAGACCCTGCTCCGGATTCAGGGCAATACCCTTATGCAATCCCTGGAAATCCTTCCCGGCATTTCATCCATTCAGACAGGAACAGGGATATCCAAACCTGTCATTCGGGGAATGAGCGTCAACAGGGTCGTCGTGAATGAATACGGCATCAAACAGGAAAATCAGCAATGGGGCCTGGATCACGGGTTAGAGATCGACCAATACAATATAGAACAGGTAGAAATCATCAAAGGGCCCGTTTCCCTGCTCTATGGCTCAGACGGAATAGGAGGCGTCATACAGATTCATCCTTCCAAACCTCCTCAGACCGACACCTCATGCGGAGATATCGTATTGAACTATAAGTCCAACAACAACCTGTTCGGAGGCTCAGGAAAATGGGTATTATCCCGGGACAAATGGTACCTGATGGCACGTATGAGCTATCAGGACTATGGCTTATACAGAATTCCCACCGATTCTTTTACCTACAACGGCTACCGGCTGCCCATCTATAATGGCAGGCTTAAGAATACAGGTGGTAATGAATGGAGCAATTCCATTTATCTAGGATATCGTACAGAAAAATGGTCCAGTAATCTCTACCTATCCAATGTAAGACAAAAAGCAGGATTTTTCCCGGGTGCATTCGGGATACCCAGGCTTTACCAGTTACAGCCTGCAGAGGATCCGCGAGCTCTTGAACTCCCTTTCCAATACATCAATCATTTTAAAGCCATCAGCAACACACAGGTATTTACTTCTTGGGGCATTCTTAAGCTGGATATCGGCTATCAATGGAATACGCGCAAGGAGATATCGGCCCCACATGCGCATGGCAATGGAGTCGTACCACAAGGAACTACTGCGCTATTGCTCAACCTCCATACATTTCAATCCAATCTCCGCTGGGAATACCAATCCCCTCAATGGCGTGTCCAGTCCGGCATATCTCTGCAATATCAGAATAACCAGATCGGCGGATTCGAATTTCTCATTCCTGCCTATAGACAGTTACAATCCGGTATGTTTGTATATAGCCAATACAATACGCCAGGCTCAGGGAGCTTTAATGCCGGTATCAGATATGATATGGCACATCAGTCTGCAGATGAAGGCACTGTCATCATTTATGACAGTACCGGAGAGATGATCCGGGATCAAAACAGAAGCCCGGAATGGCACAAGAGCTACCACAATCTGTCGGGAGCTCTCGGATGGAAAAAAGATATTGACCACAATTGGATACTTTCAGCCAACCTGGGCACTGCCTTCCGGGTACCTATGATCAATGAATTATTGGCCAATGGAGTGCATCATGGAAGTTTCCGGCACGAGATGGGCGACACATCACTTCTTCCGGAAAAAGGATGGATGGTCGATGTAGGTATCGACTACCACAACCATACCTGGCATGCTTCGCTTACGCCCTTCATCAACTATTTCTCCAACTATATCTACCTCCATCCGAGTGGCCGGTTTTCCACATTGCCTGAAGCCGGACAGATCTATCAGTACAAAAACACATCTGCATTGTATTGGGGAGCGGAATTCCTGATAGATTATCCGGTATGGAGGCAATTTTTTCCTGACCCATTCTCTGGAATATGTCTATAATCAGAACCTGGAAACGGGAAATGGTCTCCCCTTCACACCTCCGATCTCCGTCATGACGGAGATCTCCTGGAAGCCTGACCGGAATAGGAATCAGGAAGAAGGGTTTCAATGCGCGGTCACCGGTCATTATTTTGCACCTCAGAATCGTGTTGATATCAACGAACCTGTGACAGATGGATATTTCCTGTTCCACGCATCCGCCTCCTGGAAGAAAAAAATAAATCAGGATTATATAAGCCTCTTTCTCAGGGCCAATAACCTTTTCGACACCTATTATCTCAATAATATGAGCAGGTACCGGATCCTGAACCTTCCGGAGCAGGGTTTCAACCTTCAGTTCCTGGTCAGGTATGAATTTTAGCCATGCTTTCTCATGTCCTTCACCCATTCAAATGGCCCGACGTATCTACTGATCAACAAATGAGCAGCACATTTTTTTTTGATAGAAAGTTATTTTGATTTTTCCTTTTGACATCGTTCTGTTCAGCTTAATCAGCTTTCCGCTACAAGTTTATAGTTCAACTTTTAAACTTCATATGCACTAGGCGTTGAATAAAAGCAGAACGGGTCTCTACAGGCAACAAAAACCGCAGATTCGGATATACTTATGATTTAGATTTCCAATTCCAAAATAATAAGTTATATTTGCTAAGATTTTTTTAACCATTCCGAATCGGAAACCGTGGAAGTAACTATATTCATATTACTATTAATTGCGCCATATATACATTTGTCTATCAAAACTACAAATTGTATTCACATGGATCAATTATCATCCGGTAGATCTCTGATTCGTCGATATAATCAATTAGATAAATGGGATGTGGTAGTTGCGGTGTATCCAATGCCGGCGGCAAGGTGTCAGGATGTGGAAGCAGTGGAGGATGTTCGTCCGGCGGTTGTAATCGCTTAAATGTATTTGACTGGCTGGCGGATTTGCCTCCCAGCGATTATGGAAAGAGATTTTCGATTTTTGAAGTTTCTTTCAATAGCGGAAGCAGAAAGGAATTCTTTCTGAATTCCAAATCTTTACCTATAGAAAAAGGAAATTATGTTACCGTTGAAGGCATCAACGGCTTCGATGTAGGTGTCGTCAGCCTTACAGGGGAACTCGTCAAACTTCAGTTGAAGAAATATAATGTCAAAGAAGACGATGTTACCAAAAAGCTTCTGAGAATCAGCCTTGACAGCGACCTCGAAGCATTCGATCGCAGTAAATCCAAAGAAAAAGAGATTCTTGCCAAAGCCAGGACCATTGCGCGTGTACACGATCTGGACATGAAAATAGGCGAGGTTGAACTCCAGGCGGATGCCAAAAAAGTATCTATTTATTACACGGCCAATAGTCGTGTGGACTTCAGGGAGCTGATCAAGATATACGCCCAGGAATTCAATGCCAGGATAGAGATGAGGCAGATCGGCGCCCGTCAGGAAAGCGGGAAAATAGGCGGTATCGGCTCTTGCGGACGCGAACTCTGTTGCAGCACCTGGCTTACAGATTTTAAGACCGTATATACTTCTGCTGCAAGGTACCAGAACCTTTCCATCAACCAGACCAAGCTCAGCGGTCAATGTGGCAAACTGAAGTGCTGTCTTAACTATGAGCTGGATACGTATATGGATGCATTGACTACATTTCCTAACCAGGCAGATCACCTGATGCTGAAAGCAGGCAAGGTCAAACTGGTCAAAAAGGATATCTTCAAAGGACTAATGTGGTATAGCTATGAACACCAGGCAAAACAGTATCCGCTGAGCATCGAAAGGGTAAATGAAATCCTTACCCTCAATAAGGAAAATATCTTCCCGGATGAACTCGAGCCTGTAGAAATCGTTACAGAGATCCGCAAAAAAGGTGTGTCCGTAGATGCTGGATTTGTTAATGATGTAGGACAAATTACCCTTACTTCATTGACCAAAAAGAAAAAAAGCAAATCCAAAGGAAAGAAAAAACAGCGCCAGGCCCGACAAACCCAAATCAGAGGTTACAGCCGGCAGGCCTGAACCGGCCAAGGCACCCAGGGACCGCTCTTCCGGTAACAGACCCGCTAAACAGGCATCAAGGCCCCATACACAAAAGGCACCCCAGCCGGAAGGAATCAAACCAGCACCACCTGCCCATCAAAAAGGTCAGGGCGGAAAGAAAAAGAGTCCGCAGAAAAATAAAAGAAGACAGGATACTGACGGGAAACCTCCGGGTGCTTAATTTTTTTTAAGATTTCTTTGGATTATTGACTGAAAAGAATAAATTTGTGGGACCATTAGCAAATAAAATTATTTTTACAAAATAAGAAAGGACTATATAGAGGCTCCTATCCCAATAAATTAATCGACAATATGAAAAAATTTTTACTGTTTGCCTTAATGTCATTACCATTAAGTCTTTCTGCCCAGAATCACCATGAGATCGGTTTGGTGGCAGGTGTAAGCGGTTATAAAGGAGATCTGGCACAGAATTGGTTCCCGCATCCTAAAGCAGTATTTCCTACAGGGGGCATTCAATATAAATACTTCACCAACCCCCATGTCGGATTCAGGTTTGGACTGAATGTGTTGCAGATAGGAGGAGCGGACAGCCTGAGTGAGGTTAAATCTGACGTAGCCAGAAACCTGAGCTTCAGCAACAGGCTGGTTGAATTACAGGCAGGTATTGAGTTGAACCTGTTACCTGTGGATATTTATAAGTTTAAATTCACACCTTATGCTTTTGCCGGAATTGCTGCTGTACACTCTAATCCTTATGCCTATGACAGGGAATTCAAGAAGGTATACCTGAGAGATCTTTCTACCGAAGGCCAGGGCTTACCCAACTATCCGGACAGAAAACCTTATTCGGTATTCCATGCTTCATTCCCCATCGGAATCGGTATTAAAGGCTTCGTAGGAAATACGGTAATGGTAACTGCTGAGGTCGGCCTAAGGTATGTGACTTCGGACTACCTGGATGACGTAAGCCGTTCTTATGTCAATCTGGATACCTTATTACAATACAAAGGAGCTAAGTCTGTGGAAATGTCCTATAGAGGAGATGAATTAAAAGAATGGGACCAGAACTTCCCTGCTGATAAATACCGTCGTGGTGATTACCAAAATAATGACTGGTACTGGTCGGCCACGATAGGGTTTGCAATATATTTTGAGGCATTCGGCAATCCGATCCAGTGGAGAGGCTCTAAATGTCCAAGAATTATTGGCCGAGATTAATTTTTGCCAATTGTTGTGTTTTTTAATGTTTGTGGCTGCTCCGTTTCTACGGAGCAGTTTTGTTTTTGTAACTCCGGATCAGCTTACAGCATATTCGAAATGCTATTGTCAAATATTTTTCTTTTCTTCCGAAGTATTTCGCGCACCTTATCAGGCAGTCTTCAGATGATCAAAAGATGGGCATTCGCAACCGGTCATCATCAAAATTTTACGTATAAAGTACAATTGTTTGCTTATTTTTGCTACACTTTTTTATCAACACAGCTTTATAAACTACTAATAGAATAAATATGAAAATACTAGTATGTATAGCTCAGGTACCGGATACTACAGCTAAAATTTCATTTACGGACGGGAATACCAAATTTGATCTGAATGGTGTAACCATGATCATCAATCCTTACGATGAATGGTATGCCCTGGTAAGAGCATTGGAATTAAAGGAATCCGGCAAAGCATCTGAAATACATTTAATCACCGTAGGTGAACAGGCTGCCGAAGCCACCATGAGAAAAGCGCTGGCGCTTGGTGGTGATCAGGCCTTTCGGATCAACGCCTCTACCGATGACACTTTTCAGATAGCTGCTAATATCGCCGATTTTGCTAAGGAAAAAGGCTACGACCTGATCCTTACCGGTAAAGAATCTATTGATTACAACAATGCATCAGTGGGCGGATTGATCGCCGGATTATTAGGTTATACTTACGAGGGATTTGCTACGAAGCTGGAAATCGACGGAAGCACAGCTACAGTAAGCCGTGAGATCGAAGGTGGTACACAAACCGACAAAGTAAATCTCCCTGCTGTAATCAGTTGCCAGAAAGGTATGGCAGAAGCCCGTATTCCTAATATGAAAGGAATTATGTCGGCACGTACGAAGCCACTTACCGTTTCCGAACCTACAGCTACGGACGCACTGACAGAGATCGTAAAGTACGAATTACCTCCTGCTAAATCAGGTGTGAAACTGTTTACGATTGACCAGCTGGATGACCTGGTGGCAGCATTGCACAATGAAGCTAAAGTCCTATAATCCGGTATCTGATTTTCATGGATCCAGCTCAGGACTTTGAAGAGATACCATCCGTTTTAATCCTATAAAAACCTTATCAAAATATTATGTCAGTTTTAGTATATGTCGAGCTCTCTGAGGGTTCATTCAAGAAAAAAAGTTTTGAGGCTGTAAATTATGCAGCCAAAACCGCACAAACTTTCGGTGGTGAAGTCATTGCACTGGTAGCAGGAAATGTAGGTGATGATATAGCTAAAGAGTTAGGTCAATATGGTGCAGATAAAGTAATGATTGCTACTAACGACGCCTTATCGACCTTCAATGCGCAGAATTACGCCCACGCTATCGAGGCGGTGGCACAAGCACAGGGAGCCAAAACCATCATATTGCCATTTGATATCGCCGGAAAAGCAATTGCTCCTGTTCTTTCTGCTAAATTAAAAGCGGGCCTTATCTCCGGAGCCGTAGATTTCCCGGTAGATGATGCGGGATTTACTGCTAAGAAAACAGTGTTCTCCGGTAAAGCTTTTGCCTATGTGAGAATCAAGTCCGAATATAAGATCGTGGCATTTGTACCGAACAGTCATGCCGTAGAGCATATCGAGAAATCAGCTGTAGTAGAGCAGTATACTGATGCCCCTAATGCCAACAACAATATCGTTAAAGAAAGTGAAGACGTGATCAAAGGAGAAGTTCCCCTGAGTGAAGCGGAACTGGTAGTATCCGGGGGTCGTGGTATGAAAGGACCTGAGAACTGGGGTATCCTTGAAGATCTGGCCAATTCCATAGGTGCTACCCTGGCCTGCTCCCGCCCGGTGGCAGATGCACATTGGCGTCCGCACCATGAGCACGTAGGCCAGACTGGCGGTACGATCAGGCCTAATCTATATCTGGCTTGCGGCATTTCCGGAGCCATTCAGCACCTTGCAGGTGTGAACAACTCCAAAACCATAGTCGTGATCAATAAGGATCCGGAAGCTCCTTTCTTCAAAGCCGCTGATTATGGTGTGGTTGGAGATATATTCGAAGTGGTTCCCAAGCTCACAGAAGCCTTTAAGAACTACAAAGGTTAAAATTAGATTGTCCATAATAAAACAATAGCCACCTCAATGAGGTGGCTATTGTTTTACAGCATTCTTCTCCGCATATCATTTGCGTACAGGAGCCGGAAAAAAATACCGTTAAGGACCTTGTTCCCCTTTATGCGCCAGATAGAAATCATAAGTATATACATTGTAAGGAAGCAGCCTCCGTGCAAAAATTTTGGACAGGAAAACTCCTACCAGAATAGGAAAGAACAATTCATACCCGTTGGGAATAAGATTACAGGTTAAAATAAGTGCGGTACAGGGAGCGTAAATAGCTGCAGATAAGGTAGCTGCTGCACCGACCAAAGCGAAATTTAAAGGGATCAATCCCATATCCCAGAACTGATTGCACAACTGTGCCAATAATAAACCCAGAAAGGCTCCGGCTACAATGCTCGGTGCGAATACCCCACCGTCCCCGCCCGCACCCAGGGTAAGAGATGCGGCAAGTGGTTTCAGGAATATCAGCATCAGAATCATCAACATACCCGATATCTGCTGGCCGGATATTTGCGAAATGACTTCTTTCAGTCCCGCGTAGCTGTCACCATATAAAACCGGGAAGCAAAAGATCATAGATCCTACTAAAACCGCTCCCGTATTCACTCTTAAAAAATTATTCGAAATCCGATGGAACAACTGCTTGATGCGAATCACCATTGTGGTAAAGTATACAGATAGCAATCCTCCCAATAAACTTAATAATACGAAGAAAGGAAGTGCATACCAGTGCCAGCCTTCGGTATGAAAGGGAAGAATATGGCTATGATCAAATGCATAGATGAACAGTGCAGCAACAATAGATGCGGCAGTACAACTTACATACAGCGTTTTCCTCCTCTTTCTGGCGATAACTTCCATTGCAAAGAGCCAGCCGGCAAGGGGACTGGCGAATAGAACGGCTACCCCGGCACTGACCCCTGCGCATACAAGTTCGCGTTTGAAATTCCTTGCCGAGTACTCCAGTTCATAAGCCTGATTACCGATCGTGGCTGTGGCCACCACCGTGGAAACCTCTATTCCCGTAGAACCTCCGAAGACAACCGTAAGAAATCCGTTCAGGTAGTGGGAAGGAATCTTGTAGAAGGGCAGGTGGTCTTTGCGACGATCCAGAGTTTTATAGATCTCCGTTATTCCTTTGTTCTTTTTATTCAGAAAAAGATATTTCCGGAGAAAGTAAATGATGGTAATCCCTACAGAAGGCATAAGAATGAACAGCAGGGCATTCAAGCCGGATATACGGTCAAAGAAAAAATGCTCCACATATTCCGTGATGTGCTTGAGCGTAAATGCCAACATACATGCCATCAAGGATACAAATCCGGATACAAAAATCAGTTTGATATAGTTAATATTTACTACCTGAGACCTTTTCACAATCTAAACCTTAAGAAATTGAACGGATAATTATCCTAAAACATATTTCGTCTGTAAAACAGAGAACCGATCGCTGTGCAATAACACCTTCCGGCTGTACAAAATAACCGGACCACCGGTCCCGCCAAAGGTAAACAGATATTGCAAAATATCCTTAGTATTTGCCTGCTTCCATCTTAAGTTGAAAAATGCGCTCCCGGATGACATCCATTAAAAATCCCGGAATACTTTTCAGCATTCCGGGATCCTACCTAACAAAAAATGTCTGGTCTATTGCTGGTCCATCAATGTAAGGCTTCTGTTCACGAAGTCGCTCAGGCCTTTTCCTTTCAGCATATTCTGGGACAGCATCGCCAGGTCCACAAGTTGCCGTGTGATTCCGGCAGCTCTGTCCGCATCCTCAGATTTAAGAATTTTCTGCATCAATGGATGGTTACTATTGACCGTCACCTTGTAAGTATCCGGCATGGCACCATACATATTGAACATCCCGTTTCCCCCCATTTTGCTCATATCCTTCATACGACGCATCCATTCGTCTATGCTGATATGTACCGGCTGGTCACCCGGGCTCAGGGCATCCACTTCTACCTTCATATGGGCATTATTGATCACCTGTTCGAAAGTTTCTTTTACTTTTTTGATCTCATCTTCACTCAGCACAGATTCTATCTGCTCATCTTTTTCAATCAATTTTTCAGGTATATCCGCATCGATCCTTCTGAATCTTGTCTTATCCAGCTTCTGTTCGAGTTGGGCGATAAAATGATTGTCCAGGGGACCGTTCATCAGCAGCACATCATAGGATTTGCTTTCTAACGGTTCGATATAGGTATAATGCGCATCCTGGTCATTGGTATAAAGATAGATCAGGTTACCATCCTTATCTGTCTGGTGGACACTGATTCTTTCTTTATATTCCTCCAGCGTGAAGTTTTCTTTTTTGATATTGGTCAATAAAGCGAACTCTTTAGCTTTATCATAGAATTTCTCTTCGCTGATCATCCCGTATTTTACGAATAGACCAATATCTTCCCATTTCTGCTCATAAGCCTTGCGGTCCTCTTTGAAGAGGTCCGACAGCTTATCGCCTACCTTCTTCGTAATATAATTACTGATTTTCTTAACGTTCGCATCTGACTGCAAATAGCTCCTGCTCACATTCAAAGGAATGTCCGGGCTGTCGATCACACCGTGCAGCAACATCAGGAATTCAGGTACGATTTCCTTCACCTCATCGGTGATAAAAACCTGCCTGGAGAACAATTTGATTTTGTTCCTGTTCAGCTCGAAGTCATTCTTTACTTTAGGGAAATACAAGACTCCGGTAAGCGTAAACGGATAGTCCACGTTCAGGTGGATCCAGAACAATGGATCTTCAGAGTAAGGATACAGTTCCCGGTAGAAATTGAGGTAGTCCTCCTCTTTCAGTTCCGAAGGTGGTTTTGTCCATATCGGCGCTACATTATTGATAATGTTCTCAACTTCTGTTTCTTTGTATTTGGGCTTTCCTTCTTCATCTTCACCATCCGGTACATGCTCGGTCTTCATACCGAACTGGACAGGGACAGGAAGGAACTGAGCGTATTTATGAAGGATAGAGGATATCTTATGCTCTTCCAGAAATTCAAGGTTCTCATCATTGACATGCAGGATGATGTCCGTACCTCTTTCTGTCCTGCCGCCCTCTTCGATGGTAAAATCTGTGTCACCGTCACTTACCCACCTGACGGGCCGGGCTCCTTCCTGGTAAGACAAAGTCTGGATTTCGACCTGATCAGCAACCATAAAGGCGGAGTAAAACCCAAGACCAAACTTACCGATGATCTCATGGGCATCCTTTGCATCCTTGAATTTTTCTACAAATTCCGTAGCTCCGCTATAGGCTACCTGGTTGATATATTTCTTGATCTCATCTGCCGTCATACCGATTCCCCGGTCACTGACAGTAATGGTTTTGGCGTCTTTGTCCACATGGACTTGAACCTTTAGCGCTCCAAGTTCCCCTTTGTAATCACCGATAGAAGACAGTCTTTTGATCTTCTGCGTAGCATCTACCGCATTGCTCACAAGTTCCCTGAGAAAAATCTCGTGGTCACTGTACAGGAATTTCTTGATGATGGGGAAAATGTTCTCCGTATGAATGGAGATATGTCCTTTTTCTTGTGTCATATTGAATTCATTTGTTTTACCTGAGACATCCAAATTCTATACCGGGACGGATACGGATGACATTTTACCAAAGTTGGTAGTAAATCATTTAAAAATGTCAGTACCCGTCCCATCTTAATGACAAAATTGAATGTACCGGAACAATCTGGCATATGACAATAAGATGACGGCCCTCCTGTTACAGGGACAGCGCAGACCTGTGTTTATCCGCGGTAACGCTTAATCCCTTACGGTACAAGTCCATATAGGTAAACAACAAACAGCCGAAATAAGGGATCAACTCCGTCAGCGGAAGCATCTGAATACCCAGCACGTGAACGATCAGGGCTACAATCAGGCAGCTAATCGCTGCCAATGCATATATCTTGAACCATTCCTTCCTGCCAAAGGACAGGAACGCAATGATCAGGTTGAATGGAACGGCCCAGAGAATATTCCAGTTGTTATCGCAAGCCTGGTGGTCTGTCATCAGCCACATCAATAGGATAAACACCCCCAGTACCCCGGATACCAACAGGAAGACAAAACTTAAAAGATTTTTCAACTTATTCAGTACGGGAATATAAAAAAACCAGAAGCGTGATAATGAATAGGGTGAAGGTCATCCAGAACGGTGCATTGAAGGTTCTCTCCTGAGGAGGTGTCGCTTTCACCACTTCTATATCTTCCGCCACCAGCGATTTCCCTTCATAGACAGCTCCTTTCATCCCTTCGTAAAGAAAATCAGGAAGGAACATCGAAAAGTGATCTGTCATCACCGAATCTATTCGTGACCCCAACACGATATTGATGCCGAACCTGGACCAGTGATTATTGATCAGGTACTGGTTGATGACCTGGCGATAGGTACCTTGGGTACCTCTCATGATCTGGCCGTAACTGAACTGTTCCCCAAGGCTCATGGAGAATACATCCCTTACCCTTGTGGCACAGTTATCATAAATAAAATCGTATCTGTAATACTTATTTTCAGGCCTGGCATTATTTTCCAGAAATTTCACAATTTTCTCTGCCGATGCATTATCCAGATCCAGGATTTGCTCCTTTACAAACCGCTCCTCATTCCTGTAGAAATCCACGAACACCCGGTAATCCTCCTTTGCTACCCAATAATTCAATTTCCCCATGGTAAACTTCCTGTAAAATCCTTCTTCGTTAAAGCTGAAGGTTCCGTAATTGTATACCTCATCGAGTTTCAGCCTGTGGTCCTGTACCCTGATCGCAGTATGTCCGAAAGATGCATAAAGCTCCTCACCGGTACCACAGGTTATGAGACTGATCTTATAGCGCAGGGGTAAAGTGTCCGCAGCCGGAATATCTGTCTGTGCTGCCATTGTAAACATCAAAAACAGGCTGAGTATAACAAGAATAAGGCGTTTCATGAAATTTCTGATTTCTGAATGGAAATTAAATATTTATATGTTTTATTGTTCTTTGTTACCTACAAGCTTCTGTTCCACCAATGTTTCCGCGATCTGGATCGCATTGGTAGCAGCACCTTTGCGGAGATTGTCCGCTACGATCCAGCAGTTCATCGTTTTCGGCTGTGAGAAATCCTTACGTATCCTGCCGACCAGTACCTCATCCCTTCCCTCTGCTTCTATGGGCATCGGGTACAATTTGGCCATAGGGTTGTCCATTACACCTATACCGCCGGTCTCCATCAGTATCTGGTACACCTCACTCAGCTCGAAGTCGTTATGGTATTCGATATTGACACTTTCACTATGACCTACTTTCACCGGTACCCTGACTGTAGTAGCGGTAACCTGGATCCGGTCGTCGCCCATGATTTTTTTGGTTTCATTGATCATTTTCATCTCCTCTTTGGTATATCCGTTATCTGTAAAATCATCTATTTGAGGCAGCACGTTCTGATGGATCGGGAAGGGATAAAAACCCGTTCTTTATTTTTTCTCCCCTCTCCTCTGCTTCCAGCTGCTCGATCCCCTTCATGCCGCTACCGGATACGCTTTGGTAAGTGCTTACCACAACCCGCCTGATATTGAACCGCTCATGAAGCGGCTTCAGAACGATCACCATCTGAATGGTAGAACAATTCGGATTGGCAATGATCTTATCTTCCGGGGTCAGCGTATTTCCATTCACTTCCGGCACGATGAGCTTCTTATCCGGATCCATCCGCCAGGCAGAGCTGTTGTCGATCACTACCGTTCCTTTTTCCGCAAACATTGGTGCATATTTCAATGACGCACTGCCCCCTGCGGAGAACAATGCTATATCACAGCCCTCATGGATCGCTTTCTCCGGCGTAATTACATTGTATTTTCTGCCTTTAAAAAGGATACTTGTACCGGCTGACCGTTCACTGGCTACCGGGACCAGTTCCCCTACGGGAAAGTCCCTTTCTTCCAGCAGCCTGATCATGGTACATCCCACTACTCCGGTAGCACCGACCACAGCTACTTTTAATTGAGGTAGTTTTCTTTCAGATTCTATTTGTATCTCCTCAGCCATAAATTGATTGATAGCTTTCACTATTCCCCTGGCTCCGGCTCCGTAAAGCATAGTCTGATGATTGCCATCCACTTTTACATATTGGGCATTGGCCATCATATCAATAGTTTCTTTTGCTTTAAAATCAGGAAGTATAGGTTCATCCATACCATAATTGTCCACACCATTGATAAGAACGGCAGGCTGCTTTACCTTTCTGAAATTCTTCTTCCACGGTTCTGTAGCGACAAAGGACATCACCCTGTAGATCGTAGTCAGGTTAGGTATAGGAGAATAGGCACCATCCTCCCTCATCATAATATCGGCATTATAATATTCCGTCATTTCATCTGTCCAGAACGTATTCTGCTTTGCCTGCTTCATCTCTTCGATAAACGCTTCATAGGTAGGATACACTTTATCCAGCCTGGCCAATGTAGCCCCCAGCATCTCGAAAGTCTTGGGGTTCATCTCAGCAGCCGCATCCAGTAATATCAGTTTTTTCTACTCTTTTGGGGAAATGAACAGCCATATATACACTCAGCAATCCCCCGAAGGAATGTCCTCCCAGTACGGCAGCATCCAATCCCAGATGGTCCATCAGTCCAATGATATCTAAAGCATGGTCCCGAAATGTATACCTGAAAGCAGGCTTGTCCGACTGCCCTCTTCCCCTTAAATCAGGAATAATGAGCCTGTAATTTTCTGCCAGTCCCGCTGCTACCAATCCTCCGAATGCATGAGCATTGGCAGTCAGGCCATGCATCAGGATGAGAACAGGTTTGTCAATATTGGGATATTCGATAAAATGAAGGTGAATGCCATTCGTCTGTATATGATGATCAATATAATTCTGCATAAGATAATAAATCTGCTAAAAAAGCAACAAATTTAATCGAATTCAGACGATATTTTTAATTAAATTAATTTGTATTGCTTTTAATAATCATATTTACAGGAGGATAAGATTCGATTTTCCTTATCATAAGTTATTGAAAAATAAAAATCTCAAATTAATTATTTTGTATCTTGGCTTCTTTTTGAAGTATGGAAGTCATTGTACGAAAATTAAGAATAGAAGATTACGAGGAACTCAGGGCATCTATGATCGAGGCCTATGACGGGATCGGAAGTGTATGGAGAGAGCGCAATATCGCAAAATTGCTGAAAATATTCCCGGAAGGCCAGTTCTGTGTCACGGTAGACGGCAGCGTAGTCGCTTGTGCATTATCTATCATTGTAGAATACAAACTGTTCGGGGACGAACATACTTATGAAGAAATAACCGGCAATTTTTCATTTGATACCCATAATGGTGATGGGAATGTCTTATATGGTATCGAGGTATTTGTCCACCCCGGCTTCAGATCCCTCAGGCTGGCCAGAAGGCTTTATGATGCCAGGAAGGAGCTCTGCGAAAAGATGAATCTCAAGGAGATCAAAGTAGGTGGCCGTATCCCCAATTATCATAAATACAGCAATGAATTCAGTCCTAAAGAGTACATTGCCAAAGTAAAAGACAAGGAAATTTATGATCCGGTATTGAGCTTCCAGCTATCGAATGATTTCCATGTCGTCAAGGTCCTGACCAATTATCTCAGAGGGGATAAGGAATCGGAAGAATATGCGGTTCTGCTGGAATGGAACAATATCTATTATTCCCGGAAGAAAAATGCAATGAGCGACAGCATCATCCGGCTCGGGCTGGTTCAATGGCAGATGCGGCAATTTGAAAGCCTGGAAGACTTCTACGGGCAGGTTGAATTCTTTGTAGATACGCTAAGCGCTTACCAGGCGGACTTCGCCCTATTTCCGGAATTTTTCAATTCTCCCCTTCTTGCAGAATTCAACCATTTGGATACCAGCGAAGCAATGAGGCAATTAGCGCAGAAATCAGAGCAGATCATCAAGAAAATATCCGAACTCGCCATCGCATACAATGTTAATATCATAGCGGGAAGCATGCCGGTAATAGAAGACGGGAAGCTATATAACATCTCTTACCTATGCCACAGAGACGGGAAGCTGAATGAGTACCGCAAGATACACATTACACCCAATGAAGCCAGGTATTACGGGATCACCGGTGGCAATGAAATCGTAGCCATCAATACTGATTGTGGTAAGATAGGCATCCTGATATGTTATGATGTGGAATTTCCGGAACTTTCCAGATTACTTGCGCTGGATGGTATGAGGATACTTTTTGTACCCTACCTTACCGACACACAGAATGCCTATACCAGGGTAAGGAACTGCTCGATGGCAAGAGCTATTGAGAATGAATGTTACGTAGCCATCGCAGGTTGTGTGGGCAACCTTCCCGGGGTCAACAATATGGATATCCAGTTCGGCCAGGCAGCAGTGTTCACTCCATCGGATTTTGCTTTCCCTACCAATGCCGTCAAGGCTGAGGCTACACCGAATACGGAAATGACATTGATTGTAGATGTAGACCTGACCTTGTTGAAGGAACTTCATCATTATGGCTCAGTCAAAACCCTGAAAGACCGGAGAACTGATCTCTATGAGGTGAGAAAGCTGTAAAGCATCTGCGCAAAGCGCTTAAGGTAAGGGTACTAAATCGTCTTCACCAGGGATCCGGGGGAACTTATCTTCTCTCCAGTCCTTCTTGGCCTGTTCGATCTTTTCCTTAGAGGAAGAAACAAAGTTCCAGAATATATGGCGCTCTTCCGGGAATGGCGTACCTCCAAATATATAAACCGTACTACCCTGTCGCATTTTAAAGGTGCACAAATGCGCATCCCTGGTAATGAGTATTTGCTTTTCTTCAAAAATATGACCACTCGCTTCTACCCTGCCTTCAAGAATATACAGGCCACTTTCACCAAATAACCTCCCGGACAGGTCGATTTCGGTATCCTCGCTTACTTTAATTTCTATCATATATAAATCACTGTAGACTTCTACGGGAGATCTGTAAGTGTCAAAATGTCCCGCAATCAATCGAAAATTGATATGGCCTTCTTCCCAAAAAGGTATGTCCTCCGCATCTATATGTTGAAAAGACGGCTCGATATTTTCTTTATCTACAGGCAATGCCACCCATATCTGTAAGCCATGCAGGGTCTTGCTCTGATCCACCCATTCCGGGGGCGTTCTTTCAGAATGCACTACTCCCTTCCCTGCAGTCATCCAGTTGACAGCCCCGGGAGTAATGACCCTTTCAGCCCCAGTAGTATCCCGGTGTCTGATGCTCCCTTCAAATAAGAATGTCAAAGTCGATAACCCAATGTGGGGATGTGGTCCTATATCCAGTTTTTCACCCGGCTTCAGGTTTACCGGTCCCATATGGTCAATAAACGCAAAAGGGCCTACCGTTCTTTTCTTCCTGAACGGAAGCAAACGCCCGACCAGGAAGTTCCCGATGTTTGCTTCTCTCTCTTCTATAATGATATCAACATTCGACATAACGACTTTTTTTCTCCTGTGAAATTAAAAATTATCTACAATATAATCATCATTCGCTAACACGGATTTGATCTTTCCTGTTATATGCATATATCCGGTTACAATATAAAATTGCCTCATAAGCTGAAATTTTCAAAAATTTTTCAAAAAAAGTAGGAAAAATGGTAAATATTTCTTAATTTCGGAAGATTATTCTTTTAAATAAAAGCAAATGGCCTATGCGTCTGTCAATTTTTACTTTCATTTTATCATTTATTGGTTTAATCAATATACAAAGTTCATCAGCTCAATATACCATCAGTATAGGGCAAACAGCTGAACAGCTTGCGAACACTTTAGTAGGCGAAGGGGTAGAAGTAACCGATGCCAGCCTGGATTGTAATACGGAGTCCATCGGGGTTTTCGAAGGCTCCGGGGATCTGGGAATTGATGAAGGAGTAGTCCTTTCTTCAGGTGAAGTATTGGACATCAATAGTGCATTTACAGCCTGGGGACTTCCATCTACGGATCTGGGCTTGCCCGGGGATGACGACCTCAATTCCCTGATCGCTCCTTTAACCACCCATGACGCGTGTATTTTCACTTTTGATTTTATACCCAGTGGGGATACAGTCAGGTTTAATTACGTATTTGCTTCTGCCGAATATGGAGGGTACTCCTGCTCCAGCGTAAATGATGTATTCGGTTTTTTCATTTCCGGTGATGGTTACACTACGCAGAACCTGGCTGTCATTCCCGGTACTTCCATACCCATTTGTGTCAATTCTACTTCCGGTGTTGGAGATTGGGTAGAGACTGCCCCGGGCTGTACGGATATGGGCGAAGGTTCCCCGTTTACAGAATATTATATTGATAATACGAGCGGAGATTATATTAAATTCGGAGGCTTTACTACTATATTTACAGCTATTGCCAATGTGATCCCCTGCCAGACCTATACCTTAAAAATTGGTATTGCAGATGCAGGAGACGGCATCCTGGATTCAGGAGTATTCATCGAAGCAGGGTCACTGAATTCAAAACCCAGCCATGAGATCGAATCTGCAGGCGGTGCTTCTATGATCTGGCCATACTCTAATGTGGTCAGGGGGTGTGCACCAGGCTCCTTCACCATCAGTAAGACATACGAGACCGAGGAAGAAGAAGAATTACACTACACGCTGGAAGGTACAGCGGTGAACGGCGTCGATTATGAATACCTGGATGGAATAGCCATTATCCCACCCGGTGCAACTTCCGTCCAGATACCCATTATCCCCATATCTTCTCCATACCTCAAAGGTACCAAAACCGTTGTCCCCATAATTTACAGCTCTATGGCCTGTATGCCGGATGTATTCGGTGATACCATTTATATTTATGATTCTTTATACCTCGAGTCCACTACCTTCGACACGACCATATGCAGTGGTCAGAAAGTGCATATCGACCTCGAATCCCACCCTGATTTTTCCGTCACCTGGGAGCCTTCTCCGGATATAGAATTCTCTCCGGACGAATATTCCGTATACATCACACCGAATGTCAGCAGTGTATACCAGGTAAAAACAAACCTGATTGGCTCAGGCTGCCCCAATAAAATTGATCAGATCAAAATTGATATCGTCGATCCTGTAGTAAAACTGAAATTTGATGATCTCAATGAGACTGACAGGCTGTGTATCCTGGATACGATAAAACTATATTCGGAAGGTGCAGAAACGTACAGGTATTACGACAGGAACAATACACCCCTGGGAGCGGGCGACAGCCTGGATGTCATCCTCCCTGCAAATGAGAACCTGTATGTGGTAGTGGGAACCGACAGCGCCGGATGTAAAAATAAGGATTCCCTGAACATCACTGCTTTTCCCTGCTGTGAGGTGGCTATTCCTTCAGCCTTCTCTCCGAATGGGGACGGGGTGAACGACGAATTCGGCCTGATGACAGATGGAATTCCGGAGTATTACCAGCTGGAAATATATGACAGGTGGGGGAAAAGGGTCTTTGTAAGCTACAAAGTGGAAAACCAATGGGACGGTACAATGGAGAACGGAGAAGAGGCACAGGGAGGTGTTTATTTCTATGTCATCCAGGGACGCTGCAACCAGGGTGAAAACTTCAAGAAGAAAGGTGACCTTACGCTCCTGAGATAATATATCCGGAAACTATAAAATATTCGGGCAAATTTTAAACTATAATTTAAAAATCCTAAAAGAGGTACATACATAGCTGTTGTACCTCTTTTATTATATAAATAAACAGGTCGTTAACCAATTATTCCCGGACATAAAACCCGGTACGGACAAAATTGCCTGATGTTAACATTTACCTTCCTTACTGAAGATATGGCAAGCAATCTGAATATGGTGGTTCTATAATGAAGCATTTCTTGATTATAAAGAAAAATTAAGCAGTAAATCCAAAGCAGAATTCCCAACAATAGCATTTAAGATTGTACATTTATGTTTTCATATGAACAGAATAACGCGATAACCATGAATATAAAATTACAGATTCAAAAGAATCCCAAAGGGGCACTGATCCATATCATTACCGATCTGGTACATTTAAGCAATGTCCAGCTTTTAAAAGACGAGGAAGAACTATTCGAAGATGGAATTAAAAACAAAATCAACTTCCAACTATTTTTTCGCAATCAGACCCCGGAATGGATCGTTTATGTTCCACTTCAGGAGGATGAAGATCTCAATTATGAATCGCTGCGAAAAATAGGAGCAAAACTGTTCCAACAATTGGCTCAATATAAAATTGAAGAGGTAGCTGTCAAAAACCATGATAAGAACGAGGAGCATACTTATTGTTTCTTAGAAGGCATTATACTTTCTGCATACCAGTTTCTCAAATATAAATCCAGGGCCAAAGAACTCAGCCACCGCCTTAAGCAAATCAATATAGAAAAAGACAGTTCTTCAGGTACCAGTGTCAAAAAGCTGGAAGCAGTTTGCCAGGCAATCTATTATGCACGCGACCTGGTCAACGAACCCAACAATTATCTCACAGCGACCCGGCTTAGCGAGGAACTCAAGACATTGGGCAAAGAAGGAATGGTAAAAGTCAGCGTATATGGTCAGGCTAAAATCGAGCAATTGGGCATGGGCGGTCTTCTGGCTGTTAATAAAGGCAGTACGGAACCGGCCAGCTTTACGATCATGGAGCATAAATCTTCCAAAGCTAAGAATAACAAGCCCATTGTATTGATAGGGAAAGGTGTGGTCTATGATACCGGAGGGCTTAGCCTGAAGCCCACCCCCAATTCTATGGACAAGATGAAATCAGATATGGGAGGAGCTGCGGTGGTAGCAGGTATTATGTATGTGCTGGGCATCCTGGACATCCCGCTGCATGTTATCGGACTGATACCGGCTACAGATAACCGCCCCGGTGGAAATGCTTATGCACCTGGCGATGTCATTACAATGTATAGCGGTCAGACGGTAGAAGTCTTAAATACGGATGCAGAAGGCAGGATGATCCTTGCAGATGCACTACATCTTGCTAAAAAATACAACCCTGAGTTTGTAGCCGATTTTGCCACGCTCACAGGGGCTGCTGCCAATGCTATCGGGGATGTCGCTATGGTGGCGATGGGCACAATCGGTGACCACTATATGAATAAATTCAAAAAAATGGGTAAAGCGGTCAATGAAAAAATAGTTGAATTCCCACTCTGGGAAGAATATGGCGAATGGATCAAAAGTGATATTGCAGATATGAAAAAATATCGGCGGACCGGTAGGAGGCGCCATTACAGCCGGGAAATTCCTGGAAAAATTCACAGACTACCCATGGATACACTTCGACATAGCAGGAGTAAGCTTTAGAGATAAGGCAAAGCATTATCTCACAGCAGGTGGCACCGGTTATGGAATCCGGATGATGACAGAATACCTCATCAGGTTGGGCTCAAAATAAAACAACACCTCATTGAGGCCTATTCTTCATTGATGAGTCATCCTCCGTACACATCTCGTAGAAAGATGGTACGGAGGTATTTCTTTTTGCAGAATCGCCCAACCGACAGTCACCCTTTAATGATAAGCCGGTAACCCCTTTATTCAGTGCCGTTCCTGTTTTTTAAGCCTGTCTTATTTCAAAATTTCCTTATCTCCATCTAAAATATTACTTTTACCGACCAAAACCGAAACATGGAACAATCAAATAATTATGTAGTCATAATTGCAGGTGGAGTAGGTAGCCGATTTTGGCCGGAGAGCCGCCAGGACCTACCCAAGCAGTTTTTAGATATTTTAGGCACAGGTTATTCATTGATCCAGTCAACCTTCCACAGAGTCAAATCCCTATGTCCCCCGGATCATATCTATGTGGTCACACACGAGTCGTATAAGTCTCTAATGGTGGAGCACCTCGACGGGTTGCCGGAAGAAAATATAGTGTGTGAACCCTCCAGAAAAAACACAGCACCGGCTTCGGCCTATATTACTTATAAGATTTTTTGCAAAAAAATCCGGAAGCCAATTTGGTTATCTGTCCGTCAGATCACCTGATCTTCAACGAATCTTTATTTATCGAAGCCATATCCAAAGGCCTGGATTATGTCACCCGTCACGACGCTATTGTGACCCTGGGTATCCGCCCTACCCGGCCGGATACAGGCTATGGTTTATATACAATATGAGACAGATCAGGTGGCAGAGGATATTCATAAAGTGATTACATTTACGGAGAAGCCGAATCTGGAGCTTGCCCGGACATTCTTGAAATCGGGAGATTTTCTCTGGAATTCAGGGATGTTCATGTGGAATGTCAATACATTTATCCGGGTCTTCCGGGAGCAGCTTCCGGAGATGGCCGAAATATTTGACAAAGCCTTACATGTATTTAATACGGAGAAAGAGAAAAAGGTCATCCACAATATCTACTCCCAATGTACCAATATCAGCATCGACTACGGTATTATGGAGAAAATCTCCAATGCCTATATCATTCCTTCCCACTTTGGATGGAGCGACATTGGTACATGGGAATCAGCATATGAATATTCTGAAAAGGACTATGAGTCTAATGCGATCCTTGCAGAGAATGCTTTATTGATCGAGGCAAGCAATAATTATATAAAAATCCCCCAGAACAAGTTAGCCGTTATCCAGGGATTGGATAATTATATTGTAATAGATACTCCGAATGTCTTGCTCATCTGTGAACGTAGGAATGAGCAGGAGATTAAAGAATATGTGGCGGAGATCAAAAGAAAAATACGGAGAAACATTTTTATAAAATAAAACCTTCTACATAATTATATGTCATTCAAATACAAAAGAGTTCTTTTAAAATTATCCGGTGAATCGTTAATGGGAAATAAAGCTTTTGGTTTGGATCCTGAGATGCTGGCACATTATGCACAAGAAATCAAAAATGTAGTAGACAGGGGATTACAGACCGCCATTGTAATCGGTGGAGGGAATATCTACAGAGGGATGAATGAATCAGAAACCGGTATTGAAAGAGCACATGGAGATTATATGGGAATGCTGGCTACTGTGATCAACGGAATGGCATTGCAGGCTGCCCTTGAAAAAGTAGGGCTAAAAACGCGCCTGCTCAGCGCTATAAAAATGGAGCAAATCGCAGAGCCTTATATCCGGCGGCGGGCTATCCGTCACCTTGAAAAAGGAAGAGTGGTTATCTTCGGAGCAGGCACCGGGAACCCTTATTTCACTACAGATACTGCAGGCTCCCTCAGAGCGATCGAGATCGGGGCAGATGTCATTCTTAAAGGAACCAGGGTAGATGGTATTTACTCTGAAGATCCTGAGAAAAAATCCAAATGCCACCAAATACGAAAATATTACCTTTAATGAAGTGCTGGATCAGCACCTCAATGTTATGGATATGACTGCTTTCACATTATGTCAGGAGAATAACCTCCCTATTGTGGTTTTCGATATCAATCAGAAAGGTAACCTGCTCAAACTGGTATCAGGAGAGAATATAGGAACGACTGTACACTCCTGATGCTGCGGTTAAACCCGTGTCAAAAGTCCATCAAAGCGCCTTATATGATATATTTTAAGGCTTTTTTCCTCGTTCTGTTCCCTGCTAATGACCATTTACTGAATTTGAAGGGTATTCTGGTTTTGGAGTTAAATTTCAAACTGCTTATAAGCGTCTTATTTCCTACTTTTGAAAAATGATCACTCCTTCCAGCATTCAGGAAATAAGAGACCGTGCCGACATTCTGGATGTTGTCGGGCATTTTATTACCCTGAAGCGAAGAGGAACCAATTATATCGCCAATTGTCCCTTTCATAATGAGAAGACACCCAGCTTCAATGTGAATCCGTCCCGGGGCATCTTTAAATGCTTCGGCTGTGGC
>JAHHDV010000004.1 GCA_019739295.1 Taibaiella sp.
ACAACTGATCAGAAGTTCCTGCTCACCCATCCTTTGGATAGAGGTGATATGTCTTTTATTCTGCAGATCAAAATTTAAAAATAAAGGTTGGCACTCACTGGTACGCATATCCAGCCAGAATAACCCCAGGCCTTCCGCAGCCAGTATAAGAGAATCAGCAGACCATTTTAAAAATGCATATGGATAAAGAGTAGGGTGAATGACATCCTTGGTACCTGAACCGGGAGGAACACGAAGAAATCCTTCTCCATATGTCCCCAGTTACAAACCATATGTCTCATCTTCATATATGCCCCGGATACTATTGGATTGGGTAAAGTTCAACACAGGGATATCCCAGAATCCGGTATACTGCTCCAGGCTGATGATCCCCTTGCCCGTGCCCGATTGATATACAGTAAAATTACTTGTATATGCAGGCTTCTGATTCAAGATCTGCTTATCCGTCAGAGGAACAGAGAATACTTCGGGAAGCCGTTTTTAAAGCAATTTCATTAAAATTAAAAGAATATATATAGATCCGTTGGGAGAAATCACCCAGCCAAGAGAATCACTGACCTTAAATAAGTTACCACAGGTTATGCCCCTCCCCCAAGGTTACATTGATGATCTGGCTTTTGGTCCGGTCTACAAAGTACAGGGTAATCTATGCCGGTATTGATCAGCGCATTTCCCGAACGGTCCAAAAAACTATATCTGATATGGGCCTTCCCCATAATCTGTCTGAGTAAAACCGGTTTCTGACAGCATATTGACCTTCTGTTCTTTCTACAGTAAATATCAGGGAAATATGAGAGGTAGTGATCTCCAGATAATCATTTACAAAATGAATATTACTGATCATTGCATTGCGGCCATTGAGCCAGCATTTTTTTTACTTAAATCCAAAGCCAGTGAAACGGAGTCATCATGAATTTTAAAGATATGATTGCTTTTTAAAGCCTACAAGTATTCCGCTTCCATCCGGCTCGCTGACCAAAGCTGTGATCTCCCTGTTATAATTGATGAGTGATTCAAAATTTTCAAAGGAAAACTGCTTGAACTCCCAGCTATTTAATTGAAGCCTGGTGACACCTATCGGAGAAGCTATCCAGAGTGTATCTCCCTCTATAAGCAGTTTCGAGATATTGGATATGGGTTGGTCATTTTTATTGTAAATACAATCTACGGAGAAGCCGTTGTGCCTGTACAGATTATTCACTGTAGCAAACCAGTAAAACCCGTTCTTATCTTTCTCCAGACAACGGATATTCCGGTCAATAAAATTATCAGGCAGACGAATATCATGGAACCACAGTCCACCGGCCATATCCTGTCCTCTAACTTTGCTAAATAACAATAAGAACAGACTGCTAAGGATTAAAAAATGGAAAAATATCCGGTTGTATCGCATCATTTCACTATCACTGTAATGCAGCTAAAGAGATTGAATCAAAATATATTCAAATTAAATACCAAAATTAATACAATAAAAAGCTAATAAAAATAATTATTTATAAATATCATTATTAAATACAAAACAATTTACACAAGTAAATATATTATAATTTGATAATAAAAAATACATTAATAACTGAAAAACAAATTAACACATTCCCCGCTTATCGGACCTGCCCGAGATTACAATATTTTATAAATAAAAATATTGTAAGTATCTACTATGTCCGCATCTTTGTAATAAGGGTTCAACAGTCATTTGGTCCGGTATATTTATAATGACAAAATGAGGTGCCGGATGGCACCCCATTCTTCACATTATGAAAAGAAAAAATCAACCCTAAAATTCCCCATTCATATTATCTTTTGATCAATTTACCGTTGAATACGGATGTGCCATTCTGTGATACATTTACATTATATGCACCGGCAGGCAAATCATTGACTTGGATTACCTGGTTATCCTGCTGTACATCTATACTATAGATCTCAACACCGTTGATACCGAATACCCTGACCTTCTGGCCTGCTTTCACACCACTGATGGATACGAAATCAACAGCCGGGTTAGGATAGATCTTGATATGCTGGCCAGGCGTACAAGTTACATTAGCTTTTACTGTCTGAGAATAGGCTACTTTACCATCTCTTGTAATCTGAGCGATCCTGTACATATTCATTCCTTCTATAGCATTTTGATCCACATAATTCATTGAGAACTGGCCCGCCTGAGGTGTAATTACTGCAATCTGCTCATACACTCTGTTATTCAGACGTTCCACTGCATACTGGATACCTTCATAGCTGGCAGCATCTGTAGCAGATACTGTCCAGTTTACATTCACAGCACAATTATTGTCTGCATTGGCGTAAACAGATACAAATTGCACAGATAATGGTTCCAGTTCTACATCTGGTACTGAAACCGGCCATACATAGAAATTCTCACCCTCAGATTCCGTTATAGTATAAGAAGTAACGATTTCAGGGTTTATCATCAACTGAATTTGGATATCACCGTCTACTTCACCAGAGGGCGTAATCGGAACATTAAATTCAAAAAACTCGCCACCCTCTATAAGAAGGTCTGAGGTATTCTGAAAATAAACATACTGATCCATCACATATACATATTCAAAGCCGGCTGGTACCGATTCAATTAAGGCGTCCAATTCCATATTTGCTGGCATAATATAAACCAATTGCAAAACATTTGCCGGAACAAAAACATCTTCTGAAGGGGCATAAACAAACATATTGATATTCCCGGGTATACCATAACCTTCAAACTCATCCGGCTCCATAGAACCTGATATGAAAAGGTTCAATTCCTCTGCATATGAGCTTATTTTACCTAAGGATAAACCTAAAAGTAAAATAGCAAACTTTAAAAATTTTGTCATAATATTTAATTTTTTAAAGGGAAGAGCTTTTATGAAAGCTCCTCCCTTTTATAGGATTTGATTAGTTAATATTGAACTTTCTAGTAACAGTATTGTTTGTGCTATTAGTGTCACCTCCATTAACTGTATTGTCAATTCTTACAGTAAGATTAGCAGCACCTTTCTGTGATCCGGTATAAGTAAGTACACCGCTTACAGAAGCCATAGCTTCATCAGCAATCACTAAATCACTACCAGATTCGACTTCCCAATACAAGCTGTGATTCGTAATAATATTCCATCCGGCTGTGGAAATCGATAATTCGAAACCACTGGTTCTTGGTTTATAAACTCTGAATCTAACTTTACCATTAGAGCTTTCATCTCCTACATTTTGAATATTAAAAGTTACAGCTCTAGGTGTCGTGCCTACAATTATAGGAATCATAGAAACAGCAGGTTTTAAATCTACTCCAGATGGTTCAACTACATTGATTGTTACTGTAGGTTCTGATCCCTCTTCATAAACCAGGGTACATCCATTACCGTCTGTCACGCTGTTCAGCAAATAAACAAATGAACCGGCTGTTGCATTTGAATGCGCTACAGTAGTCGAAGTGGATCCGCTCGTAGTCACATCATCAGTACCTATCAGCGTCATCACCTCATCCACTACTTCATATACTGAATAGTAGAACGTATAGCTAGGAGATCCGCCTTCAGCTGTAAACAATACCGTAGAAGTAGTCATTGCATTCACTACCGCAGGCGTTGAAGGGCCTTGAATCGTTGCATTCTCCAGCGTACTGGCTATATGGATCGCAAAGCTTACTTCCGTAGCAGGGTTAATACCATCTGATACTGAATAAGTGAATGTATAGGTTCCCGCTTCCAATGGTGTAGCATACCCTTCGAAAATACCGCTGCCGCTGGTTACTTCCACTTCTCCGTTCATCAATGTCCAGCTGATGCTGTTCTCTTCACCGGGACAGCCCTCTGCTACTTCCAATTGCTCGATATCCGCACCGTTCAGAAGACGCGTACATCCTGCATTGTTCATCGCCAGGTTCAGATCACTGAATTCAGTCTCGATAACAGGAGCAGAACCATCAGATACAACTATATTCACTACGGTAGATGTCGTATATACCACATCCATGTAAGTATAAGTAGCTGTGTAAGTCACAGGAGTAGTGCCTACAGGGAATGTAGTACCTTCAGCATTATTAGTAACATTTACCGTAACTCCCAAATCTTCACAAACATCAGCATATGCTGTAATTTCAGGTAAAGTAACCTCTGCACTGCACCCGACTGTTGCTTCAAACTCATAAGAAGAAGCATGTTCGGCAAACATAGGATCAACCAGTGTTGGTGCTACGATTACACTGTAAGATGCAGACGTAACATTATCTGCAGCATCTGTTACACTATACTCAACAGTATGCGTACCCAATGCCAGATCCACACTCGATGTAGCTACAACCTCTCCATCAACTTTGATGACTAAGGCCTCTACGCCGGAACAGTTGTCCGATACTGAAGCAGAAGGAAGCACATAGTTCACCGTACATTCACCTTCTTCTGCTGTTGCATCCTGATCAGTAGTCGGAACCCCGGTCAGGGTAGGTGCAGTCTGGTCTTTGAAGTATACTGTAAAGCTGGTAGTCGCTTCGTTGCCGTTATTATCTATTATTGTGAATGTAACCAACTGGGATGTCTTGCTTGCCGCCATAATGGCAGAAGGCAATGGACTTTGCTTGATGGTATCTATGCCACAGGCGTCTGTTATGGTCAGGTTTCCTGTCAAATACCCTCTTTGGTCTCCAAGCACATTGGTACATAATTCACCTTTTGCTACTGTTATGCTTTCCAATGTACCACTAACCACAGGAGCAATATTGTCAACAACAGTTACAGAACCTGTTGTTACCGCCTCATTACCTGAAGCGTCTATCGCCTTCAGCCATACCGCTACAGGATTCTCCGTATCAGAACAGGTAAAGCCTGCACTGCTCGCAAAAGTCTCTCCGTCTCTGGATATCAGTAAAGTAATGTCAGAACAATTATCTGCAGAACCATTATCTGCGTCTATTGCTGTCAGTGATCCGATTCCGTCAGCATCCAGGTATACCGTATTGCTGCCGTCCAGTACTACAGTCGGAGCCAGGTTATCCTTGATATACATCGGGACAGAATCATATACGATCACTACACCGCCATCTGTATAAGATTTTGTGGTCTTGAACACTACGATCCGCTCGCCGTCATATCCGTAGATAGGATCTCCTATCTCGCTGACGATATCTTCTCCCGGCACAATTACATACTGTTCGATCGTAATATTATCAGAAGTACCGCAAGCAGTAGCGCTTACCTCGTTCAACAGGTTCGGAACCACTCCTTCACAGCTTTCGTCCACATATACGGTATATTCTTCGATAGCGACAGTAACTTCCGGAGTGCCGGTCAGCGTTACGCTGACAGACGGTGCGTCTTCGCCATATGTAGTCGTACAAGATCCTCCGTCATTTGCCAGCGACACTTCATCAATGGTCAATGTAAAGCTTCCCGGAACTGCGGAACTGCCTGTAAAAATTGTAGCACCATTGAATTCGATCACTCCTTCCGGACTCGCATTCATATTTACCGTATTGGAGGATTCGCCATCAACAGAAGTAACGGTATACGTAAATGTATAAGCCCCGTCTGCGATCAGGTCACCAACCGTAAAGATCAGTTCATCCCTGTCATCCACACACACGGTATTTATATTTGGCATAAAGTTGCTTGCATCTGCATCAGGGTACAACTCGATAGAAACAGCATTGTTCTCTGCCATCTCATCAAATTCTACAGAACAGCTATTGGCATGACTCATTGATGTTACCACCAGCTCGTACTCGCCATAAGTCACATCATCCCCAGTGAATTCAGATACATTAAACGTTGCAGATCCTTCTGCTGCGATAAGTTCATCCGTATTGGTAGTCAGGTAAGAACCGTTTTTTGAAGATATCATAAGTGAAAGTATTCACTCCGTCCATCAGGCCGCCTACAGTGATGGTGATATCACCTCTGTCTGCGAAGCAGACAGCATCCTGGCTGGCTGTCAGGCTGAAATCTTCAGTACTCGGAGCAGGAAGCACTTCTACAGATACGGTATTGGAACCGTCTGTGATCACATATTCACATGAGCCTACAGCAGAGATCAGCTTGGTCAGTGTGAAGTTATAAGTACCTGCCGGTACAGAAGTCATTTCAGGGAATACCAGATCTACAAAATCCTGAGCGGTATACACTACCTCGCCGTCTTCAATTTCTGAAGCGGAAACAGGCGCTACATATTCGGTTTCATCACCTTCTATGGTAAAGTAGATAGCCTGATCGATATCTTCCAGACCACTGATGGTAAATACTGCAGATCCTAAATCATTGCTACATACGGTCTCTTCGTTAGGACTCACAGAAGTGAAAGACGGGGCAGGATATACATCCAGATTGAGGATATTTGAAGATTCAATCTCAGTGTTACACCCGTTTATTTCCAGATTGGTAAGGGTAAGGGTATAAGAACCCGGGGCTACCGTACCTTCACTAAATGCCGAAGCATTGAAAGTATAGGTTGTCTCTTCAACACCTGTACTGAAAGTAAAGTATTCATCAACGCCGTCATTTACATGGAAAGTAATGGTATGCGTCGCATTCGGAAGCAATCCTGAGATAATGAACTCTTCGGCTGCCAAAGCATTTTCACACACGGCTGCAGAAATATTCTCAGTAGGAGCACCATCCTCCGCTACACTTACCGAAGTAAAGGTAGGCAATGGTTTTACTTCAAGGCTAGCCTCGTTGCTGGCAGTAACTGCCAAAGTACATCCATTGGCTTCCAGTCCGGTAATGGTCAGGGTATAGGTACCCGGGTCGATCGTGCCGTCACTAAATGCAGAAGCATCGAAAGTATAGGTTGTCTCTACAGCACCTGTACTGAAAGTGAAATTTTCATCATCACCGCCATCTACATGGAAAGTAATGGTATGCTCCGTATTCGGCAATAAACCTGTTATGGTATAAGAAGCATCTTCCAATGCATCTTCACAAACCGAAGCCTGGGTTTCCGTACTTTCAGTTACAGTAATACCGGCATATGTCACGGATGGGTTAACCACTACCGTAACGATCTCTGATTGGCCCACGCAGCTATTGGAAGAACCTGTAGCTTTGATGGTATAAGTAACCGTAACCGGAGATGAAGTAGGATTGGTCAGGGTCTCGCTGATATCGGTAGTATAAGCGATACCGGAAAACACCCAGGCCAGCGTAAGTACCGCCGGTTACTGCCCCATAATTTGCGATAACGCTATAGGTACCGGGTACCGCATTCGTAGCGCTGACATCAATAGTTACATTACCTGAACCGCAAAGCTCGGTAGTGCTTGGTGTAGCGGAGATAACAGGTACCGGGTGAACAGTAACGTTCACGGAACCTCCCAAGGAAGTAGCGGAACAACCGTCTTCTGAAGTAGTACCGTCTGTCAGGGAAATCAATTTCACCGTATAGGTAATAGGCGTATTACCGGTATTCACAAAGTATTCACTGTCGAATGTCTGTGCGAAATTGATACCGGTTCCTACGGAGCTGGTAAATTCAATGGTATCTTTATGCGAAGTTACCGGGTGTGTTACCTGCAGTCTTGCAGTAAACACAGGTGCCCCGTTGAATACAAAGTTCAGGCTCGGATCATAACCGTTACAGATATCTACATTACCCGCACCGGTGATAGAACCGGATACGTTGTTCAATATCGTCAACAGGTTGCTTCCGTTATTGCTGACCGTAACATTGTAATTGTTTGGGAGGAATGTACCGTTGCCAGCCGCATCCTGCGGGTTAGTACCGGACAACGCATACAGACCGGGAGCAGCAACTGACGGGAACCCTGTAGATGTAAGATCCAGGGTGAAGTACTCATCATTCGGCATACTCGCAGGGCTGGTCAAAGTAAACGCGGTACTTCCCAGACCGGTAAGGGTCGTATTGTAACATTTGTTTTGTGCATCAAGGCTAACGGTTACATCCAGTGCAATGATGTCAGCCTGCGCATTGAATGGAGTGACAGAAAAATCATAGTTGCCGGCATCAGATCCTGACAAGCTATAATTGGTGAATGTCACTGCTTTATTAATCCCTACATTCTTGTCGGCAAATGTAGCGGTAACCCCGCTGGTCACCAAAGCTACATCATCACCCCCGATAAAATCTGAAGTGTTGCCTGCATTGGTATAAGTAGCACCTGTATTACCATCATACGTTTTATCATCAGCCACCTGGCCGGTTACTACGATGGTTTTTTGGGTGATATCAGCTGTAGTCTGGACCGAAGTAGATTCCAAGGTATAATTACCTGCAGCAACCCCTGTCAAGTCATATGCAGATAAGGTAACATCTTTACCTGTACCTGCGTTTTCATCATCGTAAGCTGCTGTTACACCTGCCGTATTCAAAGATACGAGCGCTTCATCACCCGTATATACACCAGATAAGGAACCATAATTGTCAATTGTAGCAGAATTATCTCCATCATATTCCTTAGTGCTCTGAACACTATAGCCGGTTATGCTCAATTCCTTTTGCGTAATACTGTAAGCAGTAAGCGGAATATCCACGTTATCGGCCCCGGTACTGCTCAAAGTGATCAAATCCGAAACTGCCCCTGAAGATCCGACAGGCGCTCTTTCCTTCGTACGAACATACAATGTAGAAGAACCGCTACCCAGGCTGGCAGTACTATTCCAGTTGGAGCCGTCATCAGATATCTCGAATACGGAAGTCAGAGAGTTCAGTGTGGCGGTAACGCCTGTGGTCAGGTTTTCCCCTTCAACTGAAAGCTCTATATCCTCAGACGCAGGCCCGTATTCCTTGGTTACCGAAACAGATCCTGAATAAGTGATCTCGGGAACTACATAATGAACGGTGACTGTAACATTTCTGATGTCGACATTATAATTGGCTATAGACCCTGGCAAATTTACACGAATACCTACACCAAAATCACTGGAGTTGATATTAGCAGCGGTCAATGTGCCTGATGCTATACCCCAGGTATCCGAGCTTCCACCTAAATTAAAAGTTGACCATGAATTATGGTCGAAACCACCCGTCGTCTTAAGTGTTCCGGTAAGGTCGCTTATAGCAGAACCGGTAAATTTAAAACGAATATCATTCGCAGGAATATAATAACCAATAAGACTCGCATCTCTTCCCTGAAAACTAACAGCCAGGCCCTGGATAACCGCATTGGTCGGAATGCTAAATCCAAAATTGCTTACCATCAGGTATTCGGTATTCGTACCCCTGCCGTTAACCCTGTAAAATCCACCACCGTTCAACGTCCAGTCCGGAGCTGAACTTTCAGTCGTAGAAGCTGTGCTGCTTCCGGAATTCGGTCCGGCACTGTCCGCCCATACCTGGATATCGATACCCAGGAATGCCAGCATCATAGTAGCCATGCAGGCAAACCGCCAGAGGCCTCCTCTTTTTATTCGTTTGTTACGCGCAGGCGGCCTGTCCGGATCGAAGAAACCAGCCGGACCTCGTGTTCGGCCATCTGTCATCTGTCCTTCCAAGAGCAACCTTGTATCGGAGGAGCTTGCTGCTCTACCCTCGATCCTTGTGTCTAGATTGTTCATAGATGTATTATTAGATTTTAATTGATTACCCAAATTGGTTATTTCCCTTAGGATTTTATTTACTCTGTGAGAATAAAACCTTATGAGTATGCAAAACAAATCATAATCCTACGCAATTCCACTACCCCTATGGGTAGTTTTTGCTTGGTAACAATAACTTTTATATATTCAAATACAATATTTATAAACTATACGTCTATATATTAATATCAGGTAATTTATATTTAACTACTATTAACAATCCTATATTTCAGGTAGGGAAATGGAATAAAATTGCAAATCTTACCCCGAAAACCCACCCCGGTTATTTCCGCGGATTTCTGACCGGGTGTGAATATGTAAGAGAATCGAATAATTAAAATTTAAATCTTAATAAATTTTTGATTTATATTTTGATAATATGTACACACTATCAAAAAGTACCATATCTCCGATCGATAAAATAAAAAAAGCGGGGTTTCAGGCTGTTCAGCATTGATCTGTTCAGGGAACATTACCGGCAGAGCTTTTGCCGCTCCTCTTCGATCCATATAGTACATTCCGCCGGGGGTCATTGCTGTGCTTTAAATGCCGCGGGAATAATGAGCTGGCCGGATTATGGCGGGATACGAACGGTCGGTTTCAGCCACCTGCCGGCCGGCAGGTGGGATCTCCTGTTTATTTTCCAGGCACTGTACACTATGTATATTCAGGTGATCGATCTTATTCTTGTCCGGTTTATTGAATGCTTATTGCACATCTCTCTCCGGAAGTTACAAGAATGATTCCCGTCACTTTATATCTTTTCCCCCATAGTACTCCACTACCAGCTTTTTAAATCGCAGGTTATATTTTACCGCAGTCAGCTCGTTTTGTGCCTGAAGGAAATTATTTTTCTCTGCCAGGTATTCAAAGTAAGGTATCAAACCATTCTCGTACCTTGTGTGTGCAGCGTAAAAAGCAGTTTCGGAATGCCTGCCTGCGCTGAGTGAAGATGTATATTGTTTCAGGGTAACCTCGTAATCTATGCAGGCTTTGTAAACCGTCTGCTGTAGCTGCTGCTTTTCCATTTCAGCAGCTACAGCAGTTTTTTTCAGGTTGATTTCAGCTGACCTGATCGCGTCACGCGAAGCAAAGCCATTAAAAACAGGGATAGAAAGTCCTATACCGATGGATTGGGAAAAGTTGGTATTGAGTTGCCTGCCAAAATTCATCAGCTCTCTTTCTCCGGAAGGGAGGTATTCATAGAAAGATGAAGAATAATTAGTGCCGGTAGAAAAATACATGCTCAGCTGGGGCAAACTTTTTGCTTTGGCTATGCGGATATTCCTTTCGGAAATGTCCAGCTCCAGCTCCATCTGGTTAATTACCGGGAAAATTCCTACGGCTTCTCTATAAATCACCTCAGGGTCGGGTTTTTCCATAAATACAATATCACTTTCCGATATGTTCATTTCCGGCACCAAAGGAGCGTTCAAATCCAGGTTTAAAACCACCTTGAGGTCTATCAATGCCTGTTCATAATTCAATAGCGCCTGGTAATATAAGCTACTGTCAGCGGCCAGCTGATGGCGGGATTGGGAAAGCTCCAAGATATTGCTTCGGCCTGCATCCAACAATTTTTCTATTCGTGTTCTGTTGTTATTACTCAGTTCGATCTGGAACAAGAGATTGGATATCTGCTCTTGGGCTAATAAGGCTCTTAGATATGCCGTGGCAATGGTCAGTACAAGTTCACCTTTTCGCTGCTCCATGTTTTCTGCTGTCTTTTGATATTGCAGCTCATTGTTGTTGATGGCATATCTTTTCTGGAACCATCCAAACAGCAATGTATGGGCACTTGCGCTTAACCCTATTGAAGAAAACCGGGTATTTTCAAACTGGTTGGTAGTGGGGTTAATAGAACGTCCGAAATTCATTCCGTAATTTGAGGAAAGATTCAGGTTAGGCAGGTGGCTGTACCGGCTGCTTTCATAAATCATTTGTGCCAGCCGGGCATCCCATTCACTTTGCCTCACGCTCAGGTTATGCTCCTTTCCATATGCTATACATCTATCCAGTGTCCATACGGAATCCTGAGCGCATATATAGTGCGCGATCATGATCATGAATATATACAGGTAAAGCTTCTTCAAGACTACAATAATATTATGTGTTGTTAGTACTATCTCCTGAGCGTTTTCACCAGGTCATAATACAGGCTTTCGGCAAGCCTCATATCCTTGGTGACAATTTCAGATTGTGCCATTAAACCTTCGACAAAGGGTATTTCCCTGCTATAATTGGTGACCAGCTTTTCCGGCAGGCTGATCTTAGCCAGGTAATATCCGCTGTCCACCGGTATGGGACTGATATAACCTATGGTTCCCATCAGCGTTCCAAACTCCTGCCAGGGATAGGCATCAAACCTCAGCATTACCTTTTGCCCGGCAGCCACTTTGCCGAAATTGTTCTGCGGGACAAGGGTTTCCATATACATACGACTATGCTCCGGCATTATATAGGCAAGCACCTGTCCGGCTTCTACCACCTGGTTTTCCTGGAGAAAGCTGCTGAAACTCAGCTTACCTTTTTCGGAAGCCATCAGCAGGTGTCGCTGCTTCCATTCCTCTATCCGGCTTTTTATATTATAAACAGCCTGTCTGAATTCTGTCTTCTGCCTAGCCACCATATTATCAATTTCCACCAGTTCCTTGTTAATGGCATTCAGCTGGGATTCGTTGGAGATATAGCCCGATTTCATTTGAGGCTCCGCCATTTTTTTATTGATGTGCTGGCTTGTCAGCTCCCTGTATTCCTGTTCGGAGATCAATTGCTCTTCAAGCAATTTTTTGTTTTTATCTAAGGTCGTATGGTTCAGGTCCAGGTCCTGACGGCTAAGTTGCTCCTGCTCCCTCAATACCTGACGGCTTTTACGGACAATGGATATGTCCTTGTTCAGCAGGCTCTTCTTCTTCTCTACATAGTCTCCCAATACATAATCCCTGTATGGCAGATAAGATTGTACAAAGCCCTGGTAGTCGGCCTGCAATTCTCCAAGGTTAGAGAACGAAAGATCCATAAGCTCCTCGATGCCTTCATTATCATTTCGCTCAATACTGTGATATAATTGCCCTATGAAAGCTTCAAACTTCAATACCTCCCCTATATCTGCAGTAGTCTCAACGCAACCAATGACATCATCTCTCTCCACCTCATCTCCGTTATCTTTCAGAAGAAGCTGCAATCTCCCCGGGACATGTGCGATTACCGGTTTGGGAGCATTGGTGCCGGTAAGCCGGGCAACGGAAATTACGGTTTCAGGATACCTGATCCACCATGTAAAAAGTGCAACTACCGCCAATACCATACAGGTTATGGGGGTGCCGTATCTGGCAAGCTTATTTAACTTTATCTCTTTCATTTCATAGTTTGACGGATTTTCAATGGCAATGATCAGTTGCCCAGTTCGAGCTGGTTTCTGACCAGTTCATAGTACTTTCCCTTTATGGCTGTAAGCTCATTATGCGTACCCTCCTCCACTATTTCACCATTCTCCAGCACTACTATTTTGTCTGCATTCTTCACTGTACTCAACCTGTGAGCGACCACCACCACTGTCTTGCCGATAAAAAAGGACTCCAGGTTTTCCAGGATCACTTTTTCATTGTTGGCATCCAGCGAGTTGGTTGCTTCATCAAAAAGCAGGAGATCGGGATCTTTGTAAACCGCCCTGGCTATCAGTATCCTTTGACGCTGTCCCATACTGATACCTGTTCCTTCTATCCCAATCCTGGTGTGATAGCCCATCGGTAATCCACCTATAAACTCTTTGACATTAGCCATACCTGCAGCGTATGCCAACCTTTCCATATCAGGTTCCGCTATGCCAACGGCTATATTGCCTGCTATACTTTCATTGAAGATATAACCATCCTGCATCACGCTCCCCACTCTGTCCCGCCAGAGCTTCGGTACGATCTGCTTCAATTCCTGATCATTATTTTCACTGTATACCTTTATCTGCCCTTTATATTTTTCATCATAATACTTTTGTAAGATTTTCAGAAAAGTGGTCTTTCCGCTTCCGCTCATGCCCACTATCGCGGTCACCTTGCCGGCAGGAATCTCGAGGTTGATATTTTTTAATACCCGCTCATCTTCACCGGAAAAGTATCCGAAAACCAGGTTTTGAACCGATATGCCTATTTTAGAACTATAGTGCGTATTTGCTGCGTTTTGTAGATGTTGAGGCTCATCCTCCTCCGCGTGGATTTCGTTCAGCCGCTCCAACGAGATCTTTGCATCCTGGAATTCCTGCACGAACCCTGTAAACTGCTGAACGGGATTATTGAGCGCGCCGAGTATATATTGTATGGCAAGCATAGCTCCCAGAGTAAGATCTCCCCGGATAACGGAAGTCGCCACGATAGCCGTTACAAGCAGGTTCTTGCCTTCGTTAATAAAGAGCGCACCTGCATTCTGGGCCTGGCTCAGCGAAAGGTTTTTAAACCCGATGCCAAACAAGCCCCGCTGCATATTTTCCCATTTCCAGCGGAACGGGGTTTCCGCGTTGTACATTTTGATTTCCTGCATACCCTGTACCATTTCCATGGTTGCGGAATTCTCCCTGGATGCAAGCGCAAATTGCTTATAATTCAATCTTCTTCTGGCCCGGAGGAATAAGGATATCCAAAACAGATAAAGGATGCTGCCCATAAGAAATATAAAGAACACGGACGTACTGTACATCAGCATCACGAATGAATATACCACCAGGTTCACCGTCGAGAAGAGCATATTGATGCTATTCCCGGTCAGGAACCTTTCTATGCGGTGCTGGTCACCGATACGCTGCATGATATCCCCGGTTTGTTTGGTATCAAAATAAGAAATAGGCAGGCGCATCAGCTTTTTCCAAAAGTCGGTCAGCAGGGAAAGGTTGATCCTGGTGGAGATATACAGCAGTAAGCCTTGCCTCGAAAACTCCACTATAGTTCTGCCAAGCATCAGCACGAACTGGGCAATAAGGGCAATATAGACGAATTGGATATCCCGCATATTGACGCCCCGGTCCACGATCCCCTGCGTCAGGAAGGGGATCAGCAGTTGAAACAGGCTTGCGGCACCGAGACCCAGCAGTATCTGGAAAAAATAGCCTTTATGCTGGTATAAATAGGAGAATAACGTGGACCAGGTTACTTTACTGCTGACTTGCTCCGCCTGCTCTTCCTCCGCTTTGAAAAAATCCGGAGAAGGCTCCAAAAGTAAGGCGACACCTTCTTTGTTGTCTCTTCCATGCCACATCTCACGGAAATGGTCCTCGTCTATAGTCATGATCCCTTCAGCAGCAGGATCGGCAACCGTGTATTTCGAATGTCTGATCCTGTGAAGCACGACAAAGTGGTTGTTGCTCCAGTGAAGTATACAGGGCATGGGCGCTTCGGTCAGGTCCCCGGTCTTAACTTTCACACCAAGCGTATTGAATCCGATCTGTTCTGCCGCATAGCTGATGGCATACATGCTCACGCCCTGTTTTCCCGTTTCGCAGATGCGCCGCAGCTTGTTAATGCTGTATTCCCGCCCGTATTGCTTAGCTACCATCTTGAGGCAAGTAGCACCGCAATCCATTTTTTCCAGTTGCTTGTAGAAGGCGTATTTCAAGGGTTTGGTTTTTGGGTTAGCTATATAATGGCTACATGATCGTTTATAAGGTTTCTTTCATACCATAATGCACAATGGCTTCTTGTTTCAACGGGTTTATGCTCCATTCCTGCCATTCGCAGGTATAAGGATCATAACCACATTTAAGCGGTGCTGCATAGATATCCTCCGGATCATCAAGGTAGGCCCCTGCAATCTGTGCAGACATGCCGGAACTCGCAGTCCCCTGCATTTTGTGACCCGGTCTTTGGTAATGCTCCAGTATTTTTTAAACCCGGGTTTCATCAATGCCTGTGCCAGTGTCGTATCTCTTATATTGCCATAGCGCTCTTTCATACTCGGGCAATTCCTGATATTCCCTTCAGCATCGACTGCAATTTTCCTGTTCAGGCAGGTATTGTGGCGAAGGGAATTCGGTAAAGAAAGGTTTGCTGCTGGTAAAGTACTCGGGGGATGCAACCCCACAGCTATGTATGCCGATCTTACCTTTCACATGAATGATCTTACACCTGTATTTCTGGCTTTCTTCCACCTTTTCACCAGGCGCATTGCAAAGGATGAGTTTCGTGCAGGATGGAATTTTTTTGCAGCAAGCTGTTCAATGTCTTCCAGGGAACCCAAGGCCTGGTAACTACAAACAACAGAAAGGCCGGAAAACCTGCAGGTACGATGAACAAAGCCTGACAATTCATGGATTACCTCCGCCCCATGGCTCCCGAGAAATCGCAACTGAAGAAATGCACACCCGATTTTGGAAAGGTCCGCTATGCTTTGCTTGAACAGCTCCTTTGTATCTTCATTGTAGTCCATAACGGCATTGGTCAGCTGGTAAGGATAGTCCCACTCATTCCACTTTTCCTTGTTTACATGATTCAATAGCCCTTCCGGTGAAGCGAACAGGTATCCATAGTTCCTGGAGATCAGGAAGGAAAAGTAACTGAGAATTGTCTTTTTATTCCCATACCCATACAGATCGCAGATCTCACCGATGGACCGGTTCTTTGCCTGGTCTGTAATGTCAGCCAAAACAGTGGGAATCAAGTCGAAAAGGCCGCTGTCCACGTTCTGGATGAGCGATCGGTTCGCCCCTCTCACTACAATGGAAGAAGATAATAAAACGAAATACTTATTGGTATCAATTCTGGAACCCATATCTTGTAATTGGTTTATAGAAATATTGTTTGGTGGACATTTGATTTTGGGTGTAGGTAGACGGGAATGTTCTTTCAATATGTCTTCCCCGCTTGAGGTTCAACCTCATCTCGTCATTGATAAGCTGGTATTTTGCAATCAGATAATTAAGGGGAACTAAATGAAAGTCCTTCCTCTTCACCAGCTTCTTTTTCCTTGGTCTTTTCATACTTTTATAGTTTTAATGGTCAGATTGGTTACCTATCTTTCCTTCTTTGCAAATCGGTTCCCCAGGGTTGATAGCCCATCAGTTGTTTGGCCATATCCCTTTCTATATAGGCATTATTTAAAGTACTGATAAAGTCAATTTGTCCGACAGGGTTAAACTCCAGGAAAACAACCTGGTCATCTTTCGTCAGCAGGAGATCGGCAGACCCGCTCTCTATGTCCATTGCAGCAGCCAGGCTGATCAATTTTTCTTCAATGTCCTTAGGCAGCACGTAGGTATCTACGGTCATCTGCTTCACGGACCGGAAATCATATTTACTTCCGGATGAATCCGGCGAATAAATGACCATGGTATACCTGAGATCCAGGAAAAAGAAAAACCTCAGGTCGGCCTTTTTGTTGACCGCATTCTGGAAACAGGGAAGGAAAAAAGGTGGTAACACCTTTCAGGTTTTTTCTTTTCTACGGCATAAGTGCCCTGCATCAGAAACAGGTTATCGCTGTGCAAAACCATGATATCGCTGATGTTTTTTCGTGATCTGCAGTCCTTCCTCCTGACCTTTTTTCTCAATCGCTCCGACTTCCCGGGTAACCATCGTATTCGGAATTGAAAGTCCCAGCCTTTTGGCCTGGCAGAGACACTCCAGCTTATTGATATTGTACCGCAGGGGATTGTTGATCCTTATGATCCTGTCCGGGATCAATCCATAGACAAAACTCATTGAGCACTTTCAGTTCATTCTGTAAATGGCTTTTCATTTTTTCATTGACAGCATCGTCCGTTGGAAAGACATCATTGGTAATGTCCGGGACGTGGTTTAAAAAATTGCCCCGCCGGAACCAGATCACATCAAACGCAAAAAAGATCGAATTTTTGTTGCCCGGTGGCAATGAGCACCTGTTCGGTGCTGCTGTTCAGCACAAGGCTGTCGATCCATACATCCTGGACATCGCTGTTGATGCGAATACAGCCGGCGCCAAAATAGCTCAGCCATTCGCACACCTTATCAGCGGTAATATCATCGCTTTCACTCAAAATTAAAATCTTCCTTTTTTTCATACTTTATGAAAGTTCCGTTCTCTGAACCGGAGAGTGTGTGAATTAATTTTTCTATCTCTTTTTCATCAGGGATCATCACCGTATTTTCAGGTGGAAAGGCAAATGCTGCTTTATTCAGGAAAGCATAAACCGGTGAATTTGCGGCAGTCCACAATATCCTGGAGGTATATTTCCCGCCTTTTCCTGTTCAACTGTTCCCTCCTGGGCACATCCGGGATAAACAATACTATGATACTTTTGACCGGAAGCGAATTTAGAAGTAATGCTGCCATAGATCGAGCCGTTGATGCAGCCCGCATCACTGCGCCAGTCAGACAAGCGAGGCGCATTCCGATAGCTATAGAACTTGCAGCTATGGTCATAGACAGACGCAAGGTAGCGGCTGTCCAGGCAGCCCGTCAGGATAAGGCTGTCGGTAAGCGGTTTATTATAAAACCCCCAGGGTGCCGCATGCTGTAATAAAAGATCAATGGAACCTGTTCCTCTCGCCCCTATTTCATCTTCTGCCCGCAAACCATGTTTGAGCAGGTACCTGAAGATATTGACCAGGTTATGGTAATTGGAGGAATCCATAACCCTGATCCGGTCGATCACCGAAGCATGGTAAATATCAGGATGCAACCGGCGGGCCTCCTGGTCCTTCTCTACCAGCTGCTCGAGCAAGGCTGCCAGTTCTTGATTATTTGTCCGGTTGCAATCCTTATGATCCAGCAAATCGCAATAAGGTGCTATTTTAGGATACCTGGCATAATACTCATGAACACATCTGCCTTTTCCTTGCAATATTTTAAGACAGCGGATTATCTCAGCCGTATCAGGATACCGGCTTTCCGTAAGCGCGAATATCAGATTGTTCACATCAAGGGAAAAAGGGCTTTCCAAAAGTTTAAATGCCTCTTTATATAATATTATTGCAGCCGGGTAATCATTCCTGACGACGGATTTCGTCGCCTCGTGTACTTTTTCAAAATACTTCCTGATCTTCATGGTATCCTGGCCTGAAAGACTTTTTGAAATACAGATGATGGATAGAAAAAAAATAAACACTTTTTTCATGGGTTGAGCATTTTATTTGCGACTGTGCCGCGGTTGTTTTAAAACTCATATAATGCTTCCTTATGAAGCTTTTGGAGCAATGACATGCTTGTTAAAAGCCTTGTGCTTACCGGTAATCCATAAGCACAAGGCAGGATTTAATCCGGATCTCTAGAAGTCATTCACCCAGTCTTGGAAATACTGACTGTTATAAAATTCCTGAGCTGATCCGAAATGAGAGCAAAATGCATGCATAGAACTGGGTCTATCGCGGTCGTAGGCATCTGCAACGTAATCACGCGTTACGCCATCGCCTATATCATATTGCCCGCCATCCGTTGTGTAATAATTCCGGGCTCCGCCCAGGATTTGTTTCAATCCGTCAATTCTCTTATCCGAGAACTTTTCGAGTACGGGCAGTCTTGTGCTGCCCGGGAGTGTGACATTTCTCATAAGGTTAAAATTTATTGATCATTAAAATATCCCTTTCCGCATATGGGTTTGTAGCGTATACCCTTCCATGAATACTGAATGACACAGCCCGGCTGTATGGGTATCAATCCCGGAATGGTATCGGTTTATTCCATCACCGTCCTCAATCGATTTATTCTTTGGTCTCAATTGAGGAGTAAGGACCGCAATCTGTCGACTGATATTTTTAAACGAATATTCCTGTACGCACAAAAGCGCCGCGGGGTTACGCTCTCGTCCTCCGGGCTCTTGCAGGGCCCTTGCCACAAGTAAACATAAACACCCACGACGCTCAGGTCACGGGCGTTTAACAATTACTCGGTTGGCGGCCTTTATAAGGTGCAAGATTTGGAGGGCCAACTTTGTTTTGCTAAACGCAAATAGTATTAAAAAAAGGGGCGAATAAATAAGGATCTGCCAGTCCGTTCATGCAGCTGATCGCGGGAATCTATACATCAGGAAGATTGAGTATGTAAGAGAATTCTGTGCACATAAAAAGGCGTGGAACTCCACTTACCGCATTAGAGGTACTGGCATACCCGCAAACGAATAAGAGAGCCCACGCCCGGGTCGTGAGCTGGTTCATCTTATCCTCTCGTTTGCTTTGAAAAGTGCCAGTTTTCTAATGCGAGATTCTAAGCGAACAGCTTTAAATTTCTTTAATAGCAGTATCGCAAATTTAGAATTAATTCATAACTCCGATTAACCCATTTTTTGCAAATATAATGAACTTTTTATAAAAGTACGCTATAACGTAATGAAAAAATTTTTATTAGTCTTTTGCTTTGTATGGATGATAGAAGAGGAATTAAGACTGAAATATAGGATAAAGATTGCTCTTGCTCTTCATGAGTTGAAAAGGATGAATGCCGATCATAACAGGAAATTAAACTTAGCGGAACCTGATGCAGACTATAAAAACAGCTCTTACGAAAAAATTGCAACAGAAGTAGATATAAGATCTGCAACGGTTTCAGACCTTTTTAATTTCAATGATGATTCCAAAATAAGCACACTCGTTGCAACCATAGTGGGGATGAACAGGACGATGACCGAATTCGGAGAAGTGTTCGATACAATCACTGAAAAACAAATAGCCCAGTTCCTAAAAAAGAAGGAAAAATCGAAAACGGGAAAGAGCAAAAAAAAATGCAGGCTGAGAAGCCCGCATTTTAAGTTGGCAGGAGTTCCGGTATCCATATTTCTCTTTGTCTCTCCCTTATTCCTCTCCGACCAGAATACGGTTATAGATGTACTCAATAATTATGAGTCATCAGAATCCTATAACTTTGTCTTATGGATGTGATTCAAAATAAAATAGCAGAAAGCGGGCTCATCACCCTTGACCTGGAACAGTATATGCCTGACCCGGGTTCTGTAGCTACATTCGATATCCAGCCATTTTTATTCCAGGGACTGATCCTGAGAGAGAAAGATTTCCGTGCAGCCCTGGCAGATCACGATTTTTTCTGTTTACAGGGATAAATATGTAGGGGTGTATTGCAGTTCGGATGCGCTGATCCCTATGTGGGCATATATGCTGGTCATGACCTACCTGCAGGGTATCGCCCGGAAAGTATATGCCGGTGATGCGGACGATGTTGCGAACCTGGTGGCTATAGCATGTATTGAAGAACTGGATACGGCTGCATTTGAAGGAGGCAGACTCGTTATCAAAGGCTGTGGCAAAAGAAATGCCGGGGAGGGTTTATATCTGGCGATTTCCCAAAAACTACTACCTGTAGCCAGGTCGATTATGTTTGGTGAACCATGCTCCACTGTCCCTATTTATAAGAAAAAGAAAGCCGGCAGCAGCTAACTACTGTTCCTGTGCATACAGGATCGAATATCAAACCGGGTAGCCTAATTTTTTTGTGGGTACGCCGGACGGCCTGTACATTCTTATAATCGATCCAGCCCTGGCCCTTAACTTTCCTCATTATGTTATCGACAAGGCGCATGATGAATACATTATACATCATGCCCAATTTACCTTTTACAGTTCTCGGCAGCGACCTTAAAGTCATAGAGAAGCCGCCGTCCAGATATACAATATAGTGCCACCACCTGCTCGGCATAAAGAGCGCGTCTCCATGCTGCATCAATGCCTCGTAACCCTGTACATTTTTTAAAGCCGGGTATTGATTATAATCAGGATTGTCCAGGTCGATGTCTTCTACATTATGGATAGAAAACGGCACCTTATATAAAGCATCACTTTGATCCGGGGAGAAGAGCAAGACCCTTTTGTTCCCTTCGAAGTGAATATGCAGGTTGTCCGGAAGATCGATATCGTAATGCGGGAAGACCTTGCTGTCGCTTCCGCCGAAGAACAGGGCAGGCAGGCGTTTGAAATATTTTAATCCTATATCCGGGTATTCGAAGTCCTCCAGTAATTCCGGGCAATGGTCCCTGATGGTATAAAAGAAGATCCTTAGGTCCGTAGGTCCGGACTGAAGCAGGTCGATGTATTCACCGAAGTTCATCCGGGTCACCGGTTCGTAGGTGCTCTTGTTCCCTTTGGTTCTTTCGTTATTGTAAAGGGGCACCTCCTGATGACCGGCCAGCGACCTGATATGAGCAAATGTCCATTTGTCATTCCACTGGTCCGTCAGGCCGCGCAATAATACGGGACGCTGAGGGTGATAATATTTCCTGACAAACTCTTCCTTACTGATGTTGTCTACAATCTCTATCGGTGTCAGCTGCATGGTGATCCTGCTTCTTTAATTTTTATGAAAGAATAAATCCGATATTCAAAGCTAAGGAATTAATAGACATCAGGGAAGGACCAGTGTCATGTACCGGACATTTCTTCAGAAAGAATCCGGTAGTATCATGCGCCCGGGGCAGGAATATGCAAGAGGAATAAAAGTAAAACTGCTGGCTACGCTCCTTTACAAATCAGCTTACCTGGTCTGATGGCCTGCAGGAACTGATCTCCGGGCAGCATCCTGAATTAACCCCTTAGCGCGGGGACGAAAGGATATCCGATGATCACTGGGAATCATAGGCCCATCTGATATACGTGCTGCCCCAGGTAAATCCGCCTCCGAATGCTGCCAGGATCAGGACATCTCCCTTTTTCAGTTGGGGCTCCCATTCCCAAAGACAAAGAGGAATGGTGCCACTGGTAGTATTGCCGTATTTATGGATGTTGATCATTACTTTTTCTTTCGGTAATCCCATCTTCTCTGCCGTATAATCTATAATCCGGAGATTCGCCTGATGGGGCACCAGCCATGCCACATCATCAGCGGTCAGATGGTTCCGTTCCATAATCCTGGTGCAGGCATCAGCCATATTGGTCACTGCAAACTTAAATACAGTCTGGCCTTCCTGGTATACATAATGCTCTTTGTTCATCACGGATTCTACAGTAGGCGGCTTGCGTGATCCGCCGGCTTTCTGATGCAGGTGCACCCACCCGTTCCCGTCTGATTTGAGAAAAGCATCCAGTATACCGTTACCTTCAGCATTCGGCTCTAAAAGTACAGCGCCGGCACCGTCACCGAAGATGATACAGGTAGCACGATCTTCATAATCAATGATCGAGCTCATTTTATCTCCCCCCACGACCACTACTTTCCTGAACTTGCCACTTTCGATAAATTGTGCTCCCGTGTTGAGCGCATATAGAAACCCGGAACAGGCAGCACCGATATCATAACTGAAAGCATTGGTCATGCCGCAGGTCGAAGCTACGATATTGGCCGTGGCCGGGAATACCATATCCGGGGTGGTCGTCGCGAATATCAGCAGGTCTACGCTTAAAGGATCCAGGCCTGTTTTTTCTATTAAATTCTTTACTGCTCCTATGCCCAGTACACTGGTTCCCTGCCCTTCGCCTTTGAGTATCCTTCTTTCCTTAATACCTGTTCTTGAGGTGATCCACTCATCAGAAGTATCCACCATTGTCTCCAGTTCCTGGTTGGTAAGCACATATTCCGGTACAAACCCGCCTACACCGGTAATGGCAGCTGTTATTTTTGACATTATTTTCTGTTTATATCACTTGTTTATTTTGACAAATAGAAGCACAAAGTTAGCGGAATTAGATATTCAATCCGCCACAGACACTCATGACCTGACCGGTCATATAGCTGCTCAGGTCTGAGGCTAAGAATAAGGCAGCATTGGCAATGTCCTCCGGCTTACCGATGCGCTGTAATGGAATATCCTGAATCCAGTTCCCGGACTGTCCTTCCTGAAGCTTGTCTGTCATATCCGTCTCGATAAATCCCGGGGCAATCACATTGCAACGAATATTTCTGCTGCCCAGCTCCCTCGCTACCGTTTTGGAAAAGCCGATAATACCTGCCTTGGACGCTGCATAGCTGGCCTGGCCGGCATTACCTTGCAAGCCTACGATACTCGACATATTGATAATGCTGCCCTTCCTGGCTTTCATCATCGGTTTGAGCACCTGCTTGGTCAGGTTAAATACGGAATTGAGGTTGGCATTGATCACTTCATTCCACTGTTCAGGAGTTACCCTGAGCAAAAGGTTATCCCTCGAGATACCGGCATTATTCACTAATATATCTACAGTCCCGAAATCCGACAATACCTCATTGACCAATTGCTCAGATGCGGCATAGTCGCCGGCATCGGATTTATAGGCTTTGACTTTGACACCATATCCCTCTAATTTGCGGACTACAGCCTGCGCGCGCTCCTCTGAAGAAACGTACGTAAATGCGATCTGCGCACCTTCACCGGCTAATTTCTCTGCAACAGCCTCTCCAATACCACGGCTTCCTCCGGTAATCAAGGCCACTTTATTTTCTAATAATTTCATATGTAAAAAAAGATAGAACAGGTTAAAAATATATCCACAATGTACAATAATTTACTAAAATGATACGCCCGTTGAAACCAGATCAGGCAACACTGACTGGTGAATCACTCTTTACGCATAATACGGGCTGATCATCACATAGACCAATACCCCGGTCAGGGCTACGTAAAGCCATAGCGGGAATGTATACCTCACCACCTTCCTGTGTTTGGCAAATTCTCCGGTTAGCCCGCGATAAGAGGCATACAATATAAATGGCAGGATGATGCCAGCAAGAGGTATATGGGTCAAAAGGATGACCAGATATATGGCCTTACCGGCTCCTTCACCACCATAACTCGTACTGCCGGCAAAAAGATGGTGCATGATATAGCTTACAAGAAAAAGTACGGACAGAATAATCGCAGCCAGCATAATACGTTTGTGCAAAAGGTAATGCTTCTGCTTTACTGCCCATAATCCCAAGATCAGCAATATGAAGACAGTTCCGTTGATGAAAGCGTTGATGAAAGCGAAAATATGAACGTCCATTTCAAAAGGCCATTCCGGTTTCATTTTCAACCTGTCCAGCACTACGACGGCAGCAAATACGATAAATGAGACTGAAAGGATCAGGATATGGGCGAGCCTGTCGTTCTTTTTTAATACTGGTTGTAACATAAACTATTTTCTTTTTTTCTTTCTTTCCATAGTCAGGAAAATCGCGTCCTCTGCACATTGCTGCAATTCTTCAGGATCCAGCGCATTATAATAACCCCGGATGTGCCTGTCTGCATCCAGGAGCACTATCTTATTCGAATGCTCCAGGTCTTTGGCTTCATTACCTTCCAGGATCAGGCCCAGGTCATCTTTCATCAGCCGGTAAATCTCCGCCCTTTCCCCGGTCAGAAACCACCATTTGTCATGATCGAAGGTATACCGGTTGGCATAGGCCCTTATCGCAGCTACGGAGTCGTTTTCAGGATCTATGGATACGGATACGAACTGGAAGTATTCAGGGATCTTCTTCTTAAAGGACTTTTGCATTACGCTGATATTCCTGCTCATCTCCGGGCATACCGTGGGACAGGAAGTAAAGAAGAAATTCATGATCAGTATTTTGCCGCGCAGGCCGGAGTTCAGAAGTACGGTATCAGCCATCTGATTGACCAATCTGACCTCAGGCACCTGGTAATACAAAGTATCTTCATAGATCCTTCCCCTATCCTCATAAGTCGCCATACCCACCGGCTTATAATAAGGAGGCATCACCACATTTTCATCTTTCTTCTTATCCAGTAGAAAAAAATAGCAATAGCGGTATCATAAGAGTTACCGCTATTGCTATAATGATCTTTAAATATTTCAAAACTTTAGTATTTTATCCGGGTGGATAATCCACCATATCTAGGGAAGGAAATCCTTTATATTATTGGCAAAGGTACTGTTCATTAATAATCCATGAGCTCCGTCCATTAGGAATGCAATGATGATCCAGACAAATAAGAACAAAGGACCGATAATCAGCCAGACAAAGTTGTTCAGCTCATCTCCGAGGTGCATAAATACTTTTACGATAAAATATGCTTTCACTAAAGTCAGGATCAGGAAATAGGCGATCAGCCAGTAATTGTGGAATCCCTGGTTGTAGGCGATCAAACCTACCCCTACCTCGAAAACGGTAATGATGGATAAGTACAAGGTAATCATCCATATTCTTTTGACCTGCTTTTTGCTTTCTGCTGACTCTACGCCACCATGGTGATGAGACAATACGCCTGAGAACAATTTGGACTGGTCTCCTTCGAATAAATCGATCTGTGATGGTTCGTGCCCGTGATGATGATGTGACATATATTATCGTTTATAGGAATATTTTTAATTTTTCTTTTATTGATTTTATTTTCGGATCAGAGCAGGTAGAAGCAGGTAAATACGAATACCCATACCAAATCCACAAAGTGCCAGTACAATCCTATCTTCTCCACCATCTCATAATGGCCTCTTTTCTCATAGGTCCTGTTCGCAGTGTTGATCAGGATCATAATATTCAGGATCACCCCTATCGTAACGTGGAATCCGTGGAAACCGGTAATGGTAAAGAAGAAATTAAAGAAACTGTGCGTTGCATCCATAGCCAGTTGCGGGTGATCTGCGAGTACAGCCGTTACATTATGCTTATCCGGATTGAAGAACTTGTCATAGGTATGTAATTCTGCATTGGTGAACGAACCCCACCAGGCGCCTTCCTGTGCCAGGTGCGTCCACTCCCAGGCCTGGCAAGCCAGGAAGATGATCCCGCCTACGATCGTCCATATCAACCATTTCTGAACACGCTTGCGGTCATTGTAGTGACCGGCATGTACGGCTAATACCATGGTTACCGAACTGAGGATCAGGACAAATGTCATAAAGGATACGAATACCAGCGGGGCATCCGAACCGTGAAAACCGGGTACGGCATTGAATACCTTATTCGGATCGGGCCATACTTTGTAGAAGAACCTGTTCGCTCCCATGGACACGAGAAACGCTCCGAATGTAAAGGCATCCGTAAGCAGGAACATCCACATCATTATCTTTCCGTAACTGAGATTGAATGGTGAACGTCCTCCGTCCCACCTGTTTTTTTTGCCGGTCTCTATGACAGCATTGTTGACATTTGCCATATAATTGTAAAACTTTGACTAAAAGTTGTTAATTTTTGGTAAATTGATGAATCGGCGTGCAAGTTAGTACTGAATTATGTATTCTACAAATAGAATTATTAAAAATACATGAAGCACTGTTATCCCTCATTATCAATGTTATTATAGCTCTATCAGGAAGAACACAAATAAGTAAATCCACAATAAGTCTACAAAGTGCCAGTAAATCGCAGCCATCTCCAGGCCATCAGGGCTGAACTGCCTGAACTTCTTGCTGAACGTCCTGAAATAAAATACCAATATGGTAATGATCCCCCCCACTATATGCAAGCCGTGCACCAGCACAATAGCGATCAGGAACTGGAAGGAGACATTGTTCTGCCACTTCCGTACGGCCAGTAATTCATAAAAGCCGGCTACCTGCAGCACCGTAAATGCCACGCCTAATAACAGCGTAACCAGTATCAGTAATCGGTGCCTTGCTTTCAACCCGTTCTTGAAGGCCCTGACGGACAGGTGCATTGTCACACTGCTGACCAGGACGCAGGCAGTGGATATAAAGAAAGCAACGGGAAGATGAAAAGATTGCCAGTCCCCCTGTGGCTTCCTTACCAGAAATCCTGAAGTCAGTCCCGCGAACATCATGATGATGCTCCCTATTCCCAGCCATAATGCAAACTTCTGGGGATGGATTTTTCTTTTTTGTGGTGTTTTGGTTTGAGTCATTTCCATTTCTTATAAATGCTTGGCTGATTTGATTCATTATCTATCTACAATTTATCCAGGGCGAAGGAGAGCAATACACCCGGCAGATAGATAAATGAAGAATATAGTAATTTCTTGGCAGATCTATTGTCTGATTTAAGGTAAAAATTGATGGCCATCAGCGTAAAGAAAACACCAAAGCCTACGGCAAATATGCTTCCTGTCTTCCCGACCACTTGCAGGAAATAAGGAAGCATACCTACGGGGATCAAAGGCAGTGCATAGAACATACATTGCAATCCGGTAAAAGAGGTTTTGCCTTCTTTGGACGGGAGCATAGAGATACCTGCTTTCAGGTATTCCTCATATCCCAGCCATGCTATAGCCCAGAAGTGGGGGAACTGCCAGAAAAACTGCACCATGAACAAGGTCCATCCGACCAGGTCTGTGCCGGCGAATATGGAGCCCGTAGCTGCCGCCCAGCCGATCAGTGGAGGCAGGGCTCCCGGAATAGCGCCGATAAAGGTCGCCACCGGATGAATCTTCTTCATCGGTGTATATGCAAATGCATACAGCAGCAACGAGATAAAGGAAAGAATGCCGGTCAGGGCATTGAAGTAAACCCACAGGATGGTGATTCCGGCCACTGCAGAGATCAAAGTAATGATCCAGGCTTCCTGCACCCCCATTCTGCCTGCCGGCAACGGACGGGTCCGCGTACGTTTCATCTCTTTATCACTCGTGCGCTCTATGATCTGGTTGATGATGTTTGAGCCATTGGTAACGAGCATTCCCCCGATGAACAAGATCAGCACCTCTTTCCATTCAAAAAAAAACACCCGGGCCCATCAGGTAGCCAATGATACTACTGAAGGCAATCATAAAGCTCAGGTTAGGCTTCATCATAATGGCATAATCCCTTACCTTACTGACGATAAATGGCTGATTTCTGGTAGTTGATTCTTGCTGCAGGATACTCATGATAGTGATAACTCGGAATATGAACCAAGCCCATATTCAAAAGCACTGCAAAGTTAAGCAAATAAGAAATAAGATGAAGGAAAGAAATAGAAAATCCGGCTTCCGGGTGCCAGGGCTTATTTTTTATAGGAGTACTGCATAAATATAAGTTTGCGTTGATGCATTCTTTCATAGATTCTTTATCTTTGGAGCATCATGAAAGTCGCCCGATATACAATGTTTATGGCAAAGCCATGGCTGGCTTGACCCGGAAGCCTTACTGCTTCGTATTGTTCAGGACCCCCGGCTGACAGGGGGTGTTTTGGTTATTGTATATTCCATTCATTCAACATTAATCTATGAAAAATCAAAAATGGTTCCGCACCTATATGTTCATATGGGCCGGACAATTTATATCCATGCTGACCAGCTATGCCGTACATTTTGCGGTAATTATCTGGCTGAGCCTGGAGCACCGGTCTGCCGAGGTACTGGCCTATGCCGGGATCGCTGCACTTTTACCACAAGCGGTCATAGGTCCTTTTGCCGGCGTATTTATAGACCGCTGGGATCGAAAAAAGGTAATGATCTTCTCCGATGCTTTTATTGCCTTATGCGCGGTAGTCATGATATTCCTGCTGAAGGACAACTACACAAATCTATTCTGGATTTACCTGTTGCTGGGCTGCCGTTCCGTAGGCAATGCTTTTCATACACCGGCTATGCAGGCCGTAGCGCCATTGATCGTCCCGGAACAGGAGCTGTTGCGTGTCTCCGGGATCAACCAGATGCTGCAATCTGTCAGTAGCATAGCGGGCCCTGCGCTCGGCACTTTGGCCATCACCTATTTCTCTATTGCCGACGTGATGTACCTGGACATCATCGGTGCAATCGCTGCCATCACATCCCTTTTATTCGTAACGATTCCCCACCTGAAAAGGGAAATCTCCCCTTCCTCTATCGGATCGGTCATCTCTGAGTTAAAACAGGGATTTAAGGCTATCCGGGAAAATAAAGGGCTGGGCCTGCTCTTCACCTATGCTATGATGGCCACATTCTTCATTATGCCGGTGGCCATTATGTTTCCCCTGCTGACCACAGGTCATTACTCCGGGGGGAAATGGGAAATGAGTATTGTAGAAGTAGTGTGGGGAATAGGAATGCTGGCAGGTGGTTCATTACTGGGCATCATGCGGGTGCAAATCTCCAAAGTCATACTGGTCAATGCCATGCACATTATATTGGGTATCACATTTGTACTTTCCGGGTTATTCCCGGCAGGATGGTTTATCGGTTTTGTCCTGATGACTACATTAGGCGGGATCGCGATGTCTATCTTCTCCGCTGCTTTTATGACCATCATCCAGCAGGTGGTTGCCCCTCAATTATTAGGCAGGGTATTCTCCTTATATTTCAGTATGGCCATTCTTCCCAGCCTGATCGGGCTTTTGTTTACGGGACTCATTGCCGAGCATATCGGCGTAGCTCCTGCATTTATGATTGCAGGTGGTATGGTTGTACTGGTCGGTATCTTTTCATTTCTTACGCCTGCACTTATGCAGCTGGAAGAAAAGAAGAAAGACGGCCAGATGGTCGAAAGCCAGCCGGAAAATGAGAACAGCCCACAGGGATAAACTCAGGTAAATGCCCACAGCCTGTATGCGGAAGAGGAAAGCCGCAGGTTAAAATGCCGGTTCAATAAAACAAGCGGGAGGGTGCCCCTCCCGGCTCCTGGCTTAATCAATTACCTGAGCCGGTGCTTTAATAAATAAGCCCTGCAGTCCCTGATGGCCTGGTCCAGGAATGAGCCGGTTACACCCAGATGAGCTTTTGCCTTTTGATGGTCATAATAATTTTCAGTACTCAGTATTTTCATATTTATACCGGATAAGCTGGTTTTGATATGAACAGCTCTCAAGATATTGCCTACCTTACCCAACACCGTCAACAGAAACCCAGGTATAAGAATGAATATCTTGGGTTTCCCGTCAATTTCCCGGACCCGCCTGAAAAACTCCCTGTAAGATAAATTTTCTCCCGCTATTACGTACCTTTCTCCCGGGTGGCCGCTATGGAAGCTGTTCACAACAGCGTGTACCACGTCCTTGACAGGAACAAAATTCTTTCCGCCGGGAGGATAAAATATAACCCTGTTCCTCAGATAATAAAGGATGACGCTACCCGAACTCGGCTTAGCATCCCATCCCCCGATCATGAATGTCGGGTTCAATATCTTTACTTCTATGCCCGACGCATGGTCCATAAGGTATTCCTCTGCTTTTCGCTTGCTTTGAGCATAAAAAAGCCTGGTAAAGGGATACCTGAAAGGAGCAGATTCATTGCCCAACCGGGAAAGGGAACCATGACCTACTGTGTTGGCTGTACTTATAAAAACAAACTTGGGTATTTTATTTTTCCTGGCTTTCTCAAAAATGGAGACCGTGCCTTCATAATTCACTTTTTCATATTCAGCATAGGTGTAAAGCCGGGTTGATGTTTCAGCAGCAATGTGTATGATCATATCCATCCCTTCCAGGCAGAAGTCATCATCCAGCTCACCTCGTATGAGCTGAAGCCGGTCAGCATGCGGCCCGGTATAGTTCCCGGGATTTCTGGCCAGACCGGTAATATGATATCCCTGTTCCAAAAGCTCAATGGCCAGGTTGGTTCCCAGTAGGCCGGTTATCCCGGTGACAAAAACACGTTTCATGATGACAGGTTCAATTCTTTCTTTACCTTACCGGTAAGCACCGGTAATTTTATCCAGATAGGAAGCAGCTTTAACAGGAGCCAGCTAAAGTGATTCACCATAATAACGGTGTCTTTCCTGTAGAGCTGCCGGATACAGTACCTGGCTACCCTGTCCGGGTTCAAAGATGTAATTTTTGCAAAGAAGCCCTGGCCTTCTATCCTTTTCCTGATACCGGGATTGGTCATCATAGGTCCGGGATGAACGACACTTACGAATACATTTGTTCCCTTTAACTCCTGGTAGAGTCCCCTGGAAAACGAATGAACGAATGCTTTAGATGCAGGATACACAGTCTTATATCCTATGGGCGTGAATGCAGCCAGGCTGGAGACATTTAATATATAAGACTGCTTCTGACATTTAAGATTGGAGAGCAGCTGATGTGTCAGTAAGGTAGTAGCCAGGACATTCAGCTCAATGATCTGCTCAATATAAGCCGAGGGAGCTTCTTCGAATCTGCGCGTACCGCCGGTCCCGGCATTATTGATCAGTGTATTGACTTTAAAGTTCCGGTTGATCCATGCACATACCTGAAGTATATTTTTGCGAACAGACAAATCTGTCTCGTAATACACTGCAGAAACATTATAGTTTTCTTTTATTTGAAAACACAGGTCTGGCAATCCTTCATTGGGCAAACTAATGAGGATAACATTTACTTTATTGCTGGCTAACTCGAGCGCAAAGGATTTACCCAAACCCTGGCTGGCGCCGGTAATCACCGAATAGGTCTCACCCATTTTTAAAAATTTGTATTTGACCTGGCAAAATTACCGGGAGATCTCCGGTGATCGGTCTTAACTTATAGATGAGAACAACAATTCCTGTTTGACTTTAAATATATACTATCCAAGTAGTTATGCTTTCAAACTTATGAATCCGAACACCTAAATCAATATGGTACGTACCCTGGGATAACTTCGCGCTGCCTAAGAACCAGGCCGTCATCCTTTTCACTATTCGAAAATGCCGGCCATCTGACCATCCCGGATCCGGTGGTTCACAACATTTCATCTTCCCGGACCCTGTTATTTCTGTATCCGGTGGGTGTGAGCGCAGTTAATTTCTTAAAAGTAGTATTGAAAGATGTCTTGGAATTAAAACCTGCCTCAAAACCGATTGCCAGCATATTCAGGTGATCATATGCTGGATTCCGCAAAAGCTCTTCGGCTTTTTTCACCCTGTATTTATTGACAAACTGATAAAAGTTCTCATCAAATCCTTTATTGATCACATAAGATAACTGATGACCGGATATTCCGACGAACGCTGACAGCTTGACCAGGTTCAGCTCGCTGTCCAGGTATGGCTGGTCTGTCTCCATGATGTGCAATAACCGTGATTTATATATACTTATTTCATCCTCACTCATTAATTTCCCCCTCGATTCATCCCGGATTTCTTCTATGATCATCTTTTCATGTTCCGGATTTGCGGAAGAAAATTCACGGGGATAAATTTCTTTTTGCCTGATGGAATAATAGGCTACCAGGTATACCACTATTAAAAAAAATGTATTGATATAGATATTTAAAGATGAAGCAGGATTCAATACATTATAGATGATGATGATCACGGCAGAAGCAATAAAGGAATAAATGATGTATTTGATCCATTTCAGGTCAATGTTCTCCTTATTGGATGAAAATTCCTCTATGTTCTTCTGGTGTTTCAGGATGTTTAAATATGCCAAAACCGTATATAACAAAGCATGGAATAAAAAAAGGAAGATGTATAAAACACCGAACAGATCTGCCTGTATCCGGGCCTTTAATAAAAGCAGGATGAAGAACAGAGCGGGTAGTATCCATATCTTCAGGTGTCTGGCCGAAAATTTAAAATAAGGATCGGTATAATTTAATATACTGATATAAAACGGGATGGGAACCAGGAACTGGATAAACCTGAATATCCTCACACCCATGTTATCCAGACCCCAGTCTGAATGAAGCAACAATTCGTCCAGCCAGAATGTGCTCCAGAGAAATGCAAATACTCCAAAATACCTGTTGGCCCGCTTATTGACTCCTATTACATTGGTTAATTTTAAAAATGACAATAATACCAATCCTCCTATTATAAATGTGGTTATTATCCTATCCAGGTCCATAAGTGCAGATTTATTATTCCGGCCTGCTAAGATAACTCAATTCGATTTCCGTATATTGCTTATAGCAACGAATATTATGCTCCGGACTACCTGAACATCATCATTTTTTATTCCTTTCAAAATAAAATGCAACTGACTTTATCGTACGTATCAGCTTTTCCTTACTTTTATTCTGGCTATGAAAAAATTATTGTATGTCACCCTGCTGCTTACCCTGATCTCATGCAGCGAAAACACAGAAAAGAGATCTGCTGCTACCGGTCCGGATCAAAAGATCCGGGAATTCTGTTCCCCTTACCAGGCGCAGGTCGGTGTAGCTGTTATCGGGCCGGACTTGAAGGATACTTTCCTATGGAATGGGAACGAGCACTTTCCTATGCAGAGCGTATTCAAGTTCCATATTGTGGCCACTATGCTGCATGCTATTGACCAGGAGCGGTTCACTATGGACCAGTATGTAGTTTTTAAGCCGGCGGATCTGCTGGAACATACCTGGAGCCCACTGAACGAAAAGTACAACCCGGGAGACAGTGCCACCTTGAAAGAAATTATGGAGTATACTGTTTCCCTGAGTGATAACAACGGATGTGATATCCTGTTGCGTATGCTTGGTGGAACACAGGCCGTGCAAGCCTTCATCAATAGTATCGGCATCCGGGATTTTGCTATCAATACAAATGAAGAACAGATGCACAGGGACAGCCTGGCACAGTTCACCAACTGGACCACTCCCCTTGCTGCTACCCGGGCTTTGATACGCCTGTATCATAACGACCCTTCGGTTTTAGACTCTGCCGGTCATCGTTTTCTCTGGGATGTAATGTTTGCAACCAGCACCGGGCAGCAAAGGCTCAAAGGCAAACTCCCGGCCGGGACCCGGGTAGCACACAAAACAGGGAGCTCAGGCAGGAACGGCGCAGGTATCGTAGATGCGGCCAATGATATCGGGGTGGTCATCCTGGCTGACGGCAAGCCTGTATTTATATCTGTCCTGGTCAGTGCTTCCCGGGAATCGGATTCTACTAATGATCATATCATATCCGGTATCTCGGAAATAATATGGGACCACTATACTTCATCCGTTTCAGATCAGGAATAGGTCTGCGACCCGATCCTCCGGTCGACAAAAAAACAAATCGTAATTTAGCGGAGAGAAATATGCAGCAATATGGGAGTGAATAAAAAATGGATTATTGCAGAGGCTGAAGAGAAAAAGGTGCTTCACCTACAGAAGGAGTTGAACATTCATCCTGTATTGTGCCGTGTGCTCGTTTCCAGGGGGATCGAAACCTTTGATCAGGCCAAAGGCTTCTTCAGGCCTGATCCCGGTATGCTGCATGATCCGTTCCTGATGAAAGGTATGGGGGAAGCTGTAAGCAGGATCACCAGCGCCCTGGAAAAAAAGGAAAAAATCCGCATATACGGGGACTATGATGTGGACGGGACCACCGCCGTGGCTGTCATGTATAATTTCCTGTCCCGTTTTATCGATCCTGAGCTGATCAGCTATTATATACCTAACAGGTATACCGAAGGTTACGGGCTTTCTTCCAGAGGAATAGCCCATGCCCTTCAGGCAGGATGCAACCTGATGATCGTACTCGATTGTGGCATACGCTCTGTGGAGCTGGTGGACGAAGCGAATCAGCTGGGGATAGATGTGATCATCTGTGATCATCATCTACCTGGCGAAACCTTACCACCTGCTGTTGCCATCCTTAACCCGAAACAAACCCATTGTCCTTACCCTTTTAAGGAATTAAGCGGGTGCGGGATCGGGTTCAAATTGATTACAGCCCTGGCCCGGGCCTGGGATATCCCTGACCAGGATCTTCCCTATACCTTCCTGGACCTGGTCGCTGCCAGCATTGCTTCGGACATTGTGCCCATTACCGGGGAAAACAGGGTGCTGGCTTACTACGGATTGAGAAAAGTAAATGAGCACCCTTCTGCTGCCATTCGTATCCTCAAGGAGGTATCGGGTATCCGGGGCAAAATGAACATAGCGAACCTGGTCTTCTTTATCGGCCCTAAAATCAACGCGGCCGGCAGGATGAACGATGCTGCAAAAGTGGTCAAACTGTTTACTGAGCATAACCCCGAGCATATCTACAAAATAGCACAGGAACTCAATGCGGACAATAAAGAACGCATTACTTTCGACAAAAACACAACCATGGAAGCACTCGCTATGATGGAAGACAATGCCTGGCAAAATAAAAAAAGCATTGTACTCCATCACGAGCAGTGGCATAAAGGTGTGGTTGGTATCGTAGCATCCCGGATACTGGAGCATCATTACAAACCTACCATTATATTGACTACGTCCAATGGTAAAATAACAGGCTCTGCCAGATCAGTTCATGGATTCGATATCCATAGTGCGATCAGCGCCTGTGCCGATCTGCTGGAGCATTACGGAGGCCATCAGTTTGCCGCAGGAGTAACGATGCCTGTTGAGAACCTGGCCAGGTTCCGGGAGACCTTCGAGCGTGTCGTCTCGGAATCCATCGCACCCGAATCCCTGTCCCCGTTTCTGCATATTGATGCCGAGCTACCGCTTTCGGGCATCCACCTTTCCCTGCTGAGGATCATCGAGCAGTTCGAACCCTGCGGCCCTATGAATATGGCCCCTGTTTTTGTAAGCAGAGGTGTCCGGGACAATGGTAATTCCAGGATCGTAAAGCAGGAACATCTTCAACTGCATCTTCAGCAAAATGGTACAAGTATGAAAGGCATTGCATTCCGTATGGCTGAATGGCTGCCTTATCTGCAATCCGGCAATGCCATAGATATTGCATATCATATCGAACGCAATGAATGGAACGGGAATGTCGCAGCAGAGCTCAGGGTAATAGATATCAAGAAATCCATAGCCTGACCGTAAAGCAATGGAAGGACCCGGTGGAAGTAAACGATTACCTGAAGATGGTCCGGCGAATGTTCAATATTATCCGGTCTAAGCATTTCATACATACTCAAATATGTTCGCTTCTGAGGCTTGGGGAAGTCATGGAATATCCTTCTTTCTTGTGAAAATATTGAAGTGCCCCGTCAGCCCCTCCGGGAATACTATCCGTTTTGGCTTAAACTAAATTGATATTATCGTGAAATTTGGCTCATATTTTATTTTATGCTAATTTACATCTATATTGTCATAGATGAATAGGCTCTTTCTCCTGCTTTCCGTTATCTTTTCAGGAAGTGCTTTCCTTAATGCCCAAGTCATATCTTCCGGGCTGTATGCATATTATCCTTTCAACGGTAATGCGGAGGATGAAGGTCCCAATAGCTTTGATGGTGTAGTAGGTACCGCGACATTGACCTATGATAGGTTTGAAAATGCAAATGCCGCCTATTATTTCGATACAGCCATAACGGATATCATTACTATGGATTTGCCATATTCATACGATAGTTTTTCAGTATGCTTTTGGATAAATCCCGGTACATGGGGAAGGGACCCATATCATGTACCGCTGCCATTTGACTGGAGAAATACTTCATCTCCGAAGCCCTTATTAGAGTTTCACTTGGATAACACCATGAGTATCTATGCTAATCTCAGGGATAGCGATAACAGCTCCGGGGGGATGATATTGACAGCGGATAGTATTGCAACCAAAACTACCTGGCTCCATATTGCTTATGTGTTTAAAGCCCCTATGATGTATCTATATATCAATGCTGCTCTGGAAGATTCCATGGCATATGCTATGGCTCCCAACTGGGAGTTCAATAAACTATCCCTGGGACTCAACTATTGGTATCTCCTTAATCCGTCCTGGAATACAAAGTATGAAGGGGACATAGATGACATTTATATATTTAACAGACCCCTTACATCTCTGGAAGTGGATACGATATATAATGAAACGCCGGCTCCTTCTTCGGTTCATATCGTAGATATAAATAGTAATTCAATATCTGTTTATCCCAATCCTAATGATAGAAACTTCACGTTGGATCTTGCTAAGCTGGGTGCGGCTGGTACTTTTGCCTTAAGTATTATTGATATAAAGGGTAATATAGTATACGAACAGGCCATTAAGGATACCAAAGAGCCGGTCGCGCTTCCCGGTAGCATTGTATCCGGTAATTATATCTTACATATAATCAGTAAGGACAAAAAAGTCGTGGTAGCCAAAAGAATCGTAGTACGATGATCCGCTTACCTTTCCTTTACCTTCCGAGATGATGGCACCTGAGGAATCAAATGCGTATAAGAATTTAGCTAAGGTTATGTACCGTTAATTATTCCCATAAAGATTATCTGATTCTGTACCGACGAATTTATTATCTTTTGTGCTCATATGGATGCAGTTAAAAGGATAATAACTACGCCCCGGAGCCTGTTATTGCTTCTATACCAGCATTCCCCCTGTGCATCTTTCTTCCTGTAAGTATAGGGGAGAAGATTACATATTCAGGTAGTTCATCAGCAGGTCATACCTGTCTTTGAGAAAATCTTTATAATCCATATCTCCAAATGAAGCGACCAATTCATATTCATAGCGTTCGAAAGAAGAGATAAGACCACCTAATTCATTGCGGTCGATCTTTAGTGTGATCAGCAGCGCATTGGTACCATCTTCCTGCATGATGCCTGAGCTGATGATCCTACATTCATTGCTCTCGCATATCCGTGCAATTTCCGCCATAGAATAATCTATAGGCAACCGGCGCAGCACCAATATGGTACCGGGCAATGTAATAGCCATCATTTTGCTCACCACAGACAGGACATAGTCCCACTTGAAACAGCCTATGTATTTCATCTCATCATCCAGGACGGGCAGCACTTCCCATTCATTGGATGCAATCAGTTTAACAGCATCAAGGACATGTAAACGACCATTGATCCCGACCGCATTATCACGGATCATATCGCGACGTAGCTTCTGGTTATAGTCTGTTATTTTCTTCAAATCCTCTTCATACAATATCCCCAAAGCATGTTCCTGGTCCACCAGCACTATCTGATGCAGGTCTGCATCTTCCAATAGTTGCAAAGCATCCCGGACCGTATGCTCAAAACTGATAACGGGGATGTCTTTTTCTATAAGGTCCTTTGCGGTAATGACCATTTGATAACTTATGATTTATCCTGTGTGCTTACTCAGGAATGTACTTAATATCCGGTTAAATTCATCGGGCACTTCCATCATCGGGGCATGTCCGCATTTATCGATCCAGTGCAATTCGGAATTGGACATCAGGCGATGAAACTCTTCAGCTACCATCGGAGGCGTCACCGTATCGTTCTTTCCCCATATAAGACAGGTAGGGCAAGTGATCTGGTTGATCTCATCTCCGAGGTTATTGCGGATAGCAGATTTGGCCAATGCAATGATCTTGATCACTTTCAGCCTGTTGTTGGTGATGGAATACACTTCATCTACCAGCTCTTTGGTTGCAGTAGCCGGGTCATAAAATGTAAGCTCCGTCTTCTTCTTGATATAATCATAATCGCCTCTCTTGGGATATGTCTCGCCCATACCATTCTCGAACAGTCCTGAGCTGCCGGTCAGGGTAAGTGTCTTGACCCGATGCGGATTATTTAAAGTATATAATAACCCTACGTGACCACCAAGGCTGTTGCCCAAAAGATGAACCTGTTCGAATGCTCTTGCTTCAATAAACTTCTGCACATATTTGGTTAGCGAACCTACACCCGTATCCAGTCCCAAATCGAATAAAGGAAGCATCGGTATGATCACTTTATGTGTGGCTTTAAAATGATTAAATAATTCCTGAAAATTACTTAAAGCACCAAATAAGCCATGAAGCAATATTAATGGTTCACCTTCCCCCTCCTCCAGGTATTTGAACTTACCAAGGCTTTTGATTTCAAACTCCATACAAACAAATGTTTAAATTTTTGTACCGCTAAGATATACTTTTACTTGGAGTAAAGATAAAAAAGTAAATAATTATTTCAAATAAATATATTGATGTAAGTTTTATTTATTATGGTAGTGCTCAAAGTGTCCCTGGAAGCTTATGCTCATTTGTATTCTGATAAAATAATAGTAAATTTGGATGTAAAATTGTACTCCTTCCATGATTTCGAAACTTATCCTCCTGTTATCATTACCAGTAGTTTCCTGCACAGCTATCCGGGCGCAGGAGATCAAATATAACTGCGTGTACAGGACTTATTGCGAAGAAAATGTTTTCTCCGGCAGACTGGACAATTGTGACGGGTACGATGAAGACAGTTATTTTATGCTTAGTGATGGCGGCAAAGAGATTATCCATTTTACGCAGGACCTGACCTCTATATACAGTGTTCATAATACCAAGTACTATCCCGGCACACGTACCTTATCCCTCCGGGTGACCAGTGATGCAGGTAATGATTATGAATATGTGATCGATGAAGCGCATAAAAAAATAAAAGTTTATTTTTTGAATCATGAATCAGAAGGCCTGGTGGCAATTTTTACCATCGGGACAATAAATGAAAAAAACGAAGCATATGAATGACCGGGACTCGGATGCAAAAGGGTAAATACAATTTTCATTTCAATTATGACACAGCAAGAATTAAATCATCATGCAATCTTCGGTATCATCTCATGGTAAAATTCAGAATAAGGGGTCTGCAACCCTGTTCAGGAACAAGTACCTGGAACTTTTACTGACCAAAGCTCCTCCGCTGCTGATTTGGAGCATGTACCTTCCATTGATCATATGGATGCTGTATCATATGTATAGCGGATACGGAGTTTCCGCTCTGGAAATTGCCGGCATGTTCATTTTATCGTTTTTTCGGATGGACCTTATTCGAATATTTAGCACACAGGTTTATCTTCCACTGGATTAGTGACAATGCAAATATCCAAAAGATAGCATACATATTTCATGGCAATCATCATCATTATCCCAGGGACAGGATGCGTCTATTCATGCCTCCGGTTCCCAGTATCGTGATTTCTTCTGTCATCTTTGGTAGCTTTTACCTGGTTTTTGGCTACCACGCTTTTGTCATTTTTCCCGGCTTCATTCTCGGTTATCTGACCTATGCGAGTATGCATTATGCCATTCATGCATTCGCACCCCCCTTCAAATGGCTGAAACCTTTATGGAGACAGCATCACCTGCATCATTATAAGGATGAGCACAGAGGCTTCGGGGTCAGTAATCTATTCTGGGATAAGGTCTTTGGTACGGCTTTCCAGCTGGACAAAATCAAGGATAATAAAGAGGAAGTGAACAAGCTGATGTTTGAAAAAAAAGAAATAGATCTTATTCTTTTTGACCTGAAATAACATAATTCCCAATTCTGCACTCCAAGCACCTTTTGGCCAGGCAATATCCATTGAAGAGCTGCAACAAGGCCTGTGATTCGGCAGCCGATCGGGGATGTAGTCCGCTGTTTTTCCACATCCTGATGATGTGATTCTGCTCAGCAGAAATATTTCCGATCAGTGAAAGGGCCTTATCCTTTAAGGATTCATCTTCCATAGTCCTGCCATAGAAAAACAGGAATGGGGCGATCGTATTGATCATAATATTCTGAATCGAATCTTTTCCTAAGGTCTTCTTTTCATTTTGCCTGCTTTCTTTTTGAAAAATGGAAATGGCGCTCCCAGAATTCGTCCGTTCTCAGGTCAAACAAAGCATATCCTTCCTTGGGATTGTGCACTGAAAACACCTTGCTGAAGAAGGTATGGTAAGTGCTCATCAATGCAGCAAATTGCGCAATACGGACAGTAGGAAAATTACGGGGCCGCAAACGCATAAATTTTCCACGGCAGCGGTAAGGGCCGCAGGTCAAACCTGCTGTATAAAAACACATAATCCTGGATCAATCGCTGTACATAGGGATGATCGTGATCCTGTGGCAATAGCCCTGACATACCAAAGTATAAAGCAGCTGTCATTCGCGGGTCACTGAGCTTCTCTACAATGCTTAAAGGAACAGATAGCGCCAGCAATCGCATAGGCTGCGCATTCACTTTAAATCCAAAATTCTCTGCCAGCTTTATATACAGCAGGCTGCGCCAGTTGTACTCCAGAGATACAAAGAGACTTTGCCAGTCCTTTGTTTTTCTGCTGCCACCTTTGGATCAAAAGGTTTTCGAACCAGTCCTTTATCCTGATATCCGGCACCTGGGGCAGCATGGAGGTACAGAGAATCGGGGAAGACGAAGAAAAACAGCTTCCCGTACTTTTCCAGGATTTCCTGCCGGACAAAGGGTCTGATCTCCAAAGTAGAAAAATTGCCCCAGCTCGGAAGCCCTTCATTTTCCCAGACTACATGCAGGATAATATTCTGGTACAAAGGATGATGTTCATGGTGGTGCCGCTTCCAGTCGGATGACCTGATATGAATCTCGATATTGCCGATCCACTCTACTCCGTCTATCCTGATCCGGGCATTTGAGAAATCGGGACCCTCATCTTTATTCAACCTGCCGGGGTGAATGATCAGGAGCGACCGGCCCGCTGTATCTTGTAACTGATCCGGTTGAAACAATGCGTACTGCCAGATATATTGTAAGAATGCTTCGTTCATGGGACGTCAGATAAGGTGATCACAGATCCTATGAACTATAAATATACATATTTTTACTGATATGCCTTTAAAACCCGATAGCCTATACCCAATTGCACAAAGAAGTCCTTATATCGGCAAGGCCTATGGCAAATGCGCCCGTGCTATTCTGCGCAGGATCATGATAATATCCATAATGGATGTTTGCCTGGGGGAATAAGAGCCAGAAGTCTGAAAGTCCGTACTGCAAACCTGCTCCGGCATGGATACCTGAACTTAATATTCCTGATGTTGAAAGAAGTTCCCTCACCGGAAAAATCGCCGCTATATGTCGAATAAGAAGTATAAATCCCGGCCTGTACGAACGGAGACCACCTCCATCCTTTTCGTAAACCGAAGGTATGGCGTTTCGCCAGTATGATTTTCAATTCCTGAAACTCTCCTATACCATAAAAATGGTCCGCGCAGTTATAGCTATCATTCACTTTCAGGTAAGCATAACCGGCTTTCACAGAATTGACCCCCTTGTGCTGTTGAGGCCTTCAGTAAGATAAAGACGGTATGCATGATCAGGTCGATGGGGCAGAGGATGCCGGTTTATCATCATCGTCAGCATACAGCTCATCCGGGCGCTCGGGTGTCTTCCTGAATTCAGGTTGACGCCACAGCTTGATACCGGTCTTGTAGGCCGTTCTTCCGATCATATGTCCGCCTACCGGCGCAGTAAGGATCAGAAAGAAAATGATAGCAAATACTTTGGCTGTGAATGAAAACTCACCAAAATGCAAGGCAGCTGCAGCCAAAATAAAACCTATCCCGAATGTTGCCGCTTTAATCGTAACTGTAAGCCGCAGATAAAAGTCAGGCATCCGCAGTATACCCAGGGCTGCAACCAGAATAAATAAAGCACCTACGGTACTGAGTATGATTACGATGATGTCATTCATTGTTCTTCACTTTTATCAGGTAGTAAGAAAATGCTATGGTCCCCAGGAACCCTATCAGCGCCAAGAGCATGGCAGCATCCAGAAATGTCGACTTTTCGGAAAGAATCGCGAATACACCGATGATAGCGATACCGATCGTTATGATCAGGTCTAATGCCACTATCCTGTCCGCGAACTTAGGGCCCTTGATCAGCCTGACCATTACCAGGAGTAAAGCCAGGCAAAGAATCGGAAAGACGATAAACAAAAAATAATTTTCTACGGTCATCTTATTATTTCTAGTAGTTTTTTTTCAATCCCGTTTTTCATTCTCTGGATAAATCTCTCTTCATCATTCAGGTACATCACATGTATGTAAATGATCTTCTCCGGTTCATTCACATCTATGACCAGCGTACCCGGGGATAAAGCTATGATATTGGCCAGCATCGTAATTTCAAATTCATTCTTCGCATCCATAGGAAATGCAACTACTCCCGGCCTCATAAAATATTTGGGTGTGATCACATCATAAGCCACCTGGAGATTAGCCCTGATCGTGTCATAAAGAAAATACAGTAAAAATTCCAGTATCTTCGGAACCCTGGTAAAGTATTTGCGTTGTTCCGGCTTATCCTTCCGGCTGATCATCCATAATATAACAAAACCCAGGAAATAACCTACTGCAAAGTTGGCATAATTCAGATGCCCTGTGAGGGCCACCCACAGGAAAGTCAATACCAGGTTCATCAGAAATTGCTTGACCATAACTCTGTTTTAATGATTCAGTACTGCCCGGATATATGCTGAATGATCCATCAGATCCGAGGCAATTTTTTCCACTACAATATACACTTTTTCGGCCCCCAATCCAATAAAGACTGAAGTAGCTGCCAATATCACAACCGGCAGTACCAGACAGACCTTTTTCACCCAATCCATCGTCTCAAATTCATCCTGTACCAGATCCAGCGACTTCGGGCTGTCCTTCCAGAATACCTCCATCCATACCCGCGCTATAACAAATAAAGTGATGAAGCTCGCAAAAATCAATACGCCCAGCAGCCCATACTGATGCTTGGCAAAGGCCTCCTGGAACAACTGGATCTTAGGCCAGAATCCTGAAAGAGGTGGAATCCCTACCAATGAAAATAAAACAATCGCCATTAGGAAAGACAGCTTGGGATAATCCTTATAAAAGCCGCCCAGCCTTCTCATATCCGTACTGCCCCGGATCTTATACAGCACACCGCTGACCATAAACAGATTCCCCTTGATGATGATATCATGAATCATGTAAAAAATCACACCGGCTATCGCTGCCTTTGTATATATCCCTAAGCCGGCTATCAAATAGCCTATATGGCAGACGATCAGGTAAGAAAATATCTTCCGCATACTGGTCTTATTGATCGTACCGAAAGCGCCTGTCAGCATAGTAGCAATAGCTATAAAAATAAAAGCGGAAAGGGTAAAGCTATCCGGCTTGAATATCAGTGTGAATACACGGATCATCGCATACACCCCCATCTTGGTGAGCAGACTTCCGAATACAGCAGCTATTGAAGATGGCGGCGTATGGTAAGAGGACGGAAGCCAGAAATACAGAGGAAATACTGCAGACTTGATACCAAAACCCACAAAGAACATTAAAGCGGTCACACTCACCAACCCCTGGTTCCTGATCTTGGGTATGATCGTAGCGATGTCCGCCATATTCAGGCTCCCGGTGATGCCATAAAGAATGCCGATCGCGGTAAGAAAAATAGCAGATGCCAGCATATTCATCGCTACATACTTAATCGCTCCCTCCATCTGCACTTTCTTCCCTCCCAAAGTCAACAATACAAATGAAGAAATAATGACCACTTCAAACCATACATATAAATTGAAAATATCACCGGTCAGAAATGCACCCATCAATCCCATGATCAGCAAATGAAAAATCGGGAAATAACCATAACTGATCCTTTGGTTACTTATACCCCCTATAGAAAACATCCCAACGGCAAAACTCACAATAGAAGTGAGCAAAACAAGCACCGCACTGAATGTATCCGCTACAAAAGTAATCCCAAATGGAGGCTTCCAGTTTCCCGAATGCAATACAAGATAATCATTCTGATAGGTGGCTACAAACAATGAAAGGGATAACAGCAGTGTGACGGTGCTGCCTAACAGGCTCACCATTTTGTTCAACCTGATCCTTTTCCAGAGGAATAAAAGGACTATGGAAGTAATCAACTGAGACAGTATAGGCGCTAAAATAAAGTTTGTATTCATATATCTATATCCTGGACATTCAATGTGTCGAGATCGTCTGTTCCTGTATTTTTATAAACTATTTTCAATAATACAATCGCAAATGACTGTAATCCAAAACTGATAACAATAGCTGTCAGGATCAATGCCTGAGGCACCGGGTCCGCGTATGCTCCTTCCAGGCTTGTCATCTGTTCGCCTATGATAGGCGGTCTGCCCTTGGTCAGGTCTCCCATCAGGAAGATCAGCAGGTTAGCGCCGTTTCCCAGTAAAAGCAAGCCAAATAACAGCTTCACCATGCTTCTGCGAAACATCATATATATCCCGGAGGAATACAACACGCCCACCATTACGATTAATAATAATTGCATTTTTTCAATATGTATTTTCAGAAATTGTAAATAATATGGTCAGCGTAACTCCGATCACCACAGTATAAACACCGATATCAAAAAACAAAGCTGTACCGATACTTCCCAATACGGGCACGGCCTCGAAAAACCATATCCCTGTCATAATGGGCTTCCCCAAAAACAACGGGATCATAGCGCTGATCAGTGAGATCGACAAGCCAACAGGCAGCAGGATACCCGGCTGATATTTAAACAATGATTTTGCACTTCTCAGCCCGAAAGCAAATGCATGCAATACAAATGCAATCGATGCGATCAGGCCACCCACAAACCCGCCCCCGGGAAGATAGTGTCCTCTCAGCAGTACGAATACAGAGAACAGGAGCAGCAATGGCAGCAAATACCGTGTAGCCGTTTGTAAGATAATCGATTTCATAATGATTTATTCTTTTATTCCTTTATTGATCTTTAGTTTCAGCATACTATAGACGCCAATGGCAGCTATAGACAGCACGACCGTTTCAATCATTGTATCCAGGCCCCTGAAGTCGACCAGGATGACATTCACCACATTCTTGCCCTTACCCATAGTATAAGCATTCTTAGCATAGAATTCACTCACTTCCTTCTCATAGGGAGTGACCATAGCCTGTAAGGCGATGACAGAAATCAGGGTACCGAATGCTATCGCGACAACCGCATCCCTGATCTGTATTTTCGTATTCTTGAATTGCAGGAAGTTGGGCAATTGATACATCACCAGCATAAACAATACTACAGTCAGCGTATCAATGGTAAATTGGGTCATCGCCAGATCCGGTGCACCATAGAAAATAAAAATGAGACAGATACAGTACCCGATCACCCCCAAGGCAATCATGGCCGTCAGCCTCGAAGAAGTGGATACGATCATCATAATAGCTGCCAGCATAACGATAATGACAATCAGCTCATATACACGGAAGCCGGATAGCCTGGACAGGTTCACGGTGATGGGAACTTCCGCAAATAATTTATAACCGACCAGTGCAGTAAAGAACACGACGATGACCAGGAGATAGATCCTAAGGTATCCATTGTGCATAACACTGGTGTACATCCTGGAAACACCGGCGATACCTTCGGAAAACCTGATGATGATCTGCTTCGGCGACAGCGGCTCCAGTCTCTGGATAAACCGCTCAGAAGCATCACTGGCGCGGTATACCAGGATCAGCATCGAACCCAGTGCAATAGTTATCAGACTCAGTACAAACGGAGTATTGAACCCATGCCAAACGGATAAATGAACATTGGCGTACAGGACACGGGTCGTGCCCATCAACCGGTTGACCATACCATCCAGCAGCTGGGGAAAGATCCCGAATACAATTCCCAATATGCCCAGGATGACGGGTGGCAGCCAAAGAGCCCTGTGCGGCCTCTTCAGTGCAGCAAATTTATCCGGGATCCTTCCGAAGAAAGGCAATATACCAGTGCAAAAAGCAGTGTACATCAGGATCGCATTACTGACCAAAATACAAAAGGTGATGATCCAGGTATTGATGCCATGAAGATGGACAGATGCGTCATATACCAGTGTAATCTTCCCTTAGCTAGCTACATTCAAAACTAAATAATTCCAATCAGAGTTTCTATTATTATCCTGTTGGAATGTGGGAAACTCGGAGAGTTTTCCATATTTCAACAGGAACTCAGTTGGCGTTAGCTGCCCCAATGAAGAATGCGGTCTTTCGTTGTTGTACATCCATGCCCATGCATTTGCATATTTTCTTATCTGTGGGAGGTTGTCAAACATATAGCTGTCCAGTACGTCCTGTCTAAAGGTTCTGTTGAAGCGTTCAATCAAACTGTTCTGTGTAGGCTTTCCCGGCTGGATAAATTCCCACTCTATACCGTTTTTCTTACACCAACTCTGCATAGCTTCCGCTACAAACTCCGGTCCGTTATCTGATCGGATCTTCTCAGGCTTGCCGCGCCATTCTAACAATTTTTCCAGTTCTCGTATCACCCGCCGTGCAGGCAGGCTTGTGTCTACTGCAATCGAAAGAGCCTCACGGCTGAAGTCATCAATGACGTTGAGTGTGCGTATCGTCTTCCCACTACTCAATGTGTCGTGCATGAAGTCAAGGCTCCAGGTGATATTAGGACCTACAGGACACAGTAGAGGTGCTTTTACCCGAGCCGGAAGACGCTTCTTGCGCTTGTTCCTAAGGTTCAGACGCATAGCAGTGTATATTCTATACACTCGTTTATGGTTCCACATATACTGTAGCTTTCTCAGCCGGTGATACATCATCCAGAAACCCCATGTACGGTGAAGTTCTGCCAGCTTGGAAAGTTCTTCGATGACTTCTGAATCATCTTTACGCTTGGCTTGGTAATAAAAAACAGACGTACTGATATTGAATAGTGAACAGGCCTGCCGTAGACTCATCCCGAAATCTTCCCGGGCATAACCTACAAGCTCACGCTTCTCGACAGGCCCTAGAGCTTTTTTTCAATAACATCTTTTAGTACGGTGATCTGCAGCGTCTGTTCAGCAACTATTCGCTTATACTGTGCCAGCTCCCGCTCCATATCTTTCATCTGTTTGAGCTGGGAAGCTTCCATGCCCGAATATTTACTCTTCCAGACGTAAAAGGTACCCTGGCTGATGCCATGTTCACGGCAGATGTCCGTAACGGATTCACCAGATTCCTGTTGCTTTAAAATCTTGATAATCTGTGTCTCGCTAAACTTACTTTTTTTCATTGTCCCTAAATTAATAAACTACATTAAAAATCGTAGCTATTTTAGGGGAAGATTACACCAGCTCCTTGGCTATAAATCCGATACTCAGGGGTAACCCGGAATAGGAAAATGCCGCCAGACCACCGGCCAGAGCCACCTGGGGCATAATTTTTCTCAGGCCCCGAAGCGTAGTGATATCTCTTGACTTGGTTTTATAGTCAATGACACCTGCCACCAGGAATAAGGTGGCCTTGTACAGGGCATGGGCGATGATGAATACAAATAAAGCCAGTAAGGATCGTTCAGAACCGATCCCGATGAGCAGCACCATCAGCCCCAATGAGGAAATGGTGGTATATGCCAGGATACTCTTCAGGTCTCTGCGGAACAAAGACTGTACGGCTCCGTAAGTCATGGTCACACATCCTACCAGAATGATCGTTGTATGCCAGTATTCCGTCCCGCTCAGTATCGGTAATAACCGGACCAGCAGATAGATACCGGCCTTCACCATCGTGGCTGAATGCAAATATGCAGATACGGGAGTAGGTGCTTTCATAGCACCCGGCAGCCAGAAATGAAATGGGAATTGAGCAGATTTGGTAAAAGCCCCCGCCAGGATCAGGAACAGAACCACCGGGTACACAGTGGAATGCCTGAATAATCCCGGATGCCTGAGCAGTTCGGATATAGAGTAGCTCTCCATATAGCTCCCCATGATGATAAAACCTGCCATTAACAAGAACCCTCCCCCGGCAGTTACAGCCAGGGCTATCAGGGCATTCTTCCGGGCTTGCTCATCTTCATTCTGGAAGCCGATCAGGAAAAAAGAGGATATACTCGTCAGCTCCCAGAAGATAAACAATGCCAGGAGATTATCCGACAGTACCAGCCCCAGCATAGAAGCCATAAAAAATGTCAGGTAACTGAAGAAACGCCCATGATAATGCTTTCCCTTGAGGTACCTGCCCGAAAACCAGAATACCAATGTACCGATACCGGTGATCATCAAAGAAAACAACAGGGACAATGCATCAATCCTGAAATCCAGATGTACGCCCAGCGAACTCACCCAGGAATTCCTGAACAGAAAGGTTTTTCCATCCCATATTCCCGGCAGATACGAACAAAAGAATACCAGCAATAATAAGGGCCAGATAAAAAGCCAGGAAGCAATCCGGTTTTTGAACTGCGGACTTAACGTAATCACAGCTCCCGAGACGGCGAATCCTGCAAGAATAACCAGCAATAATCCCATTATTATTTTTTATATATAAAACTGAGTAAAGATATAAAAACTTGGGGACAATCGGAAATGATTATTGGATTAAATATTTAAGCCATATTGTGGAAATTAGTTGTTGCAATTTTTGATTTGAAAATTGCTTGTGGGGCAACAAAAAATAAACATCAACCTCAATATTCCGTTTGGGGCCACCTAAATTTATAGTTTTTTTTCCATGCCCTTGCAAACTTATACAGGCACATCAATCCAATATTGGTTTTAATCACTGCCTATTCTTTTATTATTTTCTTGAAATAAACAGAAGCATGGGTGTAGATGCACAGCACATACACTCCTTTGGAGAGCTGCGGGATTTTTAAGTCAAATGCTGCTGTATATGCTTTGTCCATAAGGCCCGGTTCATAGATCCTTTTCCCAAGCATATCAAAAACTTCAATTTTCAGGATTTCTTGGGAAGACGGTAATTTTACCGTCAATTGATCCTTGAAGGGATTGGGGTATACTTCCAAACCATTCATTACTGCAGGCACCTGAAGACCGAGAGTCGTATCCACAATGGTCAGTAAAACAGAATCTGAAATTTCGGGATTATACGTATAGGAGGCTTTGGCATACACCGTGCCTTCAGATATACCTGTTACCTCTCCTTCTGAATCGATACTGGCATTCCCCGTAATGGGGACTATAGACCATGTAATGGCTTCATAAGCCGTTTCCGGTAAAATATGGGCCTCCAGGGATAAAGAGCCTCCGACCGAATGGATCACCGGCTCCGCTCCGCCCTCTACCACCACTTCTATACCTGTCATTACCTCTATATCCGGGGATTTCCCAACTGTAAAATTACCGAAATGAACCTGGTGCTGCCTGGCAACTTTGACGTAGTGCTCGCTCGTATCTGATAGTATATCGGTATAAAAATAACAACCGGCACTATCTGAATCAAATAATGCAAGATCCGTCGGGTGAAAAGTTCCGGATACATCATAACCTATATTTTGCTTATTGAAGGAGAGCTCAATGTCTACAGGTTCTAAAGAATGATCATAAATTATCGGTAAGCCGTCCGTAGTATCCAATGAAAAAGGCGTCACCTTCCAGGATACATTTACAGCGCTGTCCTCTGCAAAAATGAACTCATCACAGGCAAAAAAGCTATCCGTAGCCGGTTGAATAGTAAAATGTGTCGTACCTATAGCTTCCGGGGTGATGGTCACCGGAGTAAAGCTATATTCGGAAGCCCCTACAGGATAGTAAAGCGGTTCCGTAAAATCGGGATGATAAAAATCCGATAAATTGGCATAAAAAAAGAAATTACGGTAAAAATAGCTGGTCATCGATATAGGTTTTTTCATAACAATGTGGGGAGGCACTTCTTCTTCAGTGAATGCAGGAAGATCAATATAGGCATCATAGTCTAAAATGATATTGCCACCACCTATGACAATAATATTGCCGGAAGGTGCTTCGCCTAGTGGTACGGGAGCATTGCTGAAGATCAGCGAGTCGTAAACTAACATATTGGACCTCACATAGGCATACACATTGCCTGCCGGCTTGGACACTTCCACTTTGTCAGCTCTCAGCCGTGAATAGGAAACGTATTGGTCTGTATCTCCGCAGAATAATATTCTATCGTTCGAAGAAGCTTCGCCTCGGATATTGCCGCCCATGCCTAAACCGCCGGATTCTACATTACCAAAGATGCTGATGGTCGCGTTCCCTTCCAAAGAAATACTAAAACTAGTTCCCATAATAGATTTACAGGACACCTCCCAGCCTTCTGGCACTGCTACAATTACATCATATAATTCCAAATTCATCGTCGAATCAGGGAGACCGGAATAGTCAATGGATTCCCCCGTTTCCACATTGAAATAAGACCAATTTGCAGAGTCTGTCCAATATCCGCTTGTAAATCCACTCTCTTCAGTGCCGGTAAAATGAGCAGTAATTTGAGCATTTGCGGCTAATGGGCCGCCCAAAAGGAAGCTTGTGGTCAACAATAGTATAAAGATCAATTTCATAAAACAGGTCTTGAGCAAATTGGATAAATACACTACAAAAGTAGCAAATTATTCACAACACCTATCTGCAAGAAAATAATATAACTCCGATTTATTTTTTGATACCATATACCTGTGGAGGTATTAAGAATATCTTCAGCCTATTTTTTTGTTCCACCGTCTTCCTATAGTTATTGATCACCCTTAAAAAACGTCTTGTGGGGATGGGTATTTTCTATCTGGTATTTGGGCGTACCCTTCCTGGATTTAATGACCGCTTCCTTATTGAAGGAATTTTTAAGGTTGTTCACTTTTATCGTTACAGCCCCACCCTCATAAGTGCTGATATCACCGGAATTACTGTTTTTATTGAGCAGGACATTATAATCCGTAGCGGAAGGGTATCTTACGGTACAGTTGTTGTATTCTATAACTGGTAATGCACCCGCATTCTTCAGTTTATTTCCCCACATGAACCCGATAGAGTTCAGCGGCTGCCGGGCAAGGTCATTCAGCACTGCGGTGCATGATTCGTATTTGATCCTGTCGCTGCGGTGATTAGGGGTACAGATAAACCCTTTGACAGCGCCGTTCGCAATACAATTGTTCAACAGAGCACTAACGGAAACATTCGCATTTGAGCTTACCTGGAAGCCCTGTGGTATATTATTGGATGTACAATTCTGAAATGAAAAGCTGGCAATATTCTTAGGAAGAATATTGAACAGCTTGGATCCTGTCGCTGCTACAAAGCCACGGTCCTTGATATTACTGGCAGTACAATTGACCGTTGATATATTTCCGGAATTCTCGTACCAGAAACCCCCATTGTATTCTATACCCCCCCTGCTTTTTGAAGAACTGTGTCCGTTCTCCGCTACACATCCCGAAAATACGAAATCTCTGGATCTATTCTCGGTGACGAAGCCGATGCGGGTGAAGTCTGAAGCTTTACAGTTTTCTACCTTACCATTAGTGGTATTCGCAAAATAATACCCGTCACCGTAATTGCCCCTTGTAAAAGCAGCGGCACAATCAGCCACCTGAACTGTGTTCGAATTCTCAACCCGCAGACCGGCCATAGGTGAATTCATGAACTTGCAATTCTTTATGGTGATATTCCGGCTGTTCAGGATGTATAGTGGTATAGAACCTGCAGATGGAATAACAGAATTACTTTTCAACAGGACATTGCCGTCAAACGTTATTCCATCTATAGAAATATCTGTCTGTTTTTCTACTTTGCAGAAATCATAGTATTCAAGTTTATTATTGTGCTTTTTTTTCAGAATGCTTCCGGGACTTCCTTTAACGTCTGAAGAAATAGACCACCTGCTAAGCAGATACGTCCCCTTAGGCACCTGCACATACTTACCCTCGCCGGCGGCTTTCCTCATCGCCTGTTCAAAAGCCCTGGTATCATCTGTCTTGCCATCTCCCACAGCACCAAAATCTTTAACACTGACCTGGGAAAAGGACCATGGACCAATCAATAAGACCAGGATGCAAATGGAAATCTGTTTATACATTTTCTGATAATTTATGGTTTATAGCAGATACGAAAGCAGCTATATCGCGTGTTCTTAAGTATGCTCCGTAATGATCCCTTTCCAATCTATGGTCCAGCCGCTCTTTCATTGCCATTGCCAGTCCCTGGATATCATGTGTTGCCGCAGTCAGAAGGTCAGGGATATCCTCCAGCCCCCCGGCACATCTGGTGGTTACCACATTTCCGTTCTGGCTCATCATTTGCAGCAACACGTTAGGAAAACCTTCTATCCTTGAGCTTACTACGCACAATTCGGCATGTCTGAAATACGGATACACGTTCTCTGCAAATCCCGGCAGCAACACTTGCCCTTCCAAACCCAGCCGCTGCACCAGGCTATGCAATTTCTGCCTTTCTTTTCCCTCGCCCAAAATCAATAGTTTTTGCCGTATATCCCTCCTGCCTGATCCGGGCAAAGGCCTCGATAAGGATATCAAAGCCTTTCTCCTCAATTAATCTCCCGGCAGAAACTATATAAGAGGTATCCATATCATTATCCAAAGGTTTGGACTCATAGAGCTTGATCAGGTTTAAATCTATGGGATTAGGTATAACAATTGTAATTTTTCCCAGGTGCGGCATTTTCTGAATGAGTTGCTGCTTCATTAACTGGGTCTGGCAAATCAGCAAGTCTAATGAACGATAACCGGTATGATAAAGTAATTCAAACATCTTCAATTTCCATCCTTTAAATCGGAAAAATATACTTGTAGACTCCCTGCCTATATGATATTTTACATTTACAAATCGTAAATATCTTAATATGCCTAATACTCCTGTGGTATGCACATGAGACGTAAAAAGCCAACTGATAGCGCTGTCTGTTTGCAATTAACAGATAAAAAAATAATTGTATCAATCCCAATAATTCGGAAGTATTTTTAAACGATTTAATCTTAACTTTTTCATAGTTTTTAAAAAGCTTTTCCCAGTTTTCAATTCCTTTCCTTTTAAGACTTATGATTTGAACTGTAAATCCTGTTCGAGCATAATGAGTGGCAATAATATTGAGGATTTGCTCTGCACCACCCAGCATTCCGTTTGGGATTACTATTAATATTTTTCTCGTTATTCATTTAATTCTCAAATAAGGTTTGAATTTGAAATGATTTTCTAATTTCAGGATACGCTCTTTATATGTTAAATTAAAATCCATTTCTTTTTCAGAAAATATAATAGGTCATCATTTTATCTTTTAGCTCATTAAAATCACCAATGATCCTAGCAGGTACACCACCGACAATTGAATTGGCTGTGTAATCTTCCCTTAGCTAGCTACATTCAAAACTAAATAATTCCAATCAGAGTTTCTATTATTATCCTGTTGGAATGTGGGAAACTCGGAGAGTTTTCCATATTTCAACAGGAACTCAGTTGGCGTTAGCTGCCCCAATGAAGAATGCGGTCTTTCGTTGTTGTACATCCATGCCCATGCATTTGCATATTTTCTTATCTGTGGGAGGTTGTCAAACATATAGCTGTCCAGTACGTCCTGTCTAAAGGTTCTGTTGAAGCGTTCAATCAAACTGTTCTGTGTAGGCTTTCCCGGCTGGATAAATTCCCACTCTATACCGTTTTTCTTACACCAACTCTGCATAGCTTCCGCTACAAACTCCGGTCCGTTATCTGATCGGATCTTCTCAGGCTTGCCGCGCCATTCTAACAATTTTTCCAGTTCTCGTATCACCCGCCGTGCAGGCAGGCTTGTGTCTACTGCAATCGAAAGAGCCTCACGGCTGAAGTCATCAATGACGTTGAGTGTGCGTATCGTCTTCCCACTACTCAATGTGTCGTGCATGAAGTCAAGGCTCCAGGTGATATTAGGACCTACAGGACACAGTAGAGGTGCTTTTACCCGAGCCGGAAGACGCTTCTTGCGCTTGTTCCTAAGGTTCAGACGCATAGCAGTGTATATTCTATACACTCGTTTATGGTTCCACATATACTGTAGCTTTCTCAGCCGGTGATACATCATCCAGAAACCCCATGTACGGTGAAGTTCTGCCAGCTTGGAAAGTTCTTCGATGACTTCTGAATCATCTTTACGCTTGGCTTGGTAATAAAAAAACAGACGTACTGATATTGAATAGTGAACAGGCCTGCCGTAGACTCATCCCGAAATCTTCCCGGGCATAACCTACAAGCTCACGCTTCTCGACAGGCCCTAGAGCTTTTTTTCAATAACATCTTTTAGTACGGTGATCTGCAGCGTCTGTTCAGCAACTATTCGCTTATACTGTGCCAGCTCCCGCTCCATATCTTTCATCTGTTTGAGCTGGGAAGCTTCCATGCCCGAATATTTACTCTTCCAGACGTAAAAGGTACCCTGGCTGATGCCATGTTCACGGCAGATGTCCGTAACGGATTCACCAGATTCCTGTTGCTTTAAAATCTTGATAATCTGTGTCTCGCTAAACTTACTTTTTTTCATTGTCCCTAAATTAATAAACTACATTAAAAATCGTAGCTATTTTAGGGGAAGATTACAGCTGGAATTGACTTAGTTACCACACTTCCGGCTGCCACAATGACATTATCCTCAATTTTTACGCCAGGCATTATAATGGAATTCATTCCTACAAAAACGTTATTTCCAATTTGTATTGGCTGGAAATAAAACCTCCTTCCTTTTTCATCTCTCATTAACCAGGAGGAGCCATCATGAGTAATAAATTTAACGCCTGCAGTAATCGTAACATTATCACCAATTGATATTAAAAATGGTTCTGATCCAAACTCAACAGAATAAATACGACAACCTGAGCCAATTTTTACGCCCAACTTTCTTGCATACTTTATCTTCCCTCTAAATTTCAAATATATGAGGTCCAGCACTTTATTTATTGTTTTAATAACCCGCATTGAATACATTAATTATTTGCTGAGTGACTTAAAGCTCCTCTTTTTGTTTTTAAAAATTTTAAAAATTCCCATATTCCTAAGAACTGGCAAACAGAAATTACGGCAATCATAGGGATCCTGTGCCGGGGGCCTTGCAGCTCCGCAAAAGAGCCATAAAAAACGGCTATCATCACAAACAACACGATCCAGGGGGCCAGTTCTTTAAAATACCTGGATACCAAAATATAAAAGCCGTACAGCATAAATGGCAGCGTAAGCCAGTGCAGAGTGGACGCAAGTCTTAAAAACCGGTAATCTTCTGATATATTAAGCGGGAACGGTGTAATTAAATAACGGACACTGCCTATCAGGAAATTGGTCCTGCCGCTGCCCATTTCTTCCAGGGAACCAGTAAAAAGCGAATTAAAAGCAACATAAAACCCAATCGGCAGAACAATCAGAATTAAAAATTTTAATATCACACTTTTCCATCTTGACTCGATTTTCTGGGCTACATTAAACAGTATATAAATTAATATTACAACCAATAAAAAATAGCAATAATAGAACCGGATTATATTAAACAAGGCAAGAGTAATAATTAGTCCCAGCAAATTCCAGAGGTTAAAACCTTTTTTTCTAAGATATAATATATTATATATGGATACTGTAGTCATAAACAGCACGAAAGAATCCTTCAGATTGAAAAAACTCTGCCAGGCTAACAAATCCCAATGCAGCAAAAAAAAGACAAAAAACAAGCGGGCAGCTTTTTTACTTATACCGGATAAAATAAAGGTTTTGTACATAAATACCGCTGCAAGAACCGAAATCGGTAAATTGAACAGGATGGGTGCATAATAATAGATCCCAAATGCTTTAAAGGCAAAAATATTGATGATGTAATATCCGAAATGGAATCCCCCCGCTACCCCGCTTGCATACAATATGCCCCTGGCGGAAAAGACGCTCCATACATCCCCGTTCAGGTACTCATACAACCTCCTGGACTGCATAAAATATCTTAGATCATCCTTCAGGTTATATTGTATAACGTCTATAAAATAAATAAAATATAAATAGAAAAACAGAAATTTCATTAAAGAAATAAGCGTAGAGTAAATTACATTTTTCAATACGGAAAATATAATCATATTGCACAGCAACATAACTAAAATTACCTGTAATGTAAAGGTTAGTTTATCATCTATATATCCCATCGGCTATAAATTGTCAGTCATTGCAAGTGCTACGGAGTAGCGCGAATCAGGTCTTCGATTATCCACTCTTGAGGTCTTATTGGACCGGGATGCCAGTTAAGACTGTCTTCTTCCCAATACCCTTTACAAGGTTCATATACTTTTGATGTGAACCCGAAACTGATCTCAATTAACTTTGGTTCATTATCGTGATACACATAATCAAAGGCAATAGCCTGGACCCGCAGGGCATTTTTTATTTCAAAGGAAATTGTCAATAGTCTCTTATCTATGGATTCATTATCCGGGTATTCAATCTTGCCGCTTCCGGAAGCCCTGAAATCATTCCGCCTGTTGTATCTTTTGATAGCAAAGGCCTTATCTCCAATAACAATTATTCTATTGTCACACTCATTTTCCCCGATAAAATCCTGGAAGTAAAGGTAGCCCCTTTCCTTTGGCATTAATTTCAAATAATCAGGGCGCACAACGATCCTGATCGAACTTCTCAACAATTGCTTCCAGGAAATAATTTTATCCTTGTACTGCTTTACTCTGCCTTTAAAATACTCCCAACCTGAATACGGGCTAAAGCCTTTCCCAAATGCTATATTAACCAGCCTTAAAGCTTCGGACCTGCTTGGAATGAGTTTCACATTCCGGGAACCTGCGCCACCTTTTAATTTAAATACAATAGGCCATTCACTTCTGTTGCTGATCCATTCTATGGCACTTTTTTTATCGTAAAAAACATAGGAATCTATTAAAGGTGCAGCTATTGCTTCCAACAAATATCTCTGTCCGATCTTATCATCAAAATACCATACCGTGTTTCTGTCCGGAAACATTTGAATGGATGTATATTCGACTGCATAAGCCAATTGTCTTCCGAAAAGCTGTGCCTTGTAATCATTGTGATGCCAGTGCCACAATAGAATATCAAATTGTTTGAGCTCTTCCACAATGCCATTGGAGTAGCAATCAACTATTTTGTAGTCCATATTATGCTGCTCACAGTAATTGATCCATTGGTCGCTGAACGACCCGTTCCTATGATGTATTGCAATCTTCATTTATTTATTTTTCGCTGTCCTTTTTTGAAAACCATTTAACAAGATACCGGAAAACGATTGTAGCATTTTGACCTTTATCAAATGTAGCATACTTTTCATAATTTTTATACGTATATGCAGTAAGGAGATATTTTGTAATCTCTTCTAAGCTATTATAGGTCTCTTTATCTGAGACAGAGGGAAGATCATTTAAAATGCCTTTCAGATCATTCAAAAGTTCAGGATGGTCTCCGATATTAATTATGCCCTTGAATCCTTTGTACCACGAATTACCAAAGAGGAAGACCGGCTTTCGACATAAAAGTGCTTCTATACCTATAGTACCGGTCAGCGTAACAATGGCTTGTACCTGATGAATTAACTCCCTGGAATGAATATTTTCATCTAACATCTTCACATTAGGCAATTGATGAATCCGGGAATAAACATCCGGGTATCTTCCCTTATGCCCATCAAATCTGGGATGGAACTGGGTGCTGTGCTCTTTTACTAGTAAAATCCAGTCATCCGGCATTTGCTGACTCAGCTGCTTGATGATAGAAACCTGGTTATAAAAATTTCCTGCACTGGGTACAGTAGTCTCTTCCGGCTGGTAATGTAAAGCAAACAATAAATATTTCTTATTATTAGCAAATTCGGCTTTAGATACAAATCTGGAATAGTTGGTTTTTAATCTTTTTAGTGTTTTAAGTGTAAGGTAAGAATCCGCATAAGCAGTGGCATGGTTCTTCGGGAATAGGTTGTAGTAATCCAGATGTCTGTATTTGTGTGCTGTAAGATCAGTCTTAAAGAGCCTGCCAGGTCTCAGCTTAGCAGTCAACCGGCCGATTTTCGCCCGGTTGTTATTGGATTTCTTCTGGTTGATCATGTATTGGGGAGTAGTACCCCGATCCGCCTGAAACGTTTTGCACTTTTGGGTCAATTTCTCACTAACCCCTCCGGTTATTTCCTTTGTGGGCAACATGAGCGCCTCCCCCTGTATTTCCTCCATCATATAAAGCAATGAAGGTTCGAAAGTCGGTTTGAATATCAGGACATCAATACCCAGGTACTTTGCTACTAAGTATATGATATAGTCAAAGCCCCTGTGGGGTGCAATAGAGAAAATAACGGTATCTATTTGGTGGTTCAGCAAGGTATTGTACCATTGCGTAGCCAGATCAAAAATGAAGTCCTCCCGCTCGCTGAAATTAAAGGAATAGCCATCCGCATCCAGCCGGTCCATCATTTTCAAAGCTATCAAGAGCTCACTTCTGTTATTCCAGAACTCCACAGGCAACATCTTTTCCTGATGAACCTTTATTGTACTTTCCCCAGGTTGGATCCCTTTCCATGCTAAAATATTCTCGTGGAATATGGTACGTGGTAACGAAGAGGTGACCAGTTCTTTTTTACCATTATCTCCCCAACCTATCCAGTAAGACACTTTATGGCCTTCCTGCTCTAAGTGTAATGCTATCGGGATCCAGGGATCAGGCAATACGCCGTTCAGCAGTATATTCCTTTGTTTAATCATAATTTATCATTTGCAGCTCAACCATTCTTTTAAATTTCGGAGAAATATTAATCAGCTGTTTAAAATCTCCGCTGGCTTCGATAGTTTTATTTCCTAACAGGTATATCTTATCGGCATTCCGGATAGTGGATAGCCGATGTGCGATTACAAGGATTGTAAACTTGCCTTTAAGCTGGTCTATATTGGCCTGGATCTCCTTTTCCGTTTCGGAATCCAATGCGGAAGTTGCCTCATCCAATATCAGTAAATCTACATCTTTAAATAATTCCCTCGCTATGGAAATCCTTTGCTTCTGGCCCCCCGAAAGAGCTACTCCATTATCTCCTAATCTGGTATTTTCCCGATCGGGCATATGCTGGATATAGTGTTCAAGGGATGCTAATTTAATGGCTTCTTTAAAACGTTCCCTGTTCTGTGCATTAGGCTCTGCCCAAAATGTAACGTTATTGAAAATGGTATCATTAAAGATAACCGGGTCCTGTGAAATATAACCGATCCTGGACCTGTATTCTAATACATTGATATCCGAAATTTGTTCTTTGTTATTCAGGTATACCCCACCTTCTGTAGGATGATACAGTCCGGCTAAGATATTGACCAGACTGGTCTTGCCGGATCCGCTCTCTCCTACGAAAGCAGTTGTTTCATTTTTATTAATCTGAACATTTACACCTTCGAGAACGGTAAAATTATCAAAACTCAGTGCAAGAGCTCTTGTATTCAGCTGAGAAAACGTAATATTATACGGTGTACCGCCAATCTGTTCCTTATATTCCCTGATCTCTTTATACAAAGAATTCACAGCTTCAATACTTCCCACATTCTGTAAGAAATTCTGCCAGAAATTTTGAACGCTGGTGAGGTAAGACAAGGCCCTATAAAAAAACAACAGACTGACAATGATGGAAGAAAGAGAACCATTCAAATAGTTGATCTGAAACGCTATTACACCCGCAATGATGGCAATGATAATGGGTTCCCGCGTAGAAGAAGAGATCGCCTGGTAATGGCCCATTCTGAAATTGATCTGCTCTGTCTCTCTGATCACCTTATTGAGTTTCCTGATATACTTGGCAAAATAATTGGTTGCCTTCAGGTATCTAAAATGTGAAATAGCCTGGATCAGGTAGGCATTGAAATCATGGCTCTTTTTGCTTACATTTACAGATAGCCTTTTGGTTATCTGGAATATTCTCTTGTAGATAAAATTAGACAGGGCGGCACCGATCCCGATCAGAATGGCAAATTGCCAGTTGGCAAAGAAAGCCAGGATCACATAGGTCAGTAACATGACTACCATCTGTGCGCTCTGAAAATATTGTGTCATGGAAGCAAACAGCTTGGTAACCTCTCCTACCAGCGTATTTTGAATCCTTCCGGCTTCCAGTTTCGTAAATCCCGGATAGCTTAGTTCCTGGAGCCCTGTCATCAGGGAATGCCTGACTTTTGTAATAAACCGGTATCTTATGAATGTGAAATATTTAATCTGGAAAAACCTGATCAGGCCTTTTAAACAAAACAATAAAATAAGAAACAAAAGGATGGAATTAAGGTTCAGTTCCAGGCCCATGGCATGAATGATATCTACAAGAAAAGCCAAATTGCCCAAGTCTCCCTCGGCAACATTCTGATCACCTGCAGCGGCTGATAATAACGGGATAAACATTGCCAGACCGAACCCGTCAAGGAGACCGACAATAACATTTACGAACAGGTAGGCAAACAGGTGATTACCAACAATACTCTTGTAGTAGTAAAAATAACCCCAGAAATTATTCTTGAAATCGGCTTTCATTCAATTCAGTTTATTAGGCTTGATTTATAGGTCTAAATATTTCCATTGCAAAGGTGTGCCGATTTGTAAGTCTTCTTTGGCTTTTTTCCCAAGAACTTCGAAATAGTACTTGGGATGTAACCCAAAGCCCGGCCTTACAGACTTAATATTTTCTGCCGTGATCACTTCTCCTTTTTGGATATCGCAGGATACGAACAAGGATCTCCTTCTGTTCCTGTTTCTCTCGGTTAGTTCATACTTGATTTCACCCAATGCGGCCATTGCTTCGTGACAGGCATTGACCATTTGTTTGAATTCTTCGGGCTCCATAGAGAAGGCCGCATCAGGACCTCCCTGATTTCTGTCCAGAATAAAATGCTTTTCAATTACTCTTGCTCCTAATGCCACGGCTACGACAGGTACGGTACTCCCCATAGTATGATCAGAAAGTCCGACTTTCACTCCAAAGGTATCCCTCAGGTTAGGAATGGTCATCAGGTTTGCCATGTCGGCAGCTGCCGGATATTCGGAAGTACATTTCAGAAGTGTGATATCATTATTCCCTGATTCTCGACAGGTTTCCACTGCGAGTTCAATATCGGATAAACTGGCAACACCTGTGGAAATGATTATTGGTTTACCTTGACTGGCTGTATATGCGATCAATGGGATATCGGTAATTTCAAAGGAAGCAATTTTATATCTTGGGACATTCAGAGAGAATAATAAATCTACCCCTTCCTTATCGAAAGGTGAAGAAAAAAATTCTAATCCTTTTGATTCAGCATATTCTTTTAACGGTTTATGCCAGGCATACGGCAAAGATGCCTCTTTGTACAAATCATATAATCTTCTACCTTCCCAAAGGCTGCCCTTTCTAGCCATAAAGATCTCTGACTCTACATCCAGCGTCAGTGAATCTGCAGTGTAAGTTTGAATTTTTACTGCATCGGCACCACTTTCTGCAATCGCATCTATTGTACGATAGGCTAAATCCAAATCATTATTATGATTTGCCGAGATTTCTGCAATGATATACAAAGATTGATCATTCATTTCCTAACCCATATTTTTTTTTTAAACTCTTCAATCGTAGTTATCTTCTTGGCCGGAACTCCTCCTACAACAATTCTATCTTCAACAGATTTTGTAACTATAGAACCAGCAGCTATCAAGCAAGATCTCCCGATTCTTACACCGGCTGTTATGGCACTTTGAGCTCCGATCCATGTCCCTCTTCCTATATAAATTGGCTCAGCTTTAAAACCGCCAAATCGAAAACTATCTCCTTTCATCAAGTGATTTGAAGCTGTAATTGAAACGAAATTCCCAATTAATACCTCATCATCAAGTTTAATTTCACCTTGGCCTAAATAAGTGTTGAAACCAATATAAACATTATCTCCTACTTCTAGTCCATTAGGATTAAAAATATAAGCCTGACTAGCAACTTTGAAATTTTTTCCATACGACTTTAAATATGGTTCGTATAATTTTCCCCCTGACCCTATCTCCCAAGGGACCATCTGGAATAAAAAGCATTTGCCATTTTATCTTTATCCTCGCCCATTTAGTTATTGGCTTCATAAATCATAAAATTATCACTAATAATTTTGTATATTCTTTCAACTCCTTTCGTATCAAATAAACTCCTCATTTTTAATGAAATTCTCTTTCTTCTTTCGGAATTACTCAACAGATCTATAACCGAAGTGTATATTTTTTTCTTCATCCAGTTCATTGTGTACTCCTAAATTGATTCCAGCCCCTTTTTCAACCAACTCCTGAGTGATCTCAAACTGTTTTTTTGTGAATAGAGATTGCTAAAAATGGTATACCCACTACACTAGCTTCATATCTAGTCAATCCTCCATTAATAATAGCTATATCATTTTCAGAAAATAATTTGACAAGATTATCGGTAAATCCAATTAATTCCACATTTGGGTATAAGTCTGAAACTCTCTTCAATTCATTATAATCGTTTGCCTTTTCAGAAAGTAAGATTGTAATACTCAAAGTGCTGTCTTTAAACAAGGCTTTTTAGGACTTTTAATGTCAGACTATAGGGATCTGTACCTCCCATAGTTACTATAATCTTTTTTGAATCCGGATTAATCTGAAAATAAGAATGATTAAATTCCTCTCTAAATGTTAGATAATCTCTCCCCACATATATTTTAGTTCTGCTTGCGGTAATAATTTCAGAATCCTTTACAGAAGGAAAAAATGATATATGTTCAAATCTCTTTTTTAAATCGAACATAAATAGTGTTATTGAAACTATAAATAATTTTGTTTTAGACAACCAGGACAAACTATCGTAATCACTCTCTATACTATCAATAATAACAACATCATAATCTGACTCCAAAAATTCCAAATCTTGTTCGCAGAACGATCTTACAACAACAAAATCTCCATCGAAGGAGAATATACAGGATTCCGGTACTATTATTTTAACTGAATTATTTTTGCTTGTAAAGAATGAATACAGCATCCGCGTCCTGGAGATATGTCCAAAACCTATTGATAAAGATCCATTAGTTATAAAAGCTATATTCATCTATTCCACTATTATTTGAACTTCATTTCTAAAGATTTCAACCCGTTTTTCTGCTTCTTCGACATTATCACCATAGGCTACAATCTTACCTATTCTGTCTGTTCCCTTTCTCAATTGATTTATTTGTTCTCCAATTGAGGTAGTTATTTCAAACTCTAAAATCTGGTTTCTCATTTCTTTATCATTTACTTCAAAACCTCGGTAAACACCATCTTTAGGAGATTCTATAATGATTGCAGCTACAGGTTTTTCAAATTTCAACTGCAAATCAACCTCTTCACCAATAGCATTCAATATTGTATTTTTCACCCAATCAATTCCGGTATGATAATATACTAATTCTGGCAAAACAAGTCGCCCCGATTCTAGCTCCTATTTCAATAACCTTAAACCCGCTTAGTATTGACATCCAATATTAAATCAATATTAGCGGGACCATTTTCAATTCCTACAGCTTCTACAGCATTTTTAATATCGGCTATCGCTTGTTTACTTTCTTCTTCATTTAACATAACGAATGGGAAAGAATGCCCTATTGGAATCATATACGGAGGATGGGACATCGTGTCATTGTGCAACAATACAAGTTCACACTTCCCGTCTACAGAAAATGTCTGTGCTCCAAATTCAATACCCTCTATAAACTCTTCTATAATGATAGCATTTTGCCTAGCATATTTTAAAGACTCATTGTATGCATCTGTCACTTCTTCAATCTTGGATATCTTAGTGATACCTCTGCTACCGGAGCTATCCGGAGCTTTTACAACACAAGGGAATCCGATTTTTTTCGCAGTTGCCTCTGCCTCCACTAAATTCTTTACGATTTCAAAAATAGGTTGGGCTGCATTTTTATCTTTGAGCTTTTGCCGTGTTAGGTTTTTATTGCTACAAACCTGGGCAGTTTCAAAGTTTACTCCTTTTAAACCTAATCGGTCATTAATAAATCCTATTGTAGGTACAGGAAGATCACTCTGCATTGTCATGGCTCCCTTTACCTTATGTTTCTTGGCTATTTCTAGAACCCCCTCTTTATCGATAATATCTACTGCATATGAATAATCTGCTATTTTCATTCCTACAGCATCAGGATTTTTATCAACTACTACTACCTTTAAGCCTAAATCTTTAGCTGAAAGGATGGCCGGAACTTGACCAAACCCTCCTCCAACTATTAATATACTTTCTCTCATGTGTTCAATATTTTATACTTGATTTCCGCTATTTCCCCAATCTTCTAATGTGTCAATATCCTGTGCTATTTTTTCAGACACGATCAGTCCTCCCTTATTTTCTCCTTCTAACCCATTTGGAAAATGCATCCAATAAAAAAGTCCTGCATCGTGAAAGGTTTCTTCTAAATCTTGCGAACGGGTCAAAATATGTTCAGGTTGGATCATCTCTATCTTACCCTCATTGCAACGTATCGCTCTTTGAATGGGATAACCAAACTTAACGATCGGTCGCACAGAATCAAATCCCTTTTCTAACATGAAATGATAGGCATCTGTCAAAATATTCTGATTTACAAAAGGTGCTGTCGGTAAAATACAGCATATATGATCAAACGTTTTATTCGATTTTTTGTAATTGTCCGTTACTTCACTGATTACAGCTTTGAGTGGTGCAAAATCATCAGAAGTCTCTTCAGACCTGAAAAAAGGGAACTTTAGCTCCGTATTTTCTTGCGAGTTGTGCTATTTCTTCGTCATCGGTAGATACCATTACTTCTTCAAACAAATTCGACTGAAGTGCTGCTTCAATCGAATATGCTATAATGGGTTTCCCTAAAAATTCCTTTATATTCTTTCTTGGGATCCGTTTACTGCCTCCTCTTGCAGGAATGATGCAAAGATTATTTCTGGTAATATTCATTTACACAATTAATAACATACTGTTGCTCTTCATCAGTCAACGTCGGATACATCGGCAGACTAATACAGTGTTGATAATAAGTCTCAGCATGAGGCCTGTCCCCTTCCTTCCACCCGAATTGCCTGTAATACGGCATCAAATGACAAGGGATATAATGTATCTGAGCAAAAATCCTTTTTGTCCTCAGGAAATCATACAGCCCTAGCCGGTCTTCTACTTCCAATACATATAAATGATATGCATGCCCCTCCACAGAGCCTGACTGGCCTTTGAGATACGGCTTCCCGGTAAATGCATCCTGATAAGTTTTGGCAATGGCTCTTCTTCTTTCAACACCTTCGTCCGCTCTTTGCAGTTGACTATTTCCCAGAGCGGCCTGGAAATCTGTAATGCGGTAGTTATAGCCCAAGGTTTGCATTTCCATATACCATGAAGGGTATTCATCTTTACCCCCTGCAAATTCTATCGAGTTGGTATATAAATCATTATCTTTTACGATACCGTGTGTCCTCAGCTGTAACAATCTCCGATACAGCGCTTCGTCATTTGTAGTAATCATTCCTCCTTCGCCAGAAGCAATATGCTTGACAGGATGAAAGGAAAAAATGGCCAGCTCGGCAAAATTACTGTTTTCCGCAAAGCTGCTGATGCCCATTGCTGTCTGTAAAATATCCCCCCGGGGCATGGCAGGCATCTTCGATGATCCAGAGGTCATACTCATCTGCCAATTTTCTGAATGCCTCCAGGTTGACCGCCCTGCCTGCAAAATCAACCGGGATCACCCCTTTGTAAGTTCCTTTGGGAGAAGATTCCAACAGTTTTTTTTACGGAATTTATATCTAACAAATAAGTTTCCGGATCTATATCTCCGAATATGACCTCACCTCCGCAATATCTCACACAATTGGCAGAAGCTGCAAAGGTAATAGGTGTGGTAATCACTTTGTCGCCTTCTTTGACATCCAAAGCCAAGGCACAAAGGTGTAAAGCAGCTGTTCCATTTGCCAGCGCAACCGCATATCTGGCACCTACGTAATGTGCAAAATTCTTTTCGAATTCCGCAATCTTAGGCCCCTGAGTCAAATAGTCGGATTTCAGGGTTTCAATCACCACCTGAATATCTGCTTCAGTAATATTCTGGCGACCGTATGGGATAACTTTATTTTCCATTTTATACCTCAAAAGTTGGGTCTACGTGTTCTTTAATTAATATTCTCAGCTTTTCTACTGTTTCCCATTCGGTATTTTCGCCGGAGTTATAAGCAAACCCTTCAGGCACCTTTTTACCATTAAACGCTTTCAAAAAATCTTCCAGCTTCCATTTTGTAACGGATGGGAGAATCGTATAATACTTTCCCAAATCATAAGTATAGAATGAGTCAGAAGGTGTAATCATTTCTTCATGAACTTTCTCTCCAGGCCTGATTCCTACAACTCTGTGTTCACATTCAGGCCCTATCGCTGCTGCTACATCCAATATTCTATAAGAAGGAATCTTGGGAATAAAAATTTTCTCCGCCCCAGGCCTCAAACAAAGCATGCATGACCCATTTCTACTCCTCCCTGCAAACTAATATTAAAGCGGGTCATATTCGGATCCGTGATAGGCAATACGCCTTCCTTCTTTTTTTGAATGAAAAATGGGATAACGGAGCCATTGGAACCCATGACATTTCCATAACGGACCACAGAAAAACGGATCGGGTTATTTCCCCTGATGTTATTGGCTGCTACAAACAATTTATCGGAAGCCAATTTTGTTGCACCATACAAATTTATTGGCGCACATGCCTTATCGGTAGATAAGGCGACTACACGCTTCACCCCGGTTTCAAAACAGGCGTCTATCACATTCTGAGCCCCATGGATATTTGTTTTAACACATTCATCCGGATTATACTCTGCGATCGGGACATGCTTCATCGCAGCTGCATGAATCACGGCATCTACTCCTATCATAGCCCTTGTTAACCGATCCTTATCTCTGACATCGCCTATAAAAAATCGAATTTGAGGGTACTTATCATGCGGATATTCCTGGGCCATCTGAAATTGCTTTTGTTCATCGCGAGAAAAGATAACCAAACGCTTTAAATCAGGATAATTTGATAAAATATGTTTGGTTAAGGCCTTACCCAATGAGCCGGTACCACCTGTAATTAAGACGCTCTCAATCATATTGCTTTTCATTACTTATTTAATTTATAATATCTTTATATATTTTCAATATGGTTAATATCAGTACGATTATAAATCCTCCCAAGACTGCTCCTAAAAGCGAGAAAACAACAGGGTCCTTCTTGTCCAATGGCAAAGGCAGTATAGGTCTGTCAATAACCTGAAGCACCGGAGTCTCCTTTGCAAGCGTCAGCTTTGCAGACTCCAGTTGCTGCCTCAACTGTACATAAAGCCTGGAGCTTACATCCGCATCTACAGCTTTTTTTTGTGGAGACACCTTAATCGTCTGTAAGTTAGGATTAGGATAAGGGATTTGTTCTATTGCTTCTGCAGATTCAAAAATATTTATACTCATTGAAGTTTCGGCATCTCGTATACTTTGCTCCAATACAGTTATCTGATCTTTTAAATAACCTGTCTTTGTTTCTATATAATAGGAATTTACACTTTGTACTAAATTGTTCAAAAATAAAAGTGCAAACAATTCATTAAAGTGACTGAATTTTAAATTAATAACTCCCTCCGTAGCTTCCTGTAATTTAGCTTCATAATACTCCTCTTTTATTATTGAAACTGCCATATTCAGAATTTGTTCATGATCTCTCGTAAGGTGACTGGTATCAGCTGCATTCAGGCTCATGTAAGTAGGAATACTTACTCCTCTTTCCTGCATTTTTTTTATCTTTTCCTGAATGACAGGGTCGACTTCCAAAAACATTTGAATTAATGGTTTCTTGCTATTGTCATTAATTTCAACAGAACTAAGCAAGGCCTTCCTTATCATCCCTTTTGACTTATAGAGCCACAATAAATTCAGCCCCTGGAATAAATTAGCATTACCGGAAGAAGATAATTGAGGAATTGAGATGGTTGAGACATCTCCTCCTCCTGTATTGGTTTGAAATACAAGATTTGTTTCGCCTATAAACATCTTTGATGCCGAAATAGCATAGATGTATCCCCCTATTAAACCAAGAACAACAAGTATGGAAATAAGTACCCATTTCTTGATAATAAAACCCAACCAGTCTTTTACTGTTAAAATGATCTCTTTGGGAGTTACCGTTTTAGTATTTTCTTCCATTTATATAAATATCGTTTATTAGACTTCAAATATTTCTCCTATCAATGCCAGATATTCCCCATAACCACTTTTTTTAAGCGGTTTCAAAATTTGGATCAATTGCGCTTTATCAATATATCCCATCCTGTAAGCAATTTCTTCCGGGCACCCGATCTTTAAACCCTGGCGTTCTTCTACAATTTGTACGAACTGACTGGCCTGCATCAGAGAATTGAAAGTTCCTGTATCCAACCAGGCAATTCCCCTGCCTAAGATAGAAACCTTAAGTGTATCCCTTTCCAGGTATTTCCTGTTCACATCCGTAATCTCATATTCACCTCTTCCTGAGGGCCGAATGCTTTTGGCAATATCAACTACAGTATTATCATAAAAATACAAACCAGGTACCGCAAAGTCAGATTTGGGATAATGGGGTTTCTCCTCAATGGAGATCACCTTATGGTCCGAGCCGAATTCTACTACTCCATAGCGTTCTGGGTCAGTCACTCTATAGGCAAACACCAGCCCTCCCTCTACCTCTGTACAATCCTGAAGCTTTTTAGCCAGTCCTGCACCATAAAAAATATTATCACCAAGAATCAGTGCAACCTTATCCTTTCCTATAAAATCCTCACCCAGAACAAAAGCCTGTGCCAATCCCTCAGGTCTCTCTTGAATAAGATATTCAAACCTGCATCCCCACTGGCTGCCATCATCTAATAAACGTTGAAAGGATTCTTGATCTTCCCGGGTGGTAATGATCAGGATATCCCGTATTCCTGCCATCATCAATACAGAAATCGGATAATAGATCATCGGCTTGTCATAAATGGGCATCAGCTGCTTGCTGATCCCTTTCGTAATAGGATATAATCGTGTGCCGGAACCGCCTGCCAGTACTATGCCTTTCATCACTTTTTATTTCTGATACTGAAATTTATAATAATCCTGGTATACCCCGGAAGTCACATTGTTCATCCATGCATCATTTCCCAAATACCAGTCTACTGTTTTTTCAAGTCCTTCTTCAAGCCGTAAGCTCGGTCCCCAACCTAAATCCTTCTTTAACTTCGAGGAATCAATCGCATACCTGAGATCATGGCCCGCCCGGTCCTTTATATAAGTGATCAGCTGTCTTGAGCTTCCTTCAGGCCTGTCCAATTTTCGATCCATAATATCACACAATATCCGGATCAGGTCAATATTCTTCCACTCGTCAGATCCTCCCACATTATAAGTAGTTCCCGGTCCGGCCTTATGAAATATAATATCAATTGCCCGCGTATGGTCCTCCACCCACAGCCAATCTCTTACATTCTCCCCCTTCCCATAAACAGGAATAGGTCTGCTGTTCCTGATATTATTGATAGCCAATGGTATCAATTTCTCAGGGAACTGATGAGAACCGTAATTGTTGGAACAATTGGAAACCTTGACCTGCATACCATAAGTATCCCCATAGGCCCTTACAAAATGATCAGCAGCAGCTTTTGACGCCGAATATGGGCTATGTGGGTCATAAGCCGTACCCTCGGTAAAAAGCCCTTTTTCGCCTAAGGTTCCATATACTTCATCAGTACTGATCTGATAAAAAACATGTTCGCCATATGCTCCTCTCCATATTTCTTTACAATAATTCAAGAGGTGAATCGTACCCATCACATTGGTCATAGCAAATTCTTCAGGGCTGCTGATCGACCTGTCCACATGAGATTCTGCTGCCAGGTGTATAACATCCGTAGGTTTTACATCACTGAAGAATTCAGATAACGCCTGCTGATCGGTTATATCCAGCTTAATAAAATGATAGTTAAGCGATGTTTCTATATCTTTCAGATTCTCCAGATTACCGGCGTATGTTAATTTGTCCAGGTTGTAGATCTGATACTGAGGATATTTTTCGACAAATAATCTCACAACATGGGATCCGATGAACCCTGCTCCGCCGGTGATAACAATTTTTTTCATCCTCAATTGAACAAAATAATTAATTATTTAATCTCACAATCGCAATAATTACAGCGGCTGTAGATGCCAAAGTAGATGATAATGCTACAATAGATTGCAACTCAAACGTTCTTTTTTCTTTAACTATCTTTGTTGGCACATAAATGATTGAACCGGGTTCAACAACAGGAAAGCTGCCAAAAAATGTTTTGGTACTGGATCTTCCGTTCCTATATTCCACCTTAGTCCTTTTCCGATCCGCACTCTCCAGGAATCCACCTGCGTCATGATTGATATAATCAAAGATATCTTTTCCTTTTTCATATAATACTACTGTAGGAAAACCTACCTGACCTGTAATTTCAACAGTATTTTTTTGTGAAGGAATACTTAAAACATCTCCTTCCATCAAAACTAAATCTTTATCTGATCCGGGATTCCTGAGAATGTCATCCAGGTTCAGAGGAATAATATTAGGATCCAGCTGAAATCCGGTTTCTTCCAGTTTTACACCGTTTTGTAATTCTTCCATTACAATTTCGGTTCTGTAATCCTGCCTTCTCATAGACTTCCTATATTGATTCAATCTGGCTTCATTGCTTGTATGGGGGTTGGAAGGCCTGTATAATGAAGCGCCTCTCAAGTCAGCCATCTCGGTAAAACCTCCCGACCGGGCCACCAGATCCGAAATACGGTCACTACGTTTCAACAAGGAATAATTGCCCGGTTGCATCACTTGCCCCTCGATTTCTACCATAACCGGTCTTACATAACCTGTCAGTGGTAAAACAGATACTACGTCATAAGGCTCCAGCTTGAAAGATCCGTCTTTCAATCTCAAATAAGGGTCTACGGCAATAGTAAACACTTCTGAAACTTTAGCATCGCGAGATCTTCTGTCACTGTCCTTGACCCTTCTGACTACCCTAACTTCCTGGAAATTGGCCCCGTCGGAGAATCCATTTCCCTGCATGACCAAGTCTTCGACTGTCATTCCGATATAAAAGCTGAAGGTACCGGGATTCCTTACCTTACCGGCAATGGTTACCGTGCTTTGATCCGCCATATCATATATAGATTTGATATAAAGGATATCTTCCCGTTCGAGAGGTATGTCAGGGCTTTGCTTGTTGATAATACTCTCAAGATCTATGGTAATATTCTCAAATGCTCCGTTTTCCGCATTGGTCCTGGTCAGGTAAGCCCTTGTGGTAAAAGCTTCAGGTTTCAACCCGCCTGCTTTCTCGATCAGCTTCAATAATGTACCGGTAGTCTCCAATTCAAAAGATCCCGGTCTTTGTACAACTCCCTGGATCGTTACCCTGTTCTCCACAATGTCTAAAATACGATCCACAAAATACCGGTCTCCACTTACGGGATTGAAATATTCCAGGTCCTGAAACTGGATGTCCCTGACCCTTTTTTGTTCATCCGTATATTGTGTAGCTTTTATATAATTGGTATAAGCAGACTCCTTGAATCCCCCGGCATATTGGATCACGTGCCATAAAGATTCGGAAGGCAAAACTTCAAACCAACCCGGTCTCTTGACCTCACCGGTCATCGCCACGCGCGTCCGATATATGGGAACGACAATCATGTCATTGTCTTCCAGGAAGTAATTGCTTGAAAAATCAGACTCACTGATCATCTTATACAAATCGATCTCAGCATAGATCTGGTTATTCCTGATCAGCTGTACATATCTGTAAGACCCAATAGAAGTAATCCCTCCTGCCAGGTTCAAGGCATCCAACACAGTATTGAAGGTTCCCACTACCTTTGAACCCGGACTCCCCACCTGGCCCATCACCGTAATCGTAAAGCTCCTGACATTGGTTATGTTTACATCCAATGAAGAGCCTTTATCTATGGCAAAATTATTGGCATTGAGCCTCGCTTTGATAATCTCTCTCGCAGCCTCTATCGTTTTACTTCCTACAAACACTCTTCCGAATTCTCTCAATGAAATGGATCCATCCGGCTGAACCGTAGGGTTAAAGGAGACCACATTGATACCGGTAATATCCAATAACAGCTGATCGCCGGGGCCCAGCATATAATTCAGGGGAGTAGGACGGTTGGTCATATTCCTGTTATTGGTATAGGAGTTCCTGAACAGCTCGGAGCCATAAATCTGTATCCCTTCTACAAAGGCATTCCTCATAAATCCTTCCCTGCCTTCACGCTTCTCCATTTCACTTTCATATTCATCATTGGTGACTTCCACTGATGACTCGCCCACTTGCTCCTCTGTATTGTTGTTTTCCTTGGTATTATCTTCTTTAACCGTCTGGTTATCCGTCTGGGCATTCGGATTTTGATTGGATTGGCTTTTATCCTGGCCTGGAATTTTTGTCTTATCCACATCCTGGTTAACAGGGACTGAAGGAAAACCGGGAGGAATATTATTCGGATTAATCGGGTTGGCCGGATTGCTGGGCACATCCTGACCCAATACAGGAAATGAAAAAAGTAAACACAATACAGATAGAATGATGATTACTTTTTTGAACATTATCTGCTGATTCATAAAATATGATTGAGATTATATTTTTTTACAATTGCAAAGTTAGCCAAATTAACAGAGGATGTCATTTTTATGTTATCGAACAGGTTCGTGAAGGATGTCCAGCAATTCGTTACTTGCTGATTCCATCTTATTGACATTCTTATTAATCTGAGAATTCAGATAATTATAAGCTACATAGGCCACCAACCCGATGATCAAACCTACAGCTGATGTAACCATCTTGGTATATATACCACCGGCCATATTTTTCATCTCAAATCCATGGATCTGAATATTAAAAAATAAGATAATCATCCCGACAATCGTCCCGAGGAAACCGAACATCGGCGCAATACCGGCGATCGTAGATAAAATATTGAGGTTCTTCTCCATTTTATATACTTCCAGCTTCCCTTCATTCTCCATTGATTTCTCAATGTGGTCCATTGGCTTACCGATACGGCTGACTCCTTTCTGAACCATCCTGGGAACAGCACCTGCGAAGCTTTTGCTGTAGGACAATGCCCTGGAAATATTACCTTCCAATATGGATTCCCTTACGGAGCTCATAAAGTTCAATGGGACCTGGCCGGCTTTCCTGATGGCCATCATTCTCTCAAAAAACACATAAATAGCTATAATGCTACAGATCGCAAGGGGAATCATCAGGGGACCACCTTCTTTCAGGAGATACCATAGAGATAATTGCTCAACTTGTTGTGTTTCCGGCGGAGCAGGAGTAACCTGCTGTATCGTATCTACAGCGGCTTGCAATAAAAGTGTATAGTCCATACAATACGTGGTATATTATATAAGATTTTATTTTTTAGCTATTCAGATTAATTGACCTCTACCAACTCAATCTCAAAAATCAGGTCTTTACCGGCAAGAGGCATATTGGCATCAATAATTACTGTCTCATCCTTTACTTCTACAATAGTGGCAGGGATATTATTGCCCATCTGATCACTCAAGTGAATGCCCATTCCTGCTTGCGGGTCCATTTCTGCCGGAAAATCGTTTTTGGAAAACTCCAAAATCATATCAGGGTTGGTAGGACCATACGCCTGATCTACAGGGATATCCACCGTTTTCCTGTCTCCGGTCTGCATACCCAGCAGTGCATCATCAAACCCCTTGATCACCATACCATTCCCTACCGTAAACTCCAATGGTTCTCTACCCTCAGAAGAATCAAAGACCGTACCATCCTTAAGGCTTCCTTTATAATGTACTTTTACTTTGTCTCCTGATTTTACTTGTGTCATATATATTGTTTTTATGGATAAACCCCGCAAGTTAGAAAATATAAATAAGAATATTCAATAAACTTATCTTAATAAATTCACCTGCTGTAATAACCCGGAGTTCCTCCCAGATTCATTGCCCTACATACAAAACAGGATAAAACGCAACATTCTCCTACATTATTGTGGAAAAATTATTTTCCCGGAAATGAGCTTACTTTTTGACCTGTCGCGGTATAAATACCAAATCACCAAAAATATTTTATACAATGAAAAAGTTCTGGAAATCCCTGCCCGCTTTCACCTTATCAGCCATGCTGCTGTCAGGCTGCCAGCAACCCGCAAAAAATGACCATTCTGAGTCTTCTGTAACAGCAGGTAATGAAAAAATCACATCTGAAGGTCTGGTGCATCATGATGAAATTGCGCCCATCCATGACCCAAAGCGCAAAATGATGAAAAAAGCGGATATGGAAGTACGTGTCCGAAATGTCAACCAAACTACAGTACTGCTGGAAAGAGCAGCCAGGGCTATGAATGGATTGGTAATGGAAAGCCAGATCAGCAATATGTCCACTTATTCCAGGTCTATCCCGTACCATTCCGATTCCCTGAAGCTGGCCAACGCATATACCACCAAAAGCTACCTGGTAGTAAAAATCCCCGCCAGTGAGCTGGACAGCTTCCTGAGCCTTACGGCTGACCATGCTGAATTTATCGATAGCCGGAACCTTCACCTGGAAGATGCTACACTGGATTATCTCAGCAACCAACTCAAGTCCGGAACATATACAAATGAAAAAGCTATCGGCAAATCAAAAAGTACAGATGATGTACTGCAGGCTCAGCGGTATGATCAGGAAGCTAAAGATGAGCTAATAGATCGCAAAGTCAATAATCTCTACATCAATGACCAGGTGAAGTATGCCACGATCAGCATTTCACTCTATCAGCCGGAACAGATCGAATATATGATCGTCCCTGATATCGAGCAACAAATGCAACCGGCTTTCGGAAGCCAGTTCATTCATGCCTTGTCCTCCGGGTGGGATTTCTTTACAATCATATTGATCGGATTAACGCATCTTTGGCCTTTTGGTGTCCTTGCTTTGGCAATACTCCTGACCTGGAAATACAGAAAAAACATCTTTATCAGGTGGAAGTCGGTATAGATGATCAGGTATCGGGGGGAAACGTGTAATACAGATTTGAGCGGATGATGTATTTATTAATGTTTATTTCCTTAATTTTGTAAGCTCATTCACCACTCTCTTCAACATAAAATGTAGCATTTATTTCTTCTTTTCCGGGAATTCAATACAGAATAGCATATACCTGCCCAGCAGTTATAGCTGCCTTTATCTATTGTTCACCACTCTATCATCAGAAGAAATATGCTACAGATACAGCAACTTGATTATTATTTGCCAGATGGCACTCCTTTGTTTGAAGATCTGCATTTTAACCTTCAGACCCAGGAAAAAACGGGGCTCATTGGTCGTAATGGTTCCGGAAAATCGACCTTGTTACGGCTCATTAACAATGAGCTAAACCCTGACAAGGGGGAAATCCGGCTTCAGACAGCCCCTGTTCTTATTCCTCAGAATTTTGGACAATTCGATCATCAGACAATTGCAGAAGCATTGGGTATCGCATCTAAAATTTCCGCATTGCAATCCATCCTTGAAGGAACAGATCTCTCAGAGGAAAACTTCCTGATCCTGGATGATGACTGGACCATAGAAGAGCGTGTCCAGGAAGCTCTGGCGTACTGGAGCCTGTCAGGGAGCTCTCTGAACCAACAGTTAAATACGTTGAGTGGCGGTGAGAAAACCATGGTGCTGCTCTCCAAGTTAGCTTTATATCCGGGTAGCTTATTCCTTCTGGATGAGCCAACCAATCATTTAGATAAAATCCAGAGAGAACGACTCTACCGGATGATCAATGATACAAAGGAAACCCTGCTTGTTGTAAGTCATGACCGAAAACTGCTCGACATGCTACCTCAGATCGCAGAAATCGAGCAAAAAAAAATAAACAGATACGGGGGCAATTATAGTTTCTATAAAGAACAGAAAATAATTGAAGAAGCCGCACTTGCTTCTGAGATCCTGCATACAACAAAAGAATTAAAGAAAGCAAAGGAAACGGAAAGACAGACGATAGAAAGACAACAGCGATTGGAAGCAAGAGGAAAAAAGAAACAGGCACAGGCGGGTGTGGCTAAGATAATGATGAATACGCTCCGGAACAAAGCTGAACAATCCGGATCCAGATTAAAAAGCACCCACGATGAAAAAACCAACCAATTGTCCCAATCACTTCAGGAACTGAGAAATGAGGTCGTAGATAAAAGAAAAATGAAATTGAGCCTGAGCAATGCACAGTACCATCACGGCAAATTACTGATCGATGCTGTACAGGTACAGGTCGATTTCGGCAAGGGTCCTGTATGGAAGGAGCCTGTCGATCTAAAAATATACAGTGGGGACAGGATAGCTATCCAGGGTCGGAACGGTTCAGGGAAATCCAGCCTCGTCCATACACTGGCAGGAAAGCTGATGCCTGCTTCCGGAGAAATCAGGAAAGCCGGGTATTCTTCTGTATACCTGGATCAAAACTATTCGGTGCTGGATCCTTCCATGAACGTGTATGAACAGGTACAAGTATTTAATGATGCCTTATTGGAAGAGCATACATTAAAAATCAGACTGCATCATTTTCTTTTCGGTCCGGGAGATTGGGATAAGCCCGTATCCCAACTCAGTGGCGGGGAAAGAATGAAATTGACATTGTGCAGTCTTTCCCTTTCTTCTTCTCCTCCTGATATCATCTTCCTGGATGAACCGACTAATAATCTTGACATTCAGAACATTGAAATCCTTACTGAAGTGTTGGGAAATTACAAGGGAACAATAGTCATCATATCACATGACGAAGTATTTTTGGAACAAACCGGCATCAATAGAACCTATTCTTTGAGCAACATTTAGCTTTCGAAATGCACCTTCCTGATGTCAGTGACATCAATACCTGGTTGCCATATTTTACAGGACTGCGATTAAAATTTACAGTTTCTCCTAAACCCCGGGCAGGACCGGGTATGGCTCCATCTCATGGCTGACTCAACTGTTTACCTGCTCCAAATATTTATCAGATATTTTCCTGTAATAAGGTTTCAGCTCGGGAGGTGTAGTTCTGTACATCTCTTTGATATGCTGCAATTCATCTATATGTTTCTGCAATTCGTGGGGGATGGCCCTTGGTCGATCAATGCCGGTCTCACCTTGTCTTTGATTATCTTGTTCCTGCTCTCTGATGGCTTCTTCAGCTTTCAATAAGCGGGTAAGGATATTGTTCTGCCGTTCGACCAGGTCATCACTGACCTTCCTGTTGATGAGGTCTGTCTCCAGCCTGTCCATCTGATCCTGGATCTCTCTCATTAATTGGGCATTGCCTTTGATCCCCTTACTATTCATGATACTATTCAGCTCCTGAACCTGTTGCCTGAGTTTAGCCTGCTCATAAGCCAGGCGGCTCAGTATTTCGGCCGTATTATTGCCTTCATTCCCGGATGAGGACTGCTGTCCTGAACCGTTTTGCTGTCCTTGACCTTGCCCTTCACCTTGACCATTTCCCTGACCCTGCCCTTGCTGCTGACCTCCCGGGTTTTCTCCCATCTCTTGCCTCAGCTGACTGAGTCCTTTACCCATCTGCTGTTGTCCTGTAATGATGTCTTTCATTTTATCCCCGGCGCCGTCTCCTCCGCCTTCCCCGGACTTACCTTTGCTTTGTCCCTGACTTTGCCCTTGGCCTTTGCCCTGGCCTTCACCCTGACCACTTGCATTCATTTGGGCCTGCTGCATCAACAGATTACTCAATAATTCATTCAGAATCAGCGCCAGGTTATTTGAACTGGTCATTGCATATTGCTGATTGACGCCGGCTACGGATAATTGCCTGTTCTCCATATACCTGACTGATTCGTCCAGGCGCCTCTCCAGCTCCATAGATTCCTTATTGATCGTAGGGCCCAGTTGTACCACACGCTTGCTGAGCGAGAACAGGCTATCTTTGATGAGTGCACTGCTCTTCTTCAGCTGGTATTGTTTCCTTACCAGGTCTTTATACAATTCGGAAGTGGTAGCAGTGTTCCTGCTTTCTTCCATCAGGGCTTCCTGGTCAAATGACAACCTTAAAAGGTTAGTCAATAGCTGTCTGGTGGCTTTAATATTGATATCGATCATCTCCATATCCATACCCGCCGCCTTATTCTTCAGGGATGAGGCCATTTTTTGTAATTGGTCGGATGCATTCTGTTGGGATTGCTTGGATTTCTGATTTTGGTTTTCCTGAAGCTGGTCCCCGCTTTCCTGCATCTCGTCACCAGCTTCTTCTCCTGCCTGTTGCTCCTCATCAAAGTTCTGGTCAGAGGCTTTTTCCTTCATTTCTGAAAATTCTTTGCTCAACAATTGCTCCAGTTCCTGCCTGAGCTGATCCTGCTCCTTCCGAAGCTGGTCATTATTCTGGGTATTGTCTGAAGTTTTTTTATTAAGCTGATCTTGTCTTTCAGACAATTGTTCCAGCTTATTCGCCACTTCGTCCATCATTATCTGTGCTTCGATCTGCCTGATCATCTCTTCAATACGTTCCAGATCCATCTGGAACAACGCATTCTGGTCCTGCATCTTCTGAAAATCCTGCATCTTCATGTTGGCATTCTTCTCCTGCAGGAGCTCCTGCAGTTTTTTCATCTGCTCACTGAGCTCTTTGTTGAGCAGGTTATCTATCTGCTTCTCCACAGACTCCTGCTTCTCCTGGATCTGTTCATTATATTCCTTCTTCTCTATCAGTTCTTTCTGCATTTCCATCCGCTTCTGTATTTCTTCCAGTCTTTCTTTGAGTGTCTCCTGCTGCTCCTGCAGGATGTCCATATTCTGCTTCTGCTCCCAGGCCGTCAGCTCCTTGTCCTGTACAGTACTTTCCTGCATTTTCTTCAACTGCTCATCCAGCTCCTGCATCTTCTCTTTACCGGAAGCCAAGGATTTATTCAATTCTTCATTATTTTCTTCCAGTGCCTTTTGTGTTTCCTCATAGCCAACGGTCTTGAATTCAAAAACCTGTGACCGCGCACTTTTGCTTCCGCTGACTGCATCATTGTCCCACACTTCCATATAATAATTCACTTTCTCTCCCGGGCTCAGTGCCAGGGTAGCAAAATCGAAATATTGCTGCAATGTCGTGGTGGCCTTGCCTGTCAGCTGAAGCGGGACAGAAGCGGACTTCCTCGTTTTACCATTTGTCCCTATGATCTGGTACACAAATGCAGCCCTGGACAAACCGTAATCATCGCTTGCATTCCCAGTGAGCACGACTTGTTCACCGCTGATTTTTTCTTTGAATTCTTTGGCATTAACCTGCGGTGGCTGATCCTTGACTACCTGTACCCTGTAAAGATTAGGGTCAAGAAAGGGCATATCTTTATTTTCCAGTCTCAGTGTATATTCAAAATCTTCTGCAGCCCGGATGCTTACCCCAAACTCATTATCAGCCGTAGGGGTAAGCTTCATGGGTTCATTGTCCCTGATAAGCGTTGCATCAGAAGTATTATTTGTCTTAATGGTATAAATAAGTTCCGTACCATGTGGGACAGTAAGATCGGCAAGACCATATATTTCTTCATTTTCTCTTGAAGTATATGCAGGATATTTCAAAGTGATCTTACTTTCACTGAGCCCCGGCTTATGGATGACCGTGATGCTGTAGGCTTTGGACAAATAACCTGCTGCTTCCAGCTGAAAATCCTTCTTTTGATCTATTTTTTTTACCGTATAGGAAAAGACATGTTTGCCCTCCGGTGTCATGACGATCTGCTCTCCGTCTATAATAAGTGTCAGCTGATTAGGAATAGCATCACCCTTTAGTTCTACCTGTAGGGGAAGATCTTCATACTGGGCAACAGTAAGGTCGGTCGTGAGCAGGCGAAAATCAAAAGGGGCCGGCTTCGTATACTGGGTGGTGACATTGATCAGCCGGGTACCGGATTGGGTCCATATTCCCGGATTGAAAAAATAGATGGCCACACAGAGGAAGACCGGTAGGAGAACCAGGGGAAGCCATTTCTTATTTTGAGATAATTGAATCGCCCGGGTAAACTGAAACGGCACTAATTGCCGGGATTTCTGCTCTATACTGGCTTCAATCAATTCTCTGCTGCTACCTGATACCTGCCGGGATTGCAATTGAAGTACATTAACCAGCTTATCCCCTATTTCAGGAAAATGACTTCCGATAATGGAGGCAGCTTCGCTTTCAGAGATCCGCTTTCCCATCCGCATCATCTGGAACAGCGGTATGGCTATATATCTTGTAATTGCATACAGGGCTGCCAGAGATGAAAGGGCAATGGCAATTATCTTAAAAACCGGTGGAAAATAAAAAAAATATTCTCCTAATACCAACATTAAGAGGTATAACAATATACATCCTGAAACGATCAGGAGTCCTTTCAGTAATTTATTGCGGTAATACTTGGCAATAAAAGCATTTATCTTATCGAGCAACCATTGATTAGCGTGTAATGGCATCTGTATCTTATCTAAAACTAAATGATCAATCTGAAATATAGAAAGTATCTGTATTCAAAATATTACTTTGATGACCGGCTTCATCGATGACCCAGATATTTAAGGTAAGCGTATCTTTCCGTTCCCTGGTATGCAAAGTATCACTTCTGGGAGTAAAGAGTACGGACTTAAGCGGAATGGTCACATTAGCCTGTAGGTAATCTTTATCGAGGATATCCCGGGGTATCTCCGGCATAGGTAAAACCAGTGTTCTGTACACCTCACCGGATCGGATATCCTGGACTACCACGGAAGTATCTCTCATTTCAGATCCAAAATCCTTATCCTTATCCCAAATGGTAAAATTAACCAGGACCTTACCCGCTGTATCCATAAAGTGAAATTCATCGGAACTGACAGACAGATCTGTGAGCAAAGGTACATTGGTAACTCCCGGGGGGACATTGCCTCCTTTATTGCAGGCAATAAACATCGCCGGAATGATGATTATAATTAGTAATTTGCGCATAACATTTCGAATCCAAATTTAATAAAATAATCCAAATGCTTGCACTTTGGACAGATTCTTTACAAATTCCTAAGGACAACGAGAATATCTTCAACGATATTGCACTCAGCACATTCAATTATCAATACCGGAACAATCAAATATACCGGGAGTTTGTGGCCCTGAGTAAATATTCCCCGGAAGACATTGTCCATTATTCACAAATACCGTTTTTACCTATATCTTTTTTTAAAACGCACCCTTTGCTCACCGATGCTGTTCCTGATGTAAATGCGCTGCTTCGATTCGAAAGCAGCGGAACCACAGGTACGAACACAAGTAAGCATTATGTCCTTGATCCGCATATCTACGAAGAAAGTTTCCTAAGAACATTTAAGCTATTCTACGGGGATCCTGAGCAGTACGTTTTCTATTGTCTCCTGCCTTCCTACCTCGAACGGGAACATTCTTCCCTGGTGTATATGTGCCGGAGACTGATCCGGGAAAGTGCACACCCGGATAGTGGTTTTTTCCTGAATGACCAGCAACGGCTGGCGGACCTGCTCCGGAGAAAAGAAGGTACAGGAAGAAAGATCTTTCTTTTGGGCGTAACATTTGGCTTACTGGATTTTGCAGAAAAATATCATGATTTAAACCTTGGGGATGCCATAGTCATGGAAACCGGGGGAATGAAAGGCAGGGGGGAAGAATGGACACGGGCACAAATCCATGACTTTCTTCAGGATACCTGGAATTTATCTCAAATCCATTCTGAATACGGGATGACCGAACTGCTCAGCCAGGCGTATGCAGAAAGTTCGGGAATCTATAGGACCCCACCCTGGATGAAGATCCTCGTAAGAGACATCAATGACCCCAAGGATACTACTACTCATGGTTCCGGCCTGATCAATGTGATCGACCTGGCCAATATATACTCCTGCAGCTTCATTGCTACAGATGATATAGGTAAAGTAAATATAGACGGAAGCTTCGGGGTGCTTGGCAGAAATGATCATTCCATTCTGAGAGGATGCTCTATGCTTGCTGTATAGGCGTACATCCTCAGGCAAAATTCCCGATGCTCAGCATCACCAGGGTACAGGCAGGCACCACCTCTATACCATTTTTTTGAAGCAGATCCATGAGTTCCGGATTTTCGGTACCCGGATTGAATATGACACGCCTTGGATTCAGGCTCAATATGTAATCATAATACTCTTGCTGTATTCGGGGGTTGATGTACAAAGTGATGGTATCGACCTGCTGATCCCACTCCCTCTTTTCCTTACCCCAAGATATGCCCATCGTCTCTCCGGGCCTGGATCCAATGGCCAATACTTCGTGTCCATGCTGCAAAAGCGACCGGATGGCCATATTGCTGTACCTTTCCGTACGTTCGGAAGCCCCGATGACCAGTGTTACTAATTTATTGTTCACTATTTTTTCTTTTTGGTGGTTTTCTTCCCGGGTGCATTCTTTTGGGCAGTTTTCTTTTTAGCGCTTACATTCGTTTTCTTGGTATTCTTAGGTGTAGTTTTCTTTTTTGCAGTTGTCTTTACATTCTTCTTAGCTGTCGTTTTTTTAGGAGCAACCTTTTTTGTGGACTTCTTAGGTGTGGGGACAGGAGCAGATGTATGTTCCACACCGGTAGATTTCGGAATATAGTTAGGGAACATCCCGGTCTGCACCAATTTCATATGGCCTACTAATTTACTATTAGGGTCACCACTGTGTTCATGCTCTTTGGAGACCTTATCATTATAAGAAAGATTTTGTTTGGGAGGCCTGTTCAGTTCATTATTATTTTTAGGGATTACATTCTCTTTCTGGGGTTCCTTTTTTGAGTTGCCGCTGAACAGGTCTTTTCTTTTTTGTTCTTCGGAAATGGGGGTCACATTAGCATCCGAATATACAGAGCGGTCCATCTTTCTTTTTAGATCTTCCAAAGAATTTTTCTGCTCCGAAGGTTGATGATCTTTATTTTCAATCACCCTAAATTCCTGTTGCTTCTTCACTGTCTGATTTTCATCCTGTTGCTTTTTTTTCTATTGGCTCTTCTATGACCACCATTACTTCTTCGTCATCTTGAGCAGGCTCATCTTCTCCCGCAATGAGTTCCTCTTCCCCTCTCATTACTTCATCATCACTTTCTTCTTCCTTAACAATGCCGTCATCTTCCGGTTCTTCTTCCGGATCCGGTTCCTGATTAATTGCTATAAAATCAGGTTCATTTTGATTGGGATTGGATGTTATATCCACGTTTTCCAGTGTTTTAGGGCCACGGAGCCTGGGCTTTTTGCTGGTCCTGGTCTGAAGATAGACCGTCTCCCCCGTTTCCGGCTCTTCATTTCCTTCAAGCTGATTCAGTTCCCTAAGGAAAGCTAACTGAACACCCTCCTGCTGGCTGATGGAATGTAAATTATCATTATTCTTAACGATGATATGCGGCCTGTCTCCAATCTTTTTTTTCGTATCCAGATAGATGAACATGTCATAGGGAAGCGGCTCATCTTTCAGATCATTTATTTTCAATAATAACGGGTACCTTATCTTATGCCTGATGGCTTCATGAAGCAGCATATCGCCTTTTTTTGCATAGAATCCTTTGATGCCATGAAGCATAGTTAATGTATAATCTTTCTGCTGAACGGGCTCCTGATATTTGGTTTCAACAGGCTGAGGGGTATGTATATTTTTGCTATTCACCGTTTCCGGCTCTGATGCAGCATATCCGCTTGCTATTTCCCCGCTTACATTTTCATTGCCCGTATGCTGGGGGATGATGAGCTCATTGGGGTTTTCTTCCTTTTGATTCAGGGCAACTAATGTGATGTCCTGGAGACCGTATGTTTCGATGACACGAATCAGGTTCTCCGCATATTTGGGATTGGTCGCATAGCCGCAGTTTTTCAATTGGTATGCCCAATCCTTATAATTGACAGGATGGATATCAAACAGGGAGGCATACCGCTTGTTTGTAATCAAAAACTGGCTATGATCTAAAAATGATTTTTTCCGCGCTCTCATATTTTCTAAAACACTCCTGCCGGGCATCGTCATCGTAATAATAAGTATCTCCCGTCCAGGAAGATTTGCATTTGATACCAAAATGGTTGCCGGCCTGAAGGGCCAGTTCGCTTTTTTCCTCCTGAAGATTCGAGAATGCCTTGTGCTAACTTGATAGAGGCCGGAATGTTATATTTGATCTGCTCAGCAATGGCTATATCCTTGTATTTCTGGATATATCTCAGTACATCTTCATCTTTCGCTTGTCCCATTGCCATCGCGGCAATGAAAATAAAACCCAATAATTGAATTAGTGTTTTTTTTCATTTTTAATTATTTAACTCTGAAAATGGAAATACCATCTCTTATAGGTAAAACCAGTTTTTCTATCCTAGGTTCATCCAATGTTTTCTTATTGAATTCGTGAATATAATATGCTGCCCCATGAAGCTGTTCTTCAGGCATCACCACTTCACCATGGAACAGAACATTATCTACCAGTATAATACCACCGGCTTGCATTTTCGGCAGAATCAACTGAAGATAATTCCAATAATTCTTTTTGTCTGCATCGATAAAAACCAGATCCGGGCTTATATCCAGTCCATTCAAAACAGATATGCCACTACCGATAATTTGCTCTATCTGGTGATTCAGCCCTGATTGCTGCCAGTACTTATCCCTGATATCCTGCCATTTGGCGTCATTGTCAATAGTGATCAACCTGCCTTCCGGTTGTAATCCCTGAGCCAAACAAATTGCGGAATACCCGGTATAAGTGCCGATTTCCAGAATGATCCCAGGTCGGATCATCTTACTGATCATACAGAGAAAAAGCACCTGCAAGATGTCCGGTCAGCATATGCGCACCCGGCACTGTAGCATGTGTTTCCAAAGAAAGTGCTCTTAATACATCAGGTTCCGGATCGGAATATATTTCTACATAATTCCCGATAGGTTCTGAGACAATGGTTACAGACATTCGGCATTCAGAATTACTACAGTTGCAAGTTAATATTTTGAATGATAAGCTTAGAAAATTTGGGTAAAAATTATCAACATAGTTATTCAGCATAAGCCCTGGCTGTCTGTTGCAGAAAGGCATCCTTCAATGTTGTCACCTGTTGTAGAATTATGCATTGAAAGAACTTTAATGCTTAAAAAACCTTAAAATAGCATATTTTTTACTTACAATTTGGGCGGTTTTAGCCGTCTGTATAAACTGGGTATAATGAATTCTTATTTTTCAATAAGATGAAAAGGAACAGTTAAGATTAAGCCCGATAAATGCCATGAGTTTCTTCAATACAGACTGCAGGTCTATGATCGTTGGGGAAGGTTAATGTTTACATCTTATAATGTTCAGGACTCCTGGGACGGCACTCATAAGGGCCAACCCTGTGATCAGGGATTTAATTTCTTCATATTGTCCATGCCGGAAATATAGTTCCGGGAAGTGACTCTATCAAAGGAGAGATCCGCCTGCTTAGATGACCTGATATGCACACCTAATACCCGGCAATGCATATAAAAATGAATATTGCGCTTAACCTGAGGGTGAATAAAAGAAAAGTTAAGTTGCATTGTATCATATTTTTTTTAATTTAAAATGCATAATTTCGATAAGGCTTAACCCATTTTAAATTTGTTTTATTAAGAAACCGACATATTTGAACATGCAAATCCTGAAAGTGAGGGCTAAATTTACATACTTAATCATCTTCTTGTTTTTTGGAATACAAGCTACAAGCCAGAACCTGGTGAGAAATCCTGGGTTTGAGGACAGAATAGGCTGCCCGGATAGTGATTATGAATTTGTCCCGCCTCCCGGGTTCCCCCGGCCATACGGCTTTTACAAGCATAACAGATTGGTATAACGTAAACGGGCAAACCCCGGAATATTTTAATATCTGCGATACCGGTTATATACTTTGTCAGCACATCACACCACACCCTTATGTGCCGGATACCGCAAATGTGTACCGATACGGGGTCCCTACCAATTATACAGGAGTAACCTTCGTGGATTCCGGAGATGCTTTTATCGGACTTCTCCTGTACTACAGGCTCAATGGAGGGAGCATCGAAGATATGGGCCTATAGCCAAAGGAGAGAATTTGCAAGTACTGCATTGTATGCTCCCTCTTACTGCCGGTGAACAATATTATGTAGGGTTTGTCTACAGGATGGCTCCTACGTTTGGGAATTGCGATACCCGTGTCGACAGAGCATTGGGGATCGACAGGCTGGGTATTTTTATTCACAGATACATTTCTCTATTCCGAGGATCCCACTTATATCCCTCCTTCCCCACCCCAGCTTGAAAACCCAGAAGGAAATGTTCTTTTTGATACTACTGAATGGGTACCCATGTCCTGGATCTATACTGCTGAAGGGAATGAAAAGGTCATGACAGTCGGTAATTTTTATGAAACATCCCAAATAACTCATCCGCCAATGGAAGAGCCGGGACATTACCGCTCATTTTTCTTCTTTGACAATTTCTGCGTAAGAAACATCAATGACCCGGTAGATTCTTTTGGAAATAACAGGACTGTGGGTATCTGCAATTATGATACCGGTTTTCACCTCACAACCGGCACAATGGCGGGTATGGAATACGGGAGATACTGCCGGATTCCTGGACCTATGATCAAATCCCCTTTTGGCGGACAGGATACGGCGAAGATGACAGTGAAGTCCATCTTCAATTGCAAAATACATATGGACACCATCGTGGTATACAAGAAGCCTATCGGCATCAGCTACAATATAGACACCACGTTATGCACCAATGATACGGCACTGCTGAATCTTGGAAAAATATACCCGAACCTTGTTTTCTTTGATTCCGTTCACCGGAAAATGAGAAACCCGCCTACATTAGATAACCAGACAGCAGGAAAGTACCGGTTTTATTTTAAACTGGCGGACAGCTGTACGGACAACTTCGGAACGGTGAATGTAACTGTGGTACAAACTCCTGAAATAAATCTTGAGGATCTGACATTAAAATGTATCGGAGACAGTGCTTTCATTTCCGTTCAGGATTCAGCAGGATCCCTATTGTGGGAGCACCGGAGCCACCACGCAAAGCATCGTCGTAAAAGAAAACGGGAACTACACGGTCACGATGACCAATGTGTGTGGCAGCACATCCGATCATACACTCGTCCAGTTTGAAAAATGTGAAAACTGCCTGCTCATACCCAATGCCTTTTTCGCCCAACGGAGACGGGCTGAATGACCGGTTTGAGATCAAGAATAAATGTCACGAATTCCTGCAATACAGGCTGCAGGTCTATGATCGCTGGGGAAGGGTTAATGTTTACATCTTATGATGTCCGTGAGTCCTGGGACGGTACTTACGACGGTAAACCATGTGACCAGGGCATCTACTTCTTCGTCTTGTCTTATGCCGGGAATATAGTCCCGCAAAGTGATTATATCAAAGGAGAGATCCCACCTGCTCAGGTAAGCCTGCTTCATGCATGCAGTTAATACAAAATTAATATTGCTCTTAAGAGATAAGTTTACCTTTGTAACTATCCCAAAACCAGTCCGTTTTGGGATTTAATGGGATACAGTTCAATGAAACAGGGAAAGAAACCATTATTCGTAAGAGATATCAGCTGGCTGGAATTCAACGAAAGGGTGATGCAGGAAGCTATGGACGAAACGAATGCGCTTCATGAACCGGTTAAGATTCTTAGGTATTTTTTCCAATAACCAGGATGAATTTTTCCGTGTGCGGGTTGCCGCATTGAACAGGATGAAAAGACTGGGAAAAAACCGCCAAAATGCATCTCGAAGAGCAGCCGGGGAAAATTTTAAAGAAAATAGCTGAAAAAGTCAGGATACAGTCCCGTGCTTTTGACAAAACCTATTCTTCGATCATCAAGGAAATGGCAGCGTTGGGCATTTTTATCAAAAATGAAAAACAACTCAGCCCTGAACAGGAAGAATTCATCAAAACATATTTCAGTGAGGAGGTACGTACGCACATCGTACCCCTGATGATCGAAAGCATCCCTAAATTCCCCTATCTTAAAGATGACACTATATACCTGGCCTGCCTCCTGGGCAATAGCCAGCATAGCCTTATTCACAGATATGCATTGATTGAGGTGCCTTCCAAGAATCTTCCGAGGTTCATCAAACTTCCATCTACAGAAGGGATTGTAGACTTCATCCTGCTGGAGGATATCATCCGGTTCAATCTGCCTTTTATCTTTGCACCATTCGGATTTGACCGGTTCCTGGGTTATATCATCAAGGTAACCCGTGATGCAGAGTTCACTTTAGACAATGATGAAAACTCAAACCTGATCCAGGAACTGGAGAAAGGGATCAAAAATCGCAAAAAAGGAAAGGCTACCAGGCTGGTTTATGATAAATCCATTGATGCCGGTCTTTTGAACTTCCTGGTCAAAAGGCTACAGATCGACTCTAAGGATTCCCTGATCTCGGGCGGAAGAATTCATAATTTCAAAGATTTTGTAAATTTTCCAAAATCCGTATTCCATTCGGGGAAGGAAAATACCAAGAATCCATTCCCACACCCCGATCTCAGACAGCCCTGCAGGATAATGGAGGTTATGGATCAAAAAGACATCTTGTTGAGTTTCCCATACCATGCTTTCGACCCGGTCATTGACCTGATCAGGGAAGCCGCTATTGATCCTTTTGTCCAATCTATTCATATAACCTGCTATCGTCTGGCCAAGAACTCAAAAATTGTCAATGCGCTGATCAATGCTGCAAGAAACGGTAAAAAAGTTACTGCAATCCTTGAATTGAGGGCGCGGTTTGATGAAGAAGCGAACCTGGAGTGGAATGACACGCTCGTAGAAGAAGGAGTCAATGTGATCTACGGTCTCCCGGACATGAAGGTACATGCCAAACTTTGCCTGATCCGGAAAAGGGAATTTAATAAGATCAAGCAATATGGTTTTGCCAGTACAGGAAACTTCAATGAAATCACTTCCAGATTCTATGGAGATTATTGCCTGCTCACATCCAACAAAGCCATACTTACTGACATACAAAGAGTATTTACCTATCTCGAAAAACCGGATAAATCATTCAGGAAGCTCAAAACCTGCAAAACGTTATTGGTATCGCCCATCAATACCCGCACTCATTTCCTGGAATGCATGGACAAGGAAATAGCAGAAGCCCAAAAAGGAAACCCATCAGGTATCTTTATCAAACTCAACAGCCTGGTAGACGAGCTGTTGATCTTCAAAATGTATGAAGCTGCCACTGCAGGAGTTCCGGTCCGGCTGATCGTAAGAGGGATCTACTGCGTTTTTATCCTATAATCCTAAATTCAAGACTCAGATAAAGGCTATCAGTATCGTGGATGAATACCTCGAACATGCAAGAGTGATGGTTTTCCATAACAGTGGCCGGCCATTGGTTTACATCAGCTCTGCAGACTGGATGGTGCGCAATCTGGATCATCGTATAGAAACTACTATTCCCATAAAAGACAAAATGCTTCAAAAGGAAATCCTGGACATGATGGAGATACAATGGTCTGACAATGTCAAAGCAAGAGTCCTGGACAACAAGCAGACGAACGAGTATGTTATTCCAAAAGACGGACAGGAATTGGTGCGTAGCCAGTTGGCAATTTTTGATTATCTTCACAGCAAAACTTCTACAGGCGAATAGCATCAGAAGTTATTATTCTCAATCTCAATATAATTGTTACTTTGATTTTAGCTTGCCGTAGACATCGGTTCGAATGCATGCAGGATGTTGATCTGTGACGCACACACTTACAAGGACGGAACTATCGACTTCACAAAATTGAATTTACTGAGAATTCCGCTCAGGTTGGGTTTTGATGTCTTCAGGTTTGGCAAAATATCCGCAGAAAAAAGACAGATGATCATTGATTCGATGATTGCCTATAAGCAGTTGTACAAGATCTACAAAGTAGAAGATTGGGTCATCTGTGCTACCTCAGCCATGAGAGATGCTGCCAATAGCCGGGATATCATCCTGTCTGTGCAGGAAGAGACGGGTATTCATATCGATATTCTCTCCGGCGCAGAAGAGGCGTCTGTTCTCTATGAAGCCCATATCGAACGGCAATCAGAGGAAGACGGGGTATCTATGTATATCGATGTAGGAGGAGGAAGTACAGAGCTGACACTGTTTCAGAACAATAAACTCATTAAAAAACAGTCCTTTGATATCGGCACCATTCGTATCCTTACAGACAATGTTCATGAAGATGAGTGGTCAGCGCTCAGGACCTATGCCAAAGATATTCAGAAGACCCATAGCCACCTTAAATTAATCGGGACAGGAGGTAATATCAATAAAGTGTTTAGCCTGAGCAAAACCAAAGAAGGGAAGCCATTGAATATAGAGTTGATCAAGGACTATTACAGAGAGCTTGCAGCTACGACTTTAGATGAAAGAATGCACCTGTATGGCCTTAGGGAAGACCGGGCAGATGTGATCGTTCCGGCATTGCAGATCTATAGCTCAATCATGAAATGGTCGGGCGTCAGTGATATTTATGTACCTAAGATCGGGCTTGCAGACGGCCTGGTAAGGAACCTTTACCAGAAGCACTTACTGCAATAAATTCCAGCTTAAAAATTTATACCTACACCTAATAGGAATACAGATGAAGCATCATTGTGCTGGTTCGAGCTCAAGGCAGGATCATACCCGTCCCAGGAATCAGAAAAATTGAAATTATACCGGTAAGCAACATTCACGAAAAGAAATCTCTGAGATGCGGAAGCGTCAGCCTCCTTTCCGAAATGTACGATCGGGTAAGAAATGCCCAGCTCAGCCGGAACATACATATTGACATCTTTATTATTATTCAGATACCCGATATCAGGATTGCTTGTATTGAATGCTTTGACATTGTTAAAGTGAAATCCCAAACCAGTTGATATATATAAGCCCTGAAAATGCTTTAAGGCAGTAGGATTCTGTTTATTTTCAGGTTGTGAGACCATTTTTAACGGATACCATTTGCCTAAAATACCGGCAGAAAAAAACTGATTGGTAAATTCCATATAGTATTGTCTGTCACTTGTACGATCGCCACCTTTATATTTTCCGGTCTGCAGATCCAGATGAATATTCAGATAAGGTAAAACTGCATAACCAAAATCTGCCCCGTATACCATATGGTTCTTTGTAGTCGGCACATCAGAATACATCGTACCATAACCACCGTACACCTTACCTTCAAATTGTTTCATTTTCCCGGAAGGCTGAACGTCATCTTGTGCCATCAATGGCGAAAAACTAAAAATAACAGCAGTTAGTGAAGTCAATATTTGTCTCATCCCTATATTTTTATATGGCTGCAAATTTAGATGCGCCGATAGCTTTTGACCTAATCACGGACCCTACTTTAGTGAAATGTTACCAAATATTTGGCAAATCATTTAAACATTAAAGAAATATGCATTTATAAATTCTATTGCCAGAATCTTTCTGAATGAAATTTAAAACCAGTTTTCCTGGTCAGCGATAGTGTATGAACCAATGCGGCTAAACTTCTCTTACTTATATTCTTTGTATTCTTATCTATGGGGTTTATCCAGAATTTAGCCTCAATACTTTTAAATATTAAAAATCCATTTTACCTTTCCCTCCGTTATGCAACTCAGTAAAATCTGGTCTTCCTTTATCATCATTTCTGCTTTGGCAGCATTACTGCTTTATGTATTCCGTCCTCAGGACAAAAATATATTCAGCAGGATGGTAGTGGGGAAAAGCGGGGATGTATATTATGAGCAGCAAATGGATGCCCGGGAACTTACTATAGCACAAAAAGCTACCCTGGACTCTGTTCCTTTCATACAATCAGGAAACCCGGATCTGAAGATCCGGAAAAACGGAGAAGGGTACGTCTCTTATTATACCCAAAAATCAGATGGTTTTATTTCCACAGCTCAGACAGCCGTAGAGATCTGCCTGGGACTGATTGGAATCATGACGCTATTTATGGGAATCATGCAAATAGCTGAAAATGCAGGTGGTATCAGGCTGCTCAGCAGAATGATCGGGCCGTTTTTTGAGAAGTTGTTCCCCGATGTCCCCAAAGGTCATGCTTCATTCGGGCATATGATGCTTAACTTTTCTGCCAATCTCCTGGGCCTGGATAATGCAGCTACGCCTTTTGGTCTCAAAGCTATGGAATCACTTCAGGAACTCAACCCCAGCAAGACTACTGCTTCTAACCCGCAGATTATGTTTCTCTGTCTGCATGCAGCAGGTATGACCTTAATACCGGTCAGCATTATTGCCATCAGGTCAAGCCTGGGTGCGTCTAACCCTACGGATATATTTCTTCCCTGTATGATCGCCACATTTGCTGCAACTATGGCTGCAATGGTTATTGTCAGTATCCGTCAGCGCATCAACCTGTTCCAACCGGTTATTATAGCCTGGGTAGGGGGCATCTCTGTCCTGATCGCCCTGCTCATTGTATTTTTATACAGTATGCAGGAATCCGAGATGAAATCCTTCTCTGGTATGCTCAGCAACGGACTTATACTCCTGATCATTTTTGCTATCGTGGCAGGTGCATGGTACAAGAAGATCAATGTATTCGAGGCCTTCATCGAAGGAGCAAAAGGCGGATTCACTACTTCTATCAAGATCATTCCTTACCTGGTAGGAATGCTGGTAGCTATCTCTATGCTGAGAACCAGTGGTGTCTTTGACCTGGTTATCGATGGATTTAAGTACCTGTTTCACATCTTCCATCTGAATCAGGGTATTGCAGATGCATTGCCCACTGCCCTGATCAAGCCCCTGAGCGGAAGCGGAGCCAGAGGTATGATGGTAGATACCATTAATCAATTCGGTGCAGACAGTTTTGCAGGAAGGTTAAGTGCCGTATTCCAGGGAAGCAGCGATACTACCTTTTATGTTATCGCAGTATATTTTGGGGCGGTGAGTATCAATAACACCAAATACACTGTCAGCTCTATGCTGCTGGCGGATCTGGCCGGTATCATTACCGCCATCCTGATTACCACATATTGGCCATGGGGAGGGTAAGAGCTTTCTTTTTGTCAACCCCGTTCCTGAACCATACAATAATAATGCAGTATCTTCGTCTTAAGTATTTGAGCCCATAGTGCCTGTATCATTGAAAAAGATAGCTGCAATATTTTTTACTTTCTTTTCCTGCTTTGTCCAATATACCTCGATGGGGCAGAAATTTCATTTATTCACTCATATTGACGGCAACGCTGCTCCCGGCCACCAATCCTTTGATAACCTGGAAGAAGCTCAGCTTACAGCCCGCAATTTCATTCCCCAGCTGCACGCACAGGGATATATCACTGCATCAGTAGACAGCGCAGGACTTTCTGATAGTTCTATCTCCTTATTTATTTTTCAGGGGAAGCAATACAAATGGCATAAAATAAGCTTTAAAAACCTCCCGGAGCCGATGATGGAAGTCATCAACAGCCGATTTGGCCCTCATGAAGGCGGTGCATATGCGCCCGGTAAAATAAAAGAAATTACAGATTATATCCTGGGCTATGCTGATGAGACCGGTTATCCTTTCGCCCAGGTATATTTCGAAGAGGTACAAATTGACGAAGAGCAGCAGGTCAGTGCCACGCTTATCTATGATCCGGGGAGTGACTATATAATCGATTCCATCCGCGTACATTTTGACGGCAGATTGAACAACAGTTTTTTCTACAATTACCTGGATATATATGATGGCATGCCTTATACTGCACGTAAGATGCGGACCCTGTCCCCGCTTATTGCCTCCCTGCCCTATCTTGAAGAAGAGAAAAGCTGGCAATTGAATTTTGGCGTTAATGAGAATACACTTGACCTATACCTCAAAGAAAGAAAAGCCAACCAGGCCAATGCGATATTAGGTATACAACCATCGGCCGATCAGGACAAGAGGTTCGATATCACAGCCGATGTCTTATTGTTCTTTCAGAATGAATTCGGATACGGGGAAAGGTTGAAGTTCTCTTACCAGCAGCTTCAGCAAAATTCTCCCAGGATGAATGCTTCTCTCAATTGGCCTTATCTCTTCGGAACAAAATTTGGCGTAGAAGGAAATTTTGAGTACCAAAGATTTGATACTACATTTCGCAAGACCACCGGAAATGCCGGTATCATTTATCAGCTCAACGCCAATGATTTTGTGAAGGTCTATTCCGAAATCCAAAGCAACAGAACCATCACCTTCGATACTGCATTTGTCAAAAACAATAAACGGCTGCCGCCGAATATAGATGTCACCAGTACCGGTGGCGGCCTTCAGGTGATGATCAACCGGCTCAATAACAACCTCAACCCGGTTAAAGGATTGATGGTCAGCACCTCCATTGCAGGAGCTAAAAGGACCATCCTGGTCAATAACGCAATAGACCTGATCTCTGATGCTACAGGCTTCGACTACCTCTCCCTGTACGATACAGTCAATCACCAGCAGTTTCAAATGAAACTTAAAACATCTCTTTCCTATTTTCTTCCTGTTTGGAAAACCCTGACTATCCGTATGGGATATGAGAACGGGTATATCAGCGGATCAGGACTTTTCAGGAATGAACTGTACCAGATCGGAGGTTTTAAGCTATTGAGGGGGTTCAATGAGCTGAGCATCTTTTCCAATCATTATCACATCGGTACCATAGAGCCGAGATTGCTGATGGGGCCGTTATCCCACATTTATTTATTCAGTGATTTCGGATATGTAGCCACTTTGGATTTCAACAATATGCCCAGCCAGTTTAATGTACTCAGCTTCGGTGTAGGCGGGACTTTAAGTACAGAATCCGGCATATTCAATGTGGCATTTGGCCTGGGCAGGCAAGGTAACGAATCCCTTAACTTCCGGGATACCAGAGTACATTTCGGTTACGCTGTTTATTTCTAATGTACAGGGATCTGCCAGCTTACGGACCCGAAGGCCAGTGCTTTTACCCCATCCCGTGCCAATACGATTAATTCTCCCTCTTCATTAACCCCCAGCACTTTCCCAGAGATTTGCGCTCCTGTTTTCAGCATTTGCAGATGCACCAATTCACCATTCTTATATAAAGACCGGTTGTATTTCTGTAATAATACGCCAAACGGCTCCTGCTTCTCAAGTGCATCCAGGATGCACCCGCTCACCATTGCTGCGATCTCTTCCAGGTCGAAGATGATCCCTGATTCCAAAAATAAGGAAGTGGCTGCAGGAAGATCCCTGGAAAACTGGTCCTGGAGTACATTAATACCGATGCCGACTACGGAATGATGCCAGTGATTTCCCCTGAAACCATTTTCTATTAATATACCACAGGCCTTTTTGTCACCTATATAAATATCATTCGGCCATTTTATTTTCAGGTCCCATTCAGAAAAAAGGCTATTCAGGGATTCTAAAACTGCATAAGAAATCATTACATTTAATTGAAAAAGTGTTAAATCCTGTAACTTTTCCATTAATATGACTGACATGAGTACGCTTTTTCCCTTTTCATCCATCCATTCTTTATCTCTCTGACCTTTACCACCGGTCTGGTGATGTGTCCAGATGACCTCGCCATGCACTGACATTCCGTCGCTTATTCTTTTCATGGCATATATATTGGTACTATTCACTTCAGGAAGAAATATCATTGTATATTTTTAAGGAATATTAATGCAAATACAGCAAAAAGATTTAGTAACTTTGAAGAGACAATATATTAATTTTCCGATTATTAAAGAAGATAAAACTGAAATTTTAGTCATTGAAAGAATCTAAAGAGCAGCCGACCAGGCCTGAAACTGCCATCATCTATACGTCTGCGGAAGAAGAACAATTATTTCAAGTAATAATTGATGCCATCCAGGATAAAAAAGCAGAAAATATTATCTCCCTTGATCTTAGAAATGTGGAAGAAGCTGTCGCCAGTTTCTTTATTATTTGTGATGTCCAGTCAGGAGTGCAGATGGCTGCCGTAGCGGAGCATATCGAAAAAGAAGTAAGGGAACGGCTTAAAGAAAAACCATATCAGTTTGAACTGGGTCCTACCTGGACATTGGTAGATTATATCAACATCGTAGTCCATATTTTCCAAAAAGAAGATCGAAAATTCTATGACCTGGAAAGTCTCTGGATGGACGCTGACCTTCAGGAACATAACGGGTATTAGCAGCCCGCAATACAATTTACAATCTATACAGAAATAGAAGCATACAGGAAGCAATGAGCAATATGAATCAAAACAATAATCAAATTCCTAAGAACAACCCACCTAATATGAACAATAAACCGGGAAATCGCTTTCTCTGGATTTATGGAATATTATTTGCAGTACTGATCGGGTTGAACTTTTTAGGATCCGGAGCCGACAACACAAAGCAGGATATGTCCTGGCTCACGTTAAAAGAAAATTACCTGAATAAGGACTCTGTCCGGAAAATAGTAGTTGTCAACGGGGAAGTGGCAGAGGTCTACCTCAAGAGAGATACTACTGCAAATAAGGAAAGAAGCCCGTTCCAGATGTTCATGACCAATGACGGTCCGGACTTCTCTTTCAACATCGGGACCTATGATGCCTTCAATAAGGATTTCCAGGATCTGATGAAAGAATACAGGGAGCTGGGCAAGGCAGAGATTCCGCTGATCATCGAAACCAGGACTAACCTGGTGAGGGATATCTTCATTCCGTTTATCGTACCGATCCTGCTGATTGTAGGATTAGCATTCCTGCTCTTTAGAAAAATGGGTGCTGCAGGAGGAATGGGTGGCGGAGGTGGTGCCGGTGGAGGCATCTTCAATATCGGAAAGTCCAAAGCCCAGCTTTATGAGAAATCTACCAAGGTCAATATTACCTTCAATGATGTAGCCGGTCTGGATGAAGCAAAAGTAGAGGTCATGGAAATCGTTGACTTTTTGAAAAATCCTAAAAAATATACTGCATTAGGAGGTAAGATACCAAGAGGAGCACTGCTCGTTGGCCCTCCCGGTACCGGTAAAACACTGCTGGCCAAGGCGGTAGCCGGGGAAGCGCAGGTTCCGTTCTTCAGCATTTCAGGCTCTGACTTCGTGGAAATGTTCGTAGGTGTAGGCGCCAGTCGTGTAAGGGATTTGTTCCGTCAGGCCAGAGAGAAAGCACCCTGTATCGTCTTCATTGATGAGATCGATGCAATAGGACGAGCCAGGGGAAAGAACGCCATGATGAGCAATGACGAACGGGAAAGCACCCTGAACCAGATGCTCGTGGAGATGGACGGCTTTGGAGGAGATACCGGAATTATCGTACTTGCCGCGACCAACCGTCCGGATGTACTTGACTCGGCATTACTACGTCCGGGCAGATTTGACAGGCAGATTTCTATTGATGTGCCGGATGTCATCGGCAGGGAGAAAATCTTTGAAGTGCACCTGAAGAAAATCAAAACTTCTCCTAACCTGGATATCAAGAAGCTCGCAGCCCAGACACCCGGGTTTGCAGGTGCTGAGATTGCCAATATCTGTAACGAAGCTGCATTGATGGCTGCCCGGAAAGGCAAGGAAATGGTAGACCTGCAGGACTTCAACGATGCGATCGACAGAGTGATCGGCGGTTTGGAAAAAAAGAATAAAATCATCTCCCCTGAAGAGAAAAAAAGTCATTGCTTACCATGAAGCCGGTCACGCGGTAGCAGGATGGTACCTGGAGCATGCACACCCGCTGATCAAGGTAACGATCGTACCGAGAGGCGTAGCTGCCTTAGGTTATGCACAATACCTCCCTAAAGAGATGTACATCCGCAATACAGATCATATGCAGGACGATATGTGTATGACACTGGGCGGCAGGGCAGTGGAAGAATTAATCTTTAGCAAGATCTCTACCGGTGCGCTTTCAGACCTGCAGAAAGTAACCAAGGTAGCTTATGCTATGGTCTCTGTATATGGCATGAATGATAAGATCGGTAACATATCTTTCTACGATCCCCAGAACGAAAACAGCTTCAGCAAACCATATTCAGAAGAGACCGGAAGAGTCATCGATGAAGAGGTGAAGAAAATTGTAGATGAGGCTTATGAGAAAGTAAAGCAATTGCTGAATGAGAAAATAGAGGATGTGAAGAAGATCGCGGAAGCTTTGCTGGAAAAAGAAGTGCTCTTCAAAGATGATATGGAAGCACTGATCGGTAAGCGGCCCTACGGGGATACCGAAGCAGCGCATTCCATCGATCCTGTAGCCAACACTTCAGTGGGAGATGTCATCTCCGAAAGCATAGAGGATAAATCAAATATGGGCGATAAGGAAAAATAACAGATGCTCATAAAAAAGCTAAAAGCCATCCTGATCCGGTTTATCATCAGGATGGCTTTTTTGATGACATAAGTGTAGAAATGAGCCGGACATTTTTGCAAATGTCATGTCTGCTCCACAGAAGAATACCCGGCTCGTGTGACTATTCCTTTCCCCGGATCCCGTTTTCCAGAAGATACTGATCCCAGCTGATCAGTTGCTCACCTTTCATCACCTTGGGAAATTTGTTCATCGCACCATATCTTCCTTGTGCCTTCATATAATGCTCAAATACCTCCGGGGCTAAAAATTTTATCGTTACTTTCTTCAGTGCAGATTCCCGTTCGACTGCATAGTCATCATTGATTTCCTTCAGTACAGCATCTATCGTTTCCTGTATTTCCGTTTCTTTACCAGGATCTGCATCTGTTGCAATGTACCATCGATGTACAAATGTATTTTCACGCTCATCCCTGTAGCCGGCTACCGTATAATCCCTGATATTGATCTGATGCTTCTTGATCGCCCGTTCTATTGCCGTATTGAGGTTGTCCACTGACAGGTGCTCCCCGCAGATACTCAGGAACTGCTTGGTACGGCCTACGATCAGGACCTCGCTATGCTTGGTATTGGTAAATTGAACCACATCACCGATCAGGTATCGCCAGCTACCGGAACAGGTAGAAAGGATAATCGCATATTGGGTCTTGGTATTGACCTCATGAATCAATTGGGTCCTGGGATATCTGTAGAGCAGGTTGCCCTCCGTATCAAAATTTCCTGAAGTATAAGGTAAAAATTCAAAGAAAATTCCTGTATTCAGCACCAACCTGATTCCTTTGGCCTGCGGCCGGACCTTGAAGCCGAAGGAGCCCTCTGAAGCCATATAAGTCTCTATATAAGTCAACGGCTTAGTAGTCACCTTCTGAAACCAGTCTTTATACGGATCGAAGGCTACTCCCCCATGGATATAGACAGCCAGGTTGGGCCATATATCCTGAATGGAATGCAATTGGTATTTTTCCATTATCCGCTCTATGACGATCTGTGCCCAGGACGGTACACCACATATGGTACCCACATCCCAGTTTGGCGCATTTTCGACGATCATCCCTATCCTGTCTTCCCAATCCAGGGTCCTGGAGATCTTCTTGCCGGGTTTGTAATACAGATTAGATAATAACCGGGGTATGTTTTTGGCACTGATACCACTCATGTCACCTGCAAAATAGTCCTTGTGCTCCTGCAATGACGTAGAACCGCCCAGCATCAATACACCTTTCGTAAAAATAGCCGGTGGCACATCGAAGTTCGTCAGGCTGTAAAACTGCTTGAACGCTACTTTCTTAACAGAACGGATCATATCCGAAGTGACCGGTATGAACTTGCTGGCGGATTCGGAAGTTCCTGAACTCAAAGCAAAATACTTGACCTTACCCGGCCAGGTAACATTCTCTTCTCCGTTCAGCAACCGATGCCACCACTCCTCATGCATCCTGTTATAATCTGACACCGGTATGGCCTTTCTGAAGGAGTCTTCCAGAGAATCCACGGAAGTCAGCATAGACTCAAAATCATAATGCTTGCCAAAGGCAGTGTATTGTGCAGTTTCTAAGAGTTTCCTTAATGTAATCGCCTGATACACTTCCGGCTGTGCCCGGTTTTTGGACAAAGCCTTTCTGATATGCAATGATCGCGCAATGATACTTCCTAATAGAGCCATTACCTTAAGTAGATAAACTGCAAATTAAACACTTTTTATTGGCAAAAGTTCACAATAAAATGATACAAAATTGTCATTTTTAAATGGAAAATCATTATATAAATAACTATCTCTTATCCTTCAACAGGTGTATTCTTCAAAGATATCCCTCGCGTGCCCGGCTATTGCATCTTATATAAAATCGAATTCATTACCTTTGAGCTTCATCTTCTTTATTTTGATTAAGTAGACAACCTATTGATAACATGAAAACAATTACTTTAAGTGCCATGTTCATATCCGGAGCATTTGCTTTTAGTGCCTGCAACGGCAGCACAAGCCAGGATGGCAAGAAAAACATTGGTGAGAACCTGGGAAAATACGAGGTAGCCGCCGAATCGTTTGCAGACCTTCAGTTACTGAGGTACCAGGTACCCGGGTGGGACAAGCTGACGCCCAAGCAGAAAGAATTCGCCTATTATCTTTCACAGGCCTCCCTTTCCGGCAGGGACATCATCTATGACCAGCAAGGTAAATACAATCTTACCTTAAGAAAGATACTGGAAAACATCTGGAAGACTTACTCCGGAAAAAGAGATGGCCCGGATTGGGAAAAGTTCAGGACATACGCGGGACAAGTTTGGTTCAGCAATGGAATTTACCATCATTACAGTGCTGAAAAGATCATGCCGGAGTTCAGCTTCGAGTATTTCCTCGAATTGGTAAAAAATTCAGACGCAACCCAATTCCCCAAAGCACCCCGGGATGGACAATCAGACCTGGAAGCCCTCACCGGCCAGATGAAGCAGGTCATGTTTGACCCGACCTTCGCCCCGAAAAAAGTAGACCTGAGCGACGGGGTCGATAAAATCACCAGTTCCTACAATAACTTCTATGAAGGCGTAACGGAGCAGGAGGTAGAACAATTCTATGCCGCATTTCCCCACAGTGATCACGAACCGGAATGGGGGCTGAACAGCAAGGTGGTCAAAGAAGGGGACAAAGTAGCAGAGAAAGTCTGGAAATCAGGCGGCATGTATGGTCCTGCTATAGATAAAATCATTTATTGGCTGGAGAAAGCTATTCCGCTTGCAGAAAATGAACAGCAGAAGAAATCCTTAGAATTATTGGTCACATATTACAAGACCGGAGATCTGAAGAAATGGGATGAGTATTGTATCGAATGGACCAAGAATACGGAGACCGTGATTGATTTCACCAATGGATTTATCGAAGTATACGGAGACGCATTGGGCAAAAAAGGCTCCTATGAATCCATCGTATCGATCAAGGATTTCGAATCTTCCAAAAGGATAGAAGCCATTGCCAGAGAAGCACAATGGTTTGAAGACAATTCACCTTTGATGCCGGAACACAAGAAGAAAGATGTAAAAGGTATCAATGCAAAGGTAATCAACGTAGTGACAGAAGCAGGGGATGCAGCACCCAGTACGCCTATCGGTATCAATCTTCCGAACTCGGACTGGATCAGGAAAGAACATGGATCCAAATCCGTATCCCTGGGGAATATTGTAAGTGCTTATAATGAAAGCAGTGCGGGAAGCGGAATGCTGGAAGAATTCGTTATCGACGAGGAAAACAGGAGTCGTATCAAAGAACATGGCAACCTGGCCAGTGATCTCCATACAGATATGCACGAATGTATCGGCCATGCATCCGGACAGATCAATCCCGGCATCGGTACTCCGGATAAGACGTTGAAGAGCTATGCCTCGACACTGGAAGAAGCCCGTGCTGACCTGGTGGCTTTATATTATGTAATGGATCCCAAACTGGTCCAAATCGGTGTGATGCCTTCATTGGATGTGGGAAAAGCAGAATACTATTCTTATATGATGAATGGATTAATGACGCAATTGGTGAGGCTAAAACCGGGAGAAAAATTAGAAGAAGCACATATGAGAAACAGGGCATTGAATGCCGGGTGGGTATTCGAGAAAGGCAAGGCGGACAATGTCGTGGAGCTGGTCAAACAAGACGGGAAAACTTATGTCCAGATCAATGATTACGACAAACTTCGCGTATTGTTTGGCGAATTGCTGCGGGAGATCCAGAGAATTAAATCTGAAGGTGATTATAATGCAGGGAAAAACCTGGTGGAAAACTATGGTGTAAAAGTGGATCCCATATTGCATGCCGAGGTATTGGAAAGATACCACAAGCTGAATGTAAAACCTTACAAAGGCTTCATTCAGCCAAGGCTCGTACCGGTAATGGAAGGAGACAAAATAGTGGATGTGAAGCTGGAATTCCCGAAATCATTCTTTGATCAAATGATAGAATACGGAAATGAGTATAGCTTCTTACCCGCTATCAATTAACGGGAAGTAGCATATACAATAAAAGAGACCGCATTCCAGCGGTCTCTTTTATTTTCGGGAATGAACTGAAAAGCGGCTTCCCTGCATGCTATTTTTCATATTCGTCTTCCAGGTAGCCGAACTTACCTAAATTATAATCCTGGAAGGCCTGTAATATCTCCTGATGTGTATTCATCACAAACGGCCCATGGGCCGCTATGGGCTCATCAATCGGCTCGCCACTGAGTACTAATGCAATAGCATCATCCGCAGCTTCAATGGTGAAGGCTCCTTCTTCATTTTTCATCAATGCCAATGAATCCGTCTTTACCGTTCCACCGTTTATCGTTACGGTACCTTCTACTACCAGGACTATCGTATTGAAATGTGCAGGAAAATCAAAATCCGCTTTTCCGCCTTTTTTCAATCTGGCATTCATCATATGAACAGGTGTAAAGGTACTGGCAATTCCCCTGGTTCCCTTGTATTCACCGGCAATGACTTCTACCAGGCTGGTACCATCACCAAGCTGAACTTTAGGTATAGCCTCATGCTTGATGTCCTGGTATTTTGGCGGTGACATTTTATCCTTAGCGGGAAGGTTCACCCATAGCTGTACCATCTGGAAGGTACCGCCCTTCTTACTGAATTCCTCTTCATGGTATTCTTTGTGCAACACCCCTGAAGCGGCAGTCATCCATTGTACATCTCCTTTCCGGATGACACCATGATTGCCATAGCTATCTCCATGTGCCACTGAGCCCTCATAAGCTATGGTCACTGTTTCAAATCCGCGGTGAGGATGCACCCCTACGCCTTTTGGCCTTTTGGAGGGAGGAAACTCATACTTGGCATTATAGTCCAGCATGATAAAGGGACTCATACGCTGCATATTCAATCTGGGTACACCGGGTATATAATTATGCACCCTGAAGCCATCCCCTACAAAGTGGGGACTGGGCGGTGTAAATAAAGCTTCAACGTTTCTGATTTTCATTTTTTCTCCTTTTTATACAGCAAATTTACCACAAGCCGGGCTACCAAATATTGATGTATGATAATATAACCGCTATCGATAAACGGTATTGATGACCTAAATTGAAAATATATCCCGGATAGCAATAGAAGAAGATCGAGTATACCTTATCTTTATCTGTTCTGCCTGTTATGTTCTTACTCCTGCCCCTGTAGGCAATACCCGGAAAACGGGAAGGCATGAAGCAATAAACATACCGGGATCAATAGAACGAGCCGCATCATTCTAAGAAAAAGATATGCTGTATACTGGAAAAGCAGGGTCATATAATTTTCAATAAAGTTCTATGCATTACCCGGTATGCTCCTGGTTATAGATAGAACATATCGCAAAAACAAAAAGCACTCCGTTTTAAAAGGATTTTTCATACGGAATATACGGCCCACAATTTACCTTTGCACACAGGAAAACCACAAAAAATTCGCAACAAAATGAACCAGATATTATTACAGGAATGGAATACACCTTTTCACGCATTTCCTTTTGACCAGATCAGGCAGGAAGATTATGAGCCGGCTATTCATCATTTACTGCATGAGGCCAAAGCAGAAATTCAAGCTATTGCACAAAACCAGGAAAGCCCTTCCTTTTCCAATACAATTGAGGCACTGGAAAAAGCCGGCCTTCAACTGAACAGGGTGGTAGAAGCATTTTTTAATATTAATTCTGCAGAAACCAACGGATATATTCAGGAGACCGCACAGAAACTGGCACCTCAACTTGCAGCATACAGCAATGACATGCTGCTCAACCGTGATTTATTCCATAGGGTAAAGGAAGTATATGATCATCGACATGCTCAGGACCTTAGCCCTGAGCAGTCCAGGTTACTGGAG
>JAHHDV010000005.1 GCA_019739295.1 Taibaiella sp.
GGTCACGCGCCTATTCTGGTTAGTACTACTGTGATAGAAGTAGGCGTGAATGTACCGAATGCTTCAATTATGATTATCGAGAGTGCCGAGCGATTCGGGCTCTCACAATTGCATCAATTGAGAGGAAGGGTAGGCCGTGGTGCAGAGCACAGTTATTGTATCCTGCTGACATCCGGAAAGATGAGCAATGAAAGCAGACAGCGGATGAAGATTATGGAGCATACCCAGGATGGGTTTAAAATAGCTGAGGAAGATCTCAGGATGCGTGGACCCGGAGACATTTTCGGTACCAAACAAAGTGGGAGCGCTGTCGATTTCAAGCTGGCCGATATCATCAATGATATAGAGTTGATTGCAGTAACCAGGGATATGGCAAAGGAAATCCTGAGCCGGGATCCGGATTTGCAGAATCCGCTCAACCAGCCTTTAAGAAGGCTGCTGGTATTCTATACAGATAAAGCAACCGGGTTGAAATGGGACCGGATCAGTTGATTAGGTAAATGAGAAAAGCAGGAATCAGGGAAATAAGCAGTAACGTGCGTGGATGAATGCTATATTCTGTTTCTCCTGATATACATTGCAGCGACCAGCCAGCTCATACCAAACAGAAAAGATCCTAATATAAATGGTGCTCCGGGGAAATAATAAGAAGTGTCTTTCTGTGAAAAATAAGCAAACACGTGTGTCATGATAAAGGGACCAATAATATTGGCCAGGCTTAACGTTCCCGTTAATGCTCCCTGTAATGCTCCCTGCCGGTTCCTGGGTGCCTGAATGGTAATAATGGATTGAAATGCAGGACCTGCAATGCCACCGATACAATAAGGGATCAGGAAGATAAACATCATCCAGCCTTCCGAAGCCAATCCGAACAAGGCTGTCCCGATGACAAACATGCCCAGACCCCAATACAGGCTTTTCTCATTACCCAGCCATTTGTTTATGGGTTTGGTCAGGACACCCTGGACCAGGCCGACCAATATGCCGACCACCCCTAAAGAGATACCTACCAGTGTTTTGCTCCATTCAAACTTTTCTTTGGTGTAAAAATTCCAAATACTGTGAACAGAGTGGGCAGCGGTCTGGTATAAAAAATAACAGAGCATCATGCCTACTACCAATGGTAAATTTCTGAACTGTAAGATATTGCCGACCGGGTTGGCATTTTTCCAGCTATAAGGTCTCCTGTGTTCTTTAGACAAAGATTCGGGAAGTATGAAATAACCGTAAGCTGCATTGAGAAAGGTGATCCCGGCAGCTACCCAGAATGGTAATCTCAGGTTGATATCCCCCAGTAAGCCGCCGGCTACCGGACCGATGATAAAGCCGATACCAAATGCCGCACCCAGCAACCCGAAATTCTGTGCCCGGTTCTGTTCGTTGGAGATATCTGAAATGTATGCAGCAGCCGTGGTGACACTGGCTCCCATGATTCCTGCAATGATCCTTCCGATGAAGAGCCAGCCTATAGTCGGTGCTATGGCCAGTAAGATAAAATCAAGGGCAAAACCCAATAAGGATAATAATAATACCGGTCTCCTGCCATATTGATCACTGAGCGCCCCTACGATAGGTGCAAAAATAAACTGCATCAATGCGTATGCGGTAAGCAGCCACCCACCCCATTCGGCGGCATCAGCATTTGTCCCGTGGATGAGTTCTTTGATCAGGTCCGGCAGCACCGGAATGATGATGCCGATGCCTGTTACGTCCAGTACAATGGTGATGAAAATGAATCCCATTGCCGCTTGTCTGTTACGCATGATGATTTTCTATTAAGGTAAATGAATTATTGCAGCAAATGCGTTTAGATCAGGTTGGCGAAAAAGCAGGCAAAAAATAATAAATACTTGAATGGAAATATCTTCAGGGAAAATCATTTTTTTCGAATGGAGGAAATGAACAGCCCGGATTTTAATCATTAAAAGAAATACCTTTAGGTTACCTGTAAGGCCTACGGTCAAATTTTCGTCATGAGCTAATTAAAAGCTGTACTTTTGCGCAGATAAAATCAGAGTAATTTGCTGCAGAAGCTATATATAAAGAATTATGCCATCATTGATGAGCTGGAGATACAGTTTCATCCGCACCTCACCGTATTGACCGGGGAGACCGGTGCAGGAAAATCCATTATCCTGGGTGCGCTTTCCTTGATATTGGGCGAAAGGGCAGATACTTCTATTCTTATCGATAAGGAAAATAAATGTATCATTGAAGCGGTGTTCGCAACCCGGGGTAATGATGCCGTAATCTCATTTCTGACCAAAGCGGAACTCGATGTAGCGGCAGAGACACATATCCGAAGGGAAATCAGTGCGGCAGGTAAAAGCAGGGCTTTCATCAATGATACGCCGGCCAACCTGACTGAGCTAGCAGGAATTAGGCGGCTTATTGGTGGACCTGAACCGGCAGTTCGACAACCGTTTGTTACACCAGTCGGCTTTTCAGTATGAGGTTATGGACAGCTTTTCCGGAAATACGGAAATGATCGGGGAATACAGAGGGATATTGCAGGTCTACCAGGAGGCAAAATGCCCGGCTCCCCCACCCACCGAGTCTTTGAAAGAAGCAGAAGTGAAAGCCCGTTCTGAATCCGAGTACCTGCAGTTTATATTTGACGAATTGCACGAAGCCGGGTTCTCTGCTCATGAGATAGAAGAGCTGGAGGAAAAGGTAAAGGCTGCCCAGCACCAGGAAGAAATTGCCAGGGTATTGTCTGCTACAACATTCAGCCTTTCAGGATCAGATGAGAACCAGGTAGGGCAGATCAGGAAAGTGATTCAGGAACTGCAGTCCATTGCGCATTATCATCCTGCTTCTGAAGGTATCTGCAACCGGTTGAACTCTGTTCTGGAGGAATTGAAAGATATTGCTTCTGAGGCTGATAATATGAATAACAATTTATCCTTTGACCAGGGCAACATGACCATCTGGATGGAAAGAATGGATCTTGGCTTCCGGCTGATGAAGAAGCACAATGTAGCTTCTACGGAAGAACTCCTGCAATTTAAAAAACGACCTGGAGCGTAGGCTGCGGACATATGAAAGCCTGGCATCTGACATAGAGGCGTTGAATAAGGATATAGCGCATTCATTACACGGTCTTGAGCGGTTATCCCATCACCTGTGGGAAAACCGGAAAAAAGGTCATTCCGGAAATTGTCAGGAACCTGGAGATGACTTTGGCTAAAATAGGAATGGCGAACGTAAGGATAAAAATTGAATTGCAGGCATCTGAGAACTTTAACCAATTCGGAAAGGATGAATTAGATTTTTTAATGGATGCAAACCAATCCGGTCATTTCAACCCGATGGCCAAAGTGGCGTCCGGCGGTGAACTGAGCAGGCTGCTATTGGCCATTAAGAGCCTGGTATCGGAAAACCTGTCATTGCCTACACTGATCTTTGATGAAGTGGATTCCGCGATATCGGGAGAAGCGGCCAAAACAGGTCTCCGTATTGATGCAGTCCCTGGCGCAAAAGCATCAGGTGATCGTCTTGACGCACCAGGCGCAAATGGCAGCAAAAGGAAATTTACATTTATTTATTTTTAAAGAACCATCCGGGGATGCCGGAAGGATCCAAACAAAAGTAAAAGTTTTTAGGTCCTGAAGAAAGAGTGGGAAAGATCGCGCAGATGATCGGCGGATTGGAACCCGGCCCGGCAGCAGTAAAGTCTGCAGAAGAACTGCTTTCGCTCAAGGACTGAGGTTAAGAAAATTGTCTAATATCTGAAAATATCAATGAGAGTAAAATCAATCAAACAAAACAAAGTAAACATTATCACCTTAGGATGCTCTAAAAATTTGGTGGATAGTGAAGTGTTGAGTGGTCAGCTGGCTGCCAATGAAATCGGCGTAGCTCATGAAAGTGCCAAAGGAGATCATAATATTGTGGTAGTGAATACTTGTGGTTTCATTGATAAGGCTAAAGAAGAAATCCATCAATACAATATTGGAGCAGGTAGCATTGAAGGAAGCCGGCCAGCTGGAGAAAGTATATGTGACCGGGTGCCTGAGTGAAAGGTACAGAGGCGATCTGGCAGCGGAAATTCCGGAAGTAGATGCCTGGTTCGGTACTATGGAGCTGCCGTTTATATTGAAAGAGCTGGATGCGGATTTTAAAAAAGAGCTGATGGGCGAGCGTATGCTCAGCACTCCTAAGCATTATGCTTATCTCAAGATATCGGAGGGCTGTAACCGGACCTGCTCTTTTTGTGCCATTCCGCTGATGAGAGGCGGGCATGTGTCCAAAACCGATTGAGGAAATCGTTCATGAAGCGAGGGGCCTGGTGAAAAGCGGGGTAAAGGAAATTATGCTCATCGCCCAGGAACTGACGTATTATGGCCTGGATATTTATAAGAAAAGGATGCTGGCAGACCTGTTGAAGCATTTGTCTGATGTGGAAGGATTGGAGTGGATCCGCCTGCATTATGCTTACCCGACCAAGTTCCCGATGGAGATACTGGAAGTGATCAGGGAAAGGAGCAATATCTGCAATTATCTGGATATCCCCTTACAGCATTGCTCTGATCCTATGCTGAAAGCCATGAAGCGCCAGATCACCAAGCAGGAGATGTATCACCTGATATCCGGTATCCGTGACCGAGTGCCGGGGATTGCATTGCGCACCACTTTTATCACCGGGTTTCCCGGAGAGACGAGGGATGATGTAGAAGAATTAAAAGCATTCCTCGAAGAAATCAGATTCGAAAGGGCCGGGATCTTTACGTATTCGCATGAAGAAAATACAAGCGCCTATGATCTGGAGGATACATTGACAAGCGGAGAAAAAGAACAAAGGGCACAGGAGATCATGGAAGTGCAGCAGGAGATATCTTATGAGAAAAAACCAGGAGATGATAGGACATACCTACAAAGTACTGGTAGATAAAAAAGAAGCCGGAAAATACCTGGGGCGTACGGAGTATGACAGTGTGGAAGTGGATAATGAAGTGATCTTAGATACTGAACGGGAACTTCAGCCGGGTACTTTTGTACAGGTGAAAATTACTGAAGCATTCGACTTTGATCTGAAAGGGATAATAATTTAAAAAATAAATACTTAGAAATATGTATCAAATGGACAATCCGGATATTGATCCGAATGATTATCTCGTATTGGCAAGTAGGGGTAAGCGGTTTTTACATTATATAATTGATTATGTTGTTTTTCTACTTGTTTTATTTGCTCTCGGTCTATTGTTGGGTTGGATTTTTGTGATTACGGATTTTGAGGGATGGAATATGAATGTAGATGAAGCAGAGTTGAATCAGATCGATCGGTTGGTGAGCCTGCTTTTGTATGCACTCCTGGGTGGATTGATAGAAGGTATCACAAGAGGAAGGACTGTAGCCAAATACCTGACGAATACGGTAGCGGTGCAGCATAATGGTGAGAAGATCAGCTTTGGACAAGGATTCAAAAGAGGGTTGATTAAAGCAGTTCCGTTTGTTCAGTTTTCTGCATTGGGCAATCCGAGCTATCCCTGGCAGGACAGGTGGACCGGTACATATGTGATCGATATTGCAAAGACTAAAGAAAAAAATGACTGAAGCTGAACTTTATAACCTGGGAGTAATGGAAGCGGATCCCATGCCTGAATCGCGATAAATAGAACAGATAATCAATAAAAGTGTACTTGGTGAAAAATGTATTTTAATCAAATTCTTACAGTATTACTATTGCTGGCCCTGGGTGTCTGGATTTATAGAAAATTTGTATCCAAGAAGCAAAGCCCCTTGTCTAAAGCCGGAAAGTCTGATTTTAACCCGTATTCCATAGAGGACCGGTACAATGACAGGAAAAAAATCTGAACAGGCAGAGCTGGATCAATTGCTGGAAAAAAATTGCCAGAAAAGGCCTGCAGTCTTTAAATAAAAAAGAAAAAGAAAGATTAAAGGAATTGTCAAAATAGGGATATCCTGTGACCTCAAAGCCTGATCCTTAATTAACCCAGATAGCACCTCCTACAGAGCTTTTGGATGCGCCGGTCACGCTGGCCAGTACATTTTCCTCCTCTCTCCAGCGCAGTGCCCCGATCAATGCCATGGCGATTGCTTCTTTGAATTCTATGACAGCGTGGTCTGCCTTTTCGATAATAACCTGGGGTAATTCATCCTGGATTAAAGATACCAGATATTCATTCAGTGCACCACCACCCGTAATCAACAGTTTACTTTCAGGGACTGCATATTTCCTGATTTGTGTGCTGACTTGATGTGCGATATGTGCCGTCGCTGTTGCGAGAGCATCCGTTGGCGACAGATGATCGAGTAGGTCAACAGCGTTTTGGGAATAAGTATTGTCCAGGGATTTGGGAGCAGGTTGCCGGTAATAATCCAACTGTTCCAATTGGGCCAGAACGGCGGGGTTTACCGTACCGGCAGCAGCCAGGCTGCCATTCTCATCATACGATTTTCCTGCTAATGCCGCAAAATGATTTAAGACCTGATTGGCAGGACAGATATCATACGCCAATGGAGGGTGCGTATTAACGGTAAGATTGGCGATACCGCCTATATTGAGGCATAATGGATATTCCTTCCATAGCAATTGTTCGGCAACCGGTACAATCGGTGCACCCTGTCCGCCCAAAGCCACATCTTTATTCCTCAGATCAGAAATGACTGTCAGTCCTGTTACTGCAGCTATGGAAGCTCCATCACCTAACTGGAAGGATGTAAATACTGCCGGCTGATGGTAAGCTGTATGGCCATGTGAGGAGATGAAATGAATTTTATGCTGTAACTGGTGCTTTTGAATGAATTCGTTGACCTGTGAGCCGAGGTAGCGACCATAAGCGGTGTGTAGTTCCAGAAAATCAGGAACGGCTAATTTCGGCGCATTTTTCAGTTTATTGATCCAATCTTCTTGATAAGGTACGCATTCAGCAGTTTTTAATTCGAAGGTCCATTGTCCCCCGATCTCAGACAATTCCACTAATGCGATGTCCAATCCATCCAAAGAACTTCCGCTCATCAATCCAAGAACATGATACACCATAACAGATCAAATATTTTTCTTTTTTATTAATTTTCGTGCAAAAATAGGGAATATTTGCGGCTACCTGTTGACAAAGGGAATTCATCATTTAAAAAGCGTCTTATCCGGTTAGACATCTCCCAATAGGCGGAATGTCTTCCTGGTCGACCTGATCGTGTAGATGAATTCTGTCATGTCGGTGAAAGAGACAGCTCCCAGTATAAATGATAATAGCAATCCTGAATGTTGCCAGGTCCGAAATCAAATTTCTTTTATTCCGTATCGTCAATCTTATACAGGAAGCCTACATGACGAGCATCTGTTCGCAGGCTTTTTTGCTGAGCTGAAGGGTGCTGTTTTTATGCTTGAGGAGCAGGGACTGATCAAAAATTTTCTTTTTCTAAAATAATCAGCTGGTCATTAAGCCGGATATTCTTTGCGTTCAGGTATTGAAGAAATTCATTGCTGCTTTTCATCACAGCAATAAATGTAACGGTAGTCCCGGTCGGTATATCGCTCAGGAGTTGCCCTTTGAGCTCCGGTATTTTTCCGCTCTTGTCCGGAATGGGAGAACCATGCGGATCGAATGCCGGGTGACCCAGCAGCTCATCCATTTTATCAAAGAAAAGGGGAGATTCCAGGTGTTCGATTTGTTCTGCGATATCATGCACTTCCTCCCAACCCAGCCCCATTACATCTACGAGGAACATCTCCGTAAGCCTGTGCTTCCTGAGGATCTTGAGCGCTTCCTTTTTTCCTTTGGACGTCAGCTTGATGGGTTTATAGCTTTCATATTCTACCAGACCTTTCTGATGCAGTTTTTTTCATCATAGCGTTGATCGTCGGCATTTTCAGGCCAAGGTTCTCACTGAGTTGCTTCACTCCGGCTGTCCCGTTATCTTCACTGATCAGAGCCAGTGCTTTTAAATAATTCTCTTCTTTTAAGGATGATTGCATAAGTACAATGATAAGAAAAAAATCTTATTTTTTGATCAGGTGAATAAATACCTCATGGCCATCCCTGGGTGCGATACTGTTGTAGCAAGGTTCCATTTTATGGATGTGGAAACAGGGATCGAATAGCTTTTGGTATTCTCTGGTATGGCCCCCAAAAGGAGGGCCCGCTTTTTCAAATTCAATATGGAACAATACACCGGCCAGGGTTCCACCCGGATTTAATAGCTGCTGCATCTTTTTTGCATAGTTTTCCCGCAATCCGGGAGGTAGCGCACAGAAGAAGGTTTGCTCCAGGATCAGATCATAGTTTCCCCGGTGTTCAAAAAAATCACCGTGGTGAACGGATATGTTTTTATGAGGCAAATTTTTTGTTGACCCGTTGTACTGCAGATCGGGAGATATCAATAAGGTGAAGGTTGGAGAACCCTTTACCGATAATGTATTCAGCTTCATAGGCATTGCCGCATCCCGGTATCAATATCGCAGCATCTTTGTGCGGATATTGGGTCGACAAAATGAGTCAGGGCAGGTGAGGGGTAACCAATATCCCAGCCTGTCTGTTGACTATCCCATCTGTCATCCCAATATTCTTTTGAATTGATGTTCAAGTGATTCACTTTTTATTTTATGCGTTAGGCAGCACTTGCCGGATAGCGTTGTATCCGCCTTCTACTTCTGAGAAATTATGAATGCCCCTTGCCTTCAGGATACTGGCTGCGATCATACTTCGGTAACCACCTGCACAATGAATATAAAAGTGGTCAGCAGGATGGATCTCATTGACCCAGTTATTGATATCTGCCAGAGGCCTGTAGTCAGCATTGGGTAAATGTCCTGCCTGGAATTCTCCTTCTTTCCGGACATCTGCCACTATGGATCGGGGAGTGTATTCTTCAGAAAACTGCTCGGGAGGGATTCTATGCACCTGGTCGGTTTCTTTACCAGCCTTTTCCCAGGTCTCAAAGCCTCCATCCAGGTATCCCAATACATTATCAAAACCAACCCGGCTCAGTCTGGTTACCGCTTCTTCTTCAGCCCCCGGGTCTGTTACCAGAACTATAGGTTGCCGTATATCTACAATCATTGCTCCTACCCAGGGTGCAAAGTCTCCTTTCAATCCTATATTGACAGAGCGCGGGGATGAACGAAGTGTGAAATACGGCAGGTGAGCGGGTGTCGAGAACCAGGGCATTTTCCTGTGCCACAACCTGTTCCAGGTCATCAGGTGATAAAGGTCTGAGTGCTTTTTCTTTTTACCGTATCGAAGGAAGTATAGCCTTTCTTGTTCAAGGCTACGTTCATTCCAAAATACCCGGGAGGAGCCGAAAGTCCTTCGGTAACTGCTTGTATAAAATCTTCCTTACCGGCCTGGTTCAACGCGTAATTGACTTTCTTTTGGTTTGCCCAGCGTGTCCACCGTTTCTTTCATCATATTCTTACCACAGGCAGAGCCCGCACCATGTGCCGGATAGACGATTACCTCATCTGATAAAGGCATTATTTTAGCATTCAAACTGTCATACAGCATTCCTGCCAGCTCCTCCTGGCTCAGGTTGGCTGCTTTTTGTGCCAGATCCGGTCTGCCCACGTCTCCTAAAAATAAAGTGTCACCGGAGAAGATAGCATGATCTTTTCCTTGCTCGTCCATAAGTAAATAAGTTGTGCTTTCCATAGTATGGCCGGGTGTATGCAAGGCTTTGATCTTTATTTTGCCGATTTCGAATATCTGGCCGTCTTCAGCGATCAGGGCATCGAATTCCGGTTGTGCCGTAGGCCCGTACACTATGGGGGCGCCGGTTTTCTGACTCAGGTCGAGATGGCCGGATACAAAATCAGCATGGAAATGCGTTTCGAAAATATACTTCAGCCTGGCTTTGTCCTTCTCCAGCCTGTCGATGTAAGGCTGCACTTCTCGAAGCGGGTCAATGATCGCTGCTTCGCCTTCGGAGGTGATGTAATAAGCTCCCTGGGCTAAACAGCCTGTGTAAATTTGTTCGATATGCATAGACATTATTTTATATGATTTACAAAGTTAAGATAATCTGTTTACGGGAGCTTTTGAATCCGGGGATAACACAATCATTTTTATTGATGATTCGTTACCTGTAATTAATGTAGGACTGTCTCTTTCAGGATGATAAAACATCCGATCAGGAGTACAAACCATCCGAATGCAGGTTTAAGCCTGGATCCATCTATTCTCCGGCTGATCACCATCCCGATGATGATACCACCAATACAGATAGAGGTAAAAAAGTATCAGAAAATCCCAGGGTATGGGGAGTATGTTCATGGAGGAAGCAAATCCCAATAGCGCATTCATGGCTACAATGAGCAGGGAAGTCCCGATTGCTTCTTTCATCGGCATACCTAATAATAAAACCAGTGCGGGGACAATCAGGAAGCCACCCCCTGCTCCGATCAGGCCTGTGATGATACCTACACCGAATCCCTGCACGATCAATAATTCTGCCTGGAAGCCGGATTGTGAAGGGCTACCGGAATTGCCTGGTCTGATCATCCTGATAGCGGAAAAGATCATCAAAACAGCGAAGATAAACAGCAGGAAAAAATGCTTTGTAATCTCAAAAGAGCCAATGTGAAAGAAAACTTCAGGAAGATGGGTGTATGACAAATTTCCTAACCAGGATTACGGAAATGACAGATGGTATGCCAAATAACAGTGCATTTTTTAAGTGTATCTTTTTTTTGACAATATTGACAACAGCTCCTGTCAGGCTCGTCGCCCCGACAGAAAAGAGCGAAAGAGTAGTCGCTTCCAAAGAGTTCATCCCAAACAGATAGACGAAAATCGGTACACACAGGATACTGCCGCCGCTTCCGATAAACCCCATTACAAAACCTACCGCTAATCCCGATAAATATCCTATTATTTCCATATCCGGAATTAAATTAAATTGCGAAAATTGTTGTTTTTGAAATATTCCAGTTTGGTTTGAAACATCTTGGCCATTTTTTCAGCACGCCATTTTGCTTCATCCGTTTTTGCTCCCCGGAACAATGCATCAAGGGTATCGGTAAACAGGGAAAGCCACCGTTCGAAATGTTCAGCTTCGATGGGCATAGTAGCATGGGGTGCGAAAGGAGCGCCGAAATACGTATGCTCGTCCAGCAATACGGTCTGCCAGAAGCTATACATTTTCTGAAGATGTACCGGCCATTGATCCCTGATTCTCTCGTTGAATACAGGTCCGATCAGTTCGTCATGCTGTACTTTTCCATAGAATGTGTCTACAAGAAGTTGAATATCCGCAAGGCTTTGTATGTCTCTTTTTATTTCCATGTCAGGACAAAATTAGGCAATTATCGTATTGTAAAAGTTCTGCATTTTATGATTTTTGGACAGGTTTTGAGCTGCGGATCCGGTTTACCTTTGCCACCGGAAAATAAACCGGTAATGAAAACAAATGGGTATTTAAAGCTCTTTGTTACATTGTAGCATGATCGGAAATCAGGTAATGCTCTTTAATTTTTAACCCAATAATTATTTACGAATGAAATTCTGGAAGAAACGCAGTCAGGAAGAGTGCAGCCGTTATATAGACGAGGCACTTACCGAAAATATTGATTTTAAGAATAAAATGAGCCTTGGTATTCCCGCTTCAAAACTGGATGGTAAAGTATTTTATGATCAGGCCGGTTTTCTGAAAGAGGCACCCTTCCTAAGATCTATCGTTCAAAATCCTAATCATATCGGCTGTCATACATTGGCGGATTCTGAAATGTTTCTTCAAGGGTACCCAGCAGATAGAAAAAGAATTGATAGAACTATTGGCGGTCGATATTTTCAAGGCAGACCCGGGAAATACGGACGGGTATATAGCGTCAGGCGGTACGGAAGCCAATATCCAGGCTATATGGATCTACAGGAATTATTTCCTCCGGGAATACAATGCCCGGCACTCCGAGATTGTCATCCTGGCATCACAGGATACGCATTATTCGGTAGTTAAAGCCGGAAAACCTGCTGAACATAGATTACATCCCTATACCGGTAGATGAGGATACAAGGATGGTCGTAGAGCAGGATCTGGATGAAATCATCTTGCAAGCGCGGAATTCAGGAAAGAAATACTTTATCGTATTGAGCAATGTAGCGACTACGATGTTTGGTTCCGTAGATGACCCGGATGTATATGCACATTACCTGAACAAGCATAAAGTTCCGTTTAAGCTACACTTAGACGCAGCTTTCGGGGGATTCATCTATCCGATCGCCCGTCCGGAAAATAATGTTCACTTCCGGAATCCTTATGTAAGCTCAATTACCCTGGATGCACACAAGATGCTGCAGGCGCCTTACGGCACTGGTATTTTCTTGGCCAGAAAAGGACTGATGCAATATGTTTTTACCAAAGAAGCCAGTTATGTCAACGGTATGGATATCACTTTGTCCGGCAGCCGTTCAGGAGCCAACGCGATTGCAGTATGGATGATCCTTTCTGCCTATGGCCCGCATGGATGGTATGAGAAGATCAACACGCTTCTGTATCGTACTACATGGGCTTGTAAACAGCTGGATGCCATGAATATTGAATATTACCGCCATCCCTGCCTGAATATCATTACGATCAGGGCCCCATATATACCGCATCATATTGCAGAAATATACGGCCTGGTTCCCGATGCGCATGGCTCTGATGCGCATTGGTATAAAATAGTCGTTATGGAACATGTGGAAGTTGATCAACTGGAATGTTTTTATGGAAGATCTGAAGAAATACCGGGTTGCGGAAGTCTGATCATTGGAAAATGGGCAGAAATGTTAATATCTGTAAGGCTTCATATTTTTTTGCTCGTATCATTAATAAATTATCTTCTTCATTGAATTATTTATTGCAATTTTACCCAGCAATTTTTGTAAGATTCCAATGGAAAGAGTTTATAATTTCTCTGCAGGACCCGCGGCGCTTCCCACACCGGTTCTGGAAAAAAGCACAAAATGAGTTGCTGGATTACCGCAATTCAGGAATGTCAGTGATGGAGATGAGCCACAGGGGTAAGGAGTTCACGGAGATCATTGAATCGGCTACTGTATTGTTAAAAGAATTGATGCAGGTCCCTGATCACTATAAAATACTCTTCGTTCCTGGCGGTGCCTCTGTACAGTTTTGCCATGGTCCCGATGAATTTCGCGCTGAACAAAATTGCTGATTTCATAGATACTGGTGTATGGTCTGACAAAGCCATCCGGGAGGCGGAGAGAATGATGGAGGTGAATATTGTGGCATCCGGCAGGAGTGCCGGCTACCGTTTTATTCCGGAGTGGAATGCAACGGCATTTAACCCGGCAGCTGATTATGTCCATATTACGACCAATAATACTATATACGGCACCAGATATCGCGAGCTTCCGGACACGGGTCATGTGCCACTGATCGCCGATATGTCTTCTGATATTTTGTCCAGGCCCTATGACGTTTCGAAGTTTGGAATGATTTATGCAGGAGCGCAAAAGAATATCGGTCCTTCTGGCCTTGCTGTCTGTATCATCCGGGAAGATTTATTGGAAAGATGTCCTGAGCATCTCCCCAATATATTCAATTACAGGGTTCTTGCAGCTCATGATTCGGTATACAATACGCCGCCTACTTTCGGGATTTATATGTGTAAATTGGTTCTGGAATGGCTAAAAGAACAGGGAGGGGTACATGAGATTGAGAAAATAAATGAAGCTAAGGCCGGATTGCTGTATGAATTCCTGGATCATTCCCGGCTTTTCAGGGCTACCGTCCGGGCTCCATACAGATCGGTCATGAATATCCCGTTTGGGACTGGAAGCCAGGAAACGGATATCCTGTTTATCCGGGAGGCAGCAGCAGCCGGCCTAACTCAGCTCAAAGGACACAGAACTGTAGGTGGCATGCGGGCAAGCATCTATAACGCCATGCCTTTGGCCGGGGTGCAGGCATTGGTTGATTTCATGAAGAAATTTGAATTGGAAAATGCTTAGGATAAGATCGTCGATCCTGTGTTCTTTTGAACAGGTAAGCTATAGCTTACCTGTTCCGGAGGATAAGTCCATCTATACAAATTTTTTCCTGGTCAGTAACGGAATAAAGAAATAAAATCCGAAAGCAGTGAACAGCAGCAATATGGTAGTCATTGTCCAGAGACTGCTGAATCCATACAGGTTAGCAGTGTCGGTTCCCAATAATGGTGAAATGATAAATGCTATCGCTACTGCCATTCCGTTAATACCCATATAAGTTCCTTTATTGTGAGCGGAAGCGCGCAATGCGGTAATGGTTGCCATAAACGGCAATACCAGTATCTCCCCGATACTCAATAGCGATATGGAAATCATCAGCCAAATCAGGTCGGGGTAGAAGATCAGGATGAAATAGGAGGCAGCACATAAAATCGTCCCCCACAGCATTGTTTGTGATAATTTTAATTTTTGCTCGGCAAAGTGTACAATCAGCATTTCCAATGCCACGACCACCAGTCCGTTCATCCCTAAGAGCAAGCCAATATAAGTCTTGCTCAATCCTATGCCGTCTTTATAGAAAATGGGCAATGTGTTCATCAACTGGAAGAAACAAACAGCAAAGGCTGTACACAGCAGACAGAAGATCCAGAAATAGATATCGAGATAGGCGGACCGTCCTAGGGGAGGGATTTCGGATCTGCTCATATGCGCTTTTTGCCTGGCTTGCCTGAGCTTGAAAAGCCTTTGTCTTTTTCTGAAAAAATAAATATATACGATTCCCGCTATCAGGGCTGCCAGCGCATTGACATAAAACAACAGGTCGTAGGAAACAGCAGCTAAAAGACCGGCAGTGGCAGGACCTATGGAAAATCCCAGATTGATGGCCATTCTGTTCAATGAAAATGCCCGGGTCAGGTTTTCAGGCCTGGCATATTTTGTGATCGCTACAGCATTGGCAGGCCGGAACAACTCACTGATGATGCTTTGGGCCAGGACCATGACCGCTAAGGAAGCCGGTGTGGTAAAAAGAGGATAGAGGCAGAACATAGGCACACTGACGAACAGGCTGAAAGCCTGGATAGGATATTCACCCATCTTATCTGTAATATACCCTCCTATCCAGGATCCGGCTACGGATCCTATCCCGAAGCAGCTCAGCACCACGCCGGATTCCTTTAATGAAAACCCCAGGTGATCTGTCATATATACACCGAGGAACGGCAATACCATCGATCCTGTTCTGTTGATCAGCATGACGATGGAAAGCATCCAGGATTCGATAGACAATCCTTTAAAAGAATGGATATAGATGCGGCCGATTTGTTTCATTGGAGAAATTGACGCAAACGTATGGGTTTATAACTTAATGTTTGTTAGCGGATGAATAAGATATGAAGAGCAGAAGCTGTGAAATTTCTTCTGCTAAAATAAAGCCTGAATTTAAGCAGGAAAATTCAGATGAAAACCATATTTATCCCCGCTTTGAGAGCAGTGAGGAAATCACACCGGTGAGTGTGGGTTATGGAGATATTGCATTTTTGAAGCTTTCTACTTTTTCTTCCAGCTCCCTTTTATATTCTGGATGGATAATCCCCCGGCCTTGTCCGAAGTTTTCCTGAAATTTAGGCAATGAAAATGTTTCGATGATCTCAGTCCCAAATTGCGGTAAGAACTTTTTTGCAGTTTCCATTACATTACCGCCGCCATATCCCCCGGGAGAGGTGCTCATGAGCAACATGGGCTTATCAAAAAAAGGTTTCTTTTCTATTCTGGAGATCCAGTCGAAAATATTCTTGAAAGCAACGCTGTAAGTCCGGTTATTTTCCGCAAGAGAGACGACCAGGGCATCTGCATTTGCTAATTTCTCCAGAAATGTATAGGCTTCGCCGGGATAGCCGTTTGCAGCTTCCCTGTCCACAGAAAACAAAGGCATTTCATAGTCGTTCAGGTCGAGCAGATCAATTTCATATCCGTTCAGGTAGCTACAGGCAAACCGTACTAATTGTTTATTGATGGACGTACTGCTGTTGCTTCCGGCGAATGCAGTGATTTTCATATTTCGGTTTTGTTAATTGGTAAAAAAATGATAAATGTAGACTCAAAAGTACAAATATTGTAATTTTAAAAGCAGGTATCGAAGATTTCATTTTTTATTTACTTTCAACTATTGCACCTTTGTACGCATCCTAGAATATGGCAACTACTGAACCGGGCAATTTACATACATTAAGAAGACTGTTTTTTTTCCTTCAACCTTATAAGCGGAGGTTTATATTTAGTTTGGTTCTGGCATTGGTACTGGCGCTGGTCGCACCAATCAGACCATACCTGATACAGCTTTCGATCGACCAGTATATGAGCGTGGATATGTGGCAGATGCTGATCTATGTTACGGTGATCCAGGTTGGCGTTCTGCTGATTGAAAGCGGGCTGAGGCTTGTATTTCTTTATATCACTACATTTACCGGACAGAACGTGGTCAATGATATGCGTAAAGCGGTATTTAAGAAGGTCATTTATCAGAGACTTTCTTACTTTGATAAAACGCCTATCGGGCAGTTGACGACAAGGACGATCAATGATATTGAATCCATCAATGACGTTTTCTCCGACGGCCTGATTTCAATACTCGCTGATATCCTTACGATTATTGCTATTATCAGTATCATGTTATATACTGACTGGAAACTGACGCTGGTCAGCCTGGCGGTATTCCCGGTCTTAATTATTGCTACTTATTATTTTAAGGAAAGTGTCAAAAAGTCCTTTCAGTCCGTGAGAAATGCGGTCAGCGCGCTCAATGCTTTTGTCCAGGAGCATATCAGCGGCATGTATATCGTTCAGGTCTTTGGTGCGGAAAAAAGAGAACAGGCTAAATTTGACCGGATCAACAGAGAGCATCGTGATGCCAATATCCGCTCTATAATGGCTTATTCCATTTTCTTTCCTGTAGTAGAGATCATCCTTGCATTATCAATGGGCTTGCTGGTTTGGTATGGGGCGTCAAGGATCCTGGATCACCAGATCAGCCAGGGTGTGATCATTTCTTTCATCATGTATCTCAATTTATTGTTCCGTCCTTTAAGGATGCTGGCGGATAAGTTCAATACACTTCAGATGGGCATGGTAGCAGGAGAGCGTGTCATGAATGTCCTGGATAGTGATGAGACTTTGCACCATAACGGAACCTATATTCCAAAATCAATAAAAGGAGACATCAGGTTCGAACAGGTGCATTTCAGTTACGTGGAGCATGTTCCCGTACTTAAGGGGATTTCATTTGAAGCCAAAGCCGGAGAAACCCTGGCATTGGTAGGTCATACAGGTGCAGGTAAGTCCTCGATTATTTCTATACTGACCCGGTTATACGAAATTCAGGGCGGACGTATTTTAATAGACGGGAAAGATATAATGGAATATGATATTTATGAGCTGAGGAAAAGGGTAGCCATCGTTCTGCAGGACGTATTCCTGTTTTCAGGAACTATCCGGGATAATATCACGCTTCAGAATGAAAAAATACCACAGGAGAAAGTAACGCTGGTATGTAAGGAATTGGGGATTCATGAGATGATCATGCGTCTCCCGGGAGGGTATGGTTTTAATGTGATGGAGCGGGGCAACTCATTATCCCAGGGGCAGCGTCAATTGATCTCTTTCGCCAGGGCATTGATATTAGATCCGTCGATATTGATTCTGGATGAAGCTACGGCTTCTGTAGATTCGGAATCAGAGATCCTAATTCAAAAGGCTATTGACAAAATGATTTCGGGTCGTACGGCAATAGTGATTGCACACCGGTTATCTACAGTCAGAAAAGCAGAAAAAATAATTGTATTGGATAAGGGAAGTATTGCGGAGCAGGGTACACATGATCAACTGATTGAGCAGGAAGGAATTTATTATGCTATGTACCAGGCGGCCCAGAAGAAAGAAGAGAAAATATAATTCCTGCTGGTTCATTCATACCTGTTTTGAAATTTCCCCCGGTTATCCGATCTGCAATATTTAACTCTAAAATTATAATATAAAATGTCACTAATCAAATCGATATCAGGCATTCGGGGAACCATAGGCGGGAATCCGGGAGATAATCTTACGCCTGTTGATATAGTAAGGTTTACTGCAGCTTACGGAACCCTGATGCTCCGTCAGCATCCTGATAATAAAAAATTAGTTATAGGCCGTGATGGCAGGATAAGCGGCGCAATGGTGAACGGATTAGTTGTGAATACCCTGATAGGATTGGGATTTGAAGTAGTGGACCTGGGATACAGCACTACGCCGACGGTAGAGATGGCTGTAACAATGGAAGGTGCCGGTGGCGGTGTTATCCTGACAGCGAGCCACAACCCCAGGGAGTGGAATGCGTTTAAAACTGTTGAATGACAGGGGTGAATTTATTTCGGCTGAGGAAGGCGCTGAAATACTTAAAATTGCAGAAGAGGAAGCTTTTACATTTGCCGCTGTAAACCAACTGGGAAAAGTAAGAACAGATGGGTCTTATGTTCAGAAGCATATCGATGAAATATTAAAGCATCCTTTTGTAGATGCTGAAGCTATTCAAGATCGAGGCTTCAAAGTGGTAGTAGACGGCATAAACAGTACCGGAAGTCTATTTGTCCCGGAATTATTAAAAGCATTAGGTGTCAACCTGGTAACGGTAATCAATGGTGACGTGACCGGGGACTTTGCGCATAATCCCGAGCCATTGGAAGAGAACCTTACAGAACTGATGAATACAGTGGAGAAGATGGGTTATGATCTGGGCATTGCAGTAGACCCTGATGTAGACCGTTTGGTCTTTGTCAATGAAGATGGTACAATGTTTGGCGAAGAGTATACTTTGGTAGCGGTGGCAGATTATTACCTGGGTAAAAGGAAAGGGAGCACGGTCTCAAATATGAGCTCAACCCGTGCATTGAGAGATGTGACAGAAAAAACATGGAGGTACCTATTTCCCATCAGCTGTCGGTGAGGTGAATGTGGTCAAAAAAATGAAAGAACAAAATGCTGTGATCGGTGGAGAAGGTAATGGCGGGATCATCGATCCGGAATTGCATTATGGCAGGGATGCCCTGGTCGGGATAGCCTTATTTTTTAACACACCTGGCGAATTACGGGAAATCTATGTCCCAATTAAGGGCCAGCTATCCTCACTATATCATTTCAAAGAATAAAATCAGTCTGGAACCGGATGTAGATGTAAGGAAAATATTTGCTTCTATCCAGGAACAGTACAAAAATCAACCTGTCAATACTGAAGACGGCCTGAAGATCGAGTTTGACACGGATTGGGTACACCTTCGTACCAGCAACACCGAGCCGATCATCCGGATCTACGCGGAAAGCACCTCTGCTACCACAGCGGATAATATAGCAAAAAAGATCATGGAGGATATCAAAGCGCTGTTGTAATCTCTAAGCACATTTTTAGCATGTAGTCAAGACAAAAAGCGGGTAATTATTACCCGCTTTTTGTTGATGACAGGGAATACAGAACCACTGCCCATTCCCGGTATCAGCAGTTCTGTCACATGGAACGGGGGCATCTGAGGGCACATCATATTCCCTCGCGATATTTCATAATGTTGATCAATATCCCCTCCCTGTAGATAAGGCAGTTACCCGAATTACGCGCTTCTTGAACACAACCCGCGATTGACGGGGTAATCCTTACCGGGCTTCATCACAGGAGTAGATATATCGTCGCAAGCTATCCAATCAGTCATAATATAGCAGGTGAAGAACGGCCTTTATCCCTTCTTGCGAGGCATTTCCAACAATGGACATAGCGATATGAACAAATATTATTTGGTTTTTCAAATAAATGACGTAATTTTACGTTATAAAACTAAATAAACAGATATGGAACAGTTAACAAAAACAGAGGAACAAATCATGCAGGTCATCTGGAAACTGGAAAGGTGCCTGGTAAAGGATATCATAGATGAGTTGGGAATAGGAGAGATCCCGCACAGCACGATTTCCTCTGTAGTGAGAATCCTGGAGAAAAAAGGATTTGTGGATCACAAGGCTTATGGAAAGACCCATGAGTATTTTCCTGTTGTAGCTAAAGAAGCTTATTCCAAAAGAGGTTTGAAATCGTGGATCAAAGACTATTTCAATGGTTCACCCAAACAACTGGTTTCGTTCCTGGTTGAGAATAATGAATTAAATGTAACGGAATTGAATCAGCTGCTGAAAAAACTGGATGCAGCAAAAGATAAAAAATAATTTTCTTAAACCTATTTCTATGATGTATTTAGTAAATGTAACCATAATCTGGTTCATGTTTTTGCTGCTGTATCTTCTGGCTTTTAAGGATCAGAAACAGTTTGCATTTAATCGTTTCTATCTCTTATTGTCATTGGTGGCCGGATTTGTGATTCCGCAGTTACCTTTTCCCAACTTCTTCCCGGCTGAAGTGAATAGGGAATTGTACACGTCTTTATGGAATCAACCCCCCGGTGAATTAGGCATTCAAAATGAACAGGAAGCTTTTTATCAGGATAAATATGCATTTGATTTTTCATTTATTCTTTGGCTGTTTTATATCGCCGGGGTAATGGTCGTATCGTATAAGCTGATCAGGGAGGTAGTGTGGATTCAAAAGTTGAAAAAGAGTGCCCGCAGATTAGACGTTTCAGGCAGATATGTGTATGCGACCCGTAAAGAACATGCTCCGTTTTCTTATTTTAACCGGATCTATATCTCAGATAAGGATAGTTGGAATCAGCGGCAATTGGAAATGATCCTGGAACACGAAAGAGCCCATATCCTGCAAAAGCACTGGGTGGATAATGTAATGGTATCTCTGTTAGGGACTTTATTCTGGTTTCATCCTTTGGTCTGGTTGTATAAAAAACATATTCGGATCAATCATGAATATCAGGCGGATGAAGCGGCTGCGTCCGGTAGAATACATGAATACGGCACTTTGCTTTTGCTTCCTTTCTCATGGATGTACCGGTACCACATTTCCAACTCTTTTAATTCTTCACCTATTAAAAACAGAATCAATATGCTAACGAAAGTAACATCAACAAAACGATTTTTAAAATTAACTGCCCTAATACCATTGTTCGCGGGTAGTGTGGTCATGGCAGCTCAGCAGGGAAATGAAGAAAGAGTACGTAAGGGTAATGTCATTACATTTAGAGGAAATTCTTTTGAATGGGATCCCGGAGTTTTGAAAGCGAAGAGACCCGATTGGAAACAATTAAACGGCATACCGGCGAATATGTCGTAAAATATAACAACGAACCTGTCGAACGTGCCGTGATATTGGATTTGAAAGAAAACAAAATGACGGCTTTCGAGCAACAAATAACGGATTTTAGTCAACAGCTTACTGCTGATTTTAAGAAGCAGGCAGATTTTAACCTGGATAAGATCTCCAAGATACAAATCCAGAAAGTAGTATTAGACAAAAACGGGCATATACTTTATTTTGAGCCATTTATCATGCCAATGGAAAACGGAGAACCGGAATCCGTAATCGGGAAAGAGGTATATGCGGCATGCCTGGATCTGGTGGATCAGCTCATTCAGAATTATGGGAAAATTAAAATGGATAATAGGTATGCGGGTAAGAATATATTTATAGATTATTTTGGTGGAATAGCATTAAATGAGCGGGTTTTTTCAGGTAGAGATTAAATAATAATAAGTTAAATATTAATATATGAATATAATCAATAAAAAAAACAACATTTTGGATTCTTTTATTATTAATGAATGCCATTTTAAACAATAAATTGTACGCTCAATCCGAGAATGATTTAGAACTGCGCGTCGTTTCTCCTTTTGAAGGGCAAATATTTACTGATGGAGATACCGTTATGTATACCTATCAAATCATTAATCACGGTCCGCATGAGTTAGTAGAAGGAACTGACCTCCTATTTATTAAAACAAGTTACAGTGACATTCCATCGGTGGTCACAATAAATCTGGATGTAAATGATACGTCCATGGATATGTCTATTGCTTATTTCGTAGTCGGTCCTTCTACACCCAACGGACTATATGATATATGTATTTATTTGGATTCGGATAACAGTTCATACATTGAAACCAATCAATTAAATGATACGAGCTGTGTACAATTCGGAATTGATTTTCCTACATCGGTAAACAGTAGCGAGGATTATGATTTTAAAGTAAATGTTTATCCTAACCCTGCCCATAATCATATTTATTTTGACACAAAAGATTTGAAAATTGAAAGTGTTGAAATTTATGATTTATCGGGAAGAATAAACACTGGGAGGCATATTCTAAATCAAAACCGGATAGATATATCGTTATTCGATTCAGGACTGTATTTTATCAGAATAAATACAGATAGGGGGATTTTCTTTGACAAATTTTTGAAACTTTAATTTATATGATTGGGTATCTTTATCCTTGGTGGTAAAGTAAACAAGCCGTGCGATCGTGCGGCTTGTTTACATATTCGGTAAGGCACAATATGCTTTACCTAATAAATAAAGGTGCTGCTGTCCGGGTAGCTTCTGGCGAGTAGGTATAAAGCATTTTTTGTTTCGAGCTACCTGCCCGTTGCTACTTCATTCAATATAGTTGGAATGTCATTCAAAAAACTTTTGCTGATTGTTTTAATGACGATCTCATTTTGCGTATTTGGGTAACTATAAAGTATAATTTATTAAATATGTAATGCATATTTATTAATATTTTAATAGGGGGAGTTTTGTAAGTTGTTTCCTAATATTTTAATATTGTAATAATATTCACCTTATAAACTGGAAAACTATGACAGACCAAAATGATAACCCTGAAGAACAGGAAGAAAAAGGATTTTTCGACAAGCTGAAAGATGGACTGGAGAAACTGAAAGACAAGGCAGAAGATGCTCTGGAACAAGCTAAAGATTCAGTAGAAGATGCCTGGGAATCTACCAAAAGGACCGCCGGGGAGTGGGCTGATAAAGCGGAAGATTCCATGGACAAAGCTTCAGATCGTGCTAAAGGTGCCTGGACGGAAGCCAAGGAAAGAGGAAAAAGCTGGATGGATGGGAAAGATGATATCCCTTCATCAGACCCTGCCTGACCTGTCGGCAGAATGAACATCAAACCGGTAATTCTTAGAAGTAGAATGCCGGTTTTTTTGTGGTAGGTACGGCCGGGACGGAGTACTTTACTTTATTGAGCAACGCGGGGAGAAGCCCATGTCATTGCGAGGCACGAGGTCATCTGTCAGATAGTATCTAAATAGTATCAGGTATGCCTTTATCCCCGATAGGGGTATATCAAATTAAATCCTGTAATTCAGTTATTCCACCGGTTGTAATTTCCTGAAAAAAACAGGTCCCGAACCCTGAGCGATAAGGACAACAGCGGCATCTCAGGATATCCTTTCCAGCTGTTTTAGGACTGGAACCAGAGACTTTCCTTTATCGGTAAGATAATATTCTATGTGTAAAGGTTTTTGATTGATGACAACTTTTTTCAATAAGCCAACTTCTTCCAACTCTTTTAAAGCAACGGACAATGTTTGCTTGTTTGATCCTTGGATCTGACGCAACAAACTACTAAACCGCAAAGGTGCTTCAGCAGCCAAGCGGAAAATTTCAGGTTTCCATTTGCCTGACAGCAACTTTAATAACCCTTGTGCAGGACAAGTTTCGGTATTATCCGTTAAGTTTTCAGTAGTCATAAATTTCTGACTTATTGCCAAAGGATTTTAAACAATTTATCTTTGTTCAAAGATACATAATGATTTCAACAAACGATAAATGGGTAGCAATCCCTGTTTGGTTTTTGAGGGTGTTGACTGAAACGTTCAGTGATAACATCAATAATGTGCTTTATCCGGGCATTCAAGAATGGATAGGATTTTTGGTTACGGATTGAAATTCAATGATAATTTTACTCCTTAGGGGATTGGAAAGGAAAATTAACTTGTTAAGCGATGATTCAACAACTACTAATAACCACATTTTTCCTGGCAGCAGCTTTCACGAACTGTCAGGGACAAACAAATAACACAGAAAAAATGGCAAATGAAATATCAAAAGACAACCCGCTTTTGTGCGATCCCGTTGAGGGAATTTGTGGAATACCGGACAGCACAACAAAAACAGAGATCTCTGTTCAAAACATCGGAAAACCTGTTAAAGTTATTTATTTCACAGACCCGATTTGTTCTTCCTGTTGGGGAATTGAACCGCAACTAAGGAAACTTAAATTGGAATATGGTAACCATATCGAAATTGAATACCGTATGGGTGGATTGTTGCCTGATTGGAGTTACAATAGCGGTGGTATCAGCAAGCCTTCAGACGTGGCACATCATTGGGACGAAGTAAGTGTTCATTACGATATGCCTATTGACGGGGACGTTTGGCTGGAAGACCCTTTAAGTTCTTCTTATCCGCCTTCTATTGCTTTCAAAGCTGCACAATTGCAGGACAATGAAAAAGCTGTTTTGTTCTTAAGAGAAATCCGGGAAATGGTTTTCCTGCAGAAAAAGAACATTACTAAGTGGGAACATTTAGAGACTGCCGCTAAAAAAGCCGGGTTAAATACAGCACAGTTAAAAGCTGATTTTGAAGGCACAGCAAAAGCACTTTTTGAGGAAGATTTAAAGCTGGCAAAATCGTATGGTGTAAGGGGATTCCCTACTATTTTCTTTTTAGACCAGTCGGGCAACAAGGAAATTGTGTATGGCTCAAAACCTTATGCTTTCTATGAAACAGCAGTTTTAAAAGTTCATTCCGGGGCAACCAGAAGTGAATACAGCAAAAGTTGGGAAACTTTGTTTTCAACGTATCATTCTTTGACGGCAAAAGAATTTTCCGAGCTTTCGGGAACACCAAGAGCGGAAAGCGAAAAACAATTGAATGAGCTTGTAACAAAAGGATATTTGGAAAAGCTGGCTACTAAGAACGGTGCTATTTGGATGATAAAAAATACCGGCCGCTAATTGTTTGCCAAAGAAATCAAAGCCCCGGAAACGGCGGCTTTTGTTTTGCACCTTGCACAATCCGGTATGGACAGGAAATCATATCCTGCAAAAACTAAGCAAGGGTACGCCGCTTTTTGGGGGGTCGCATGTGTAGAGAAATATCGATCAGGTATGGGGGAATGACGTGAAAAGACAATGTGATCGCAAGTAACGAGGTCACGCGTCATCGCTTCTCCATAGTATTGGGACTGACTTTATGCCCAAGCACAAACCCAGGTAAGTGATAATCCGGTTGTTCTTCCCGTGGCAATTCCTGAATAAAACAAAACGGATAGCATCATATAGGACACTATCCGTTTTGTTTATTCATATGTTCCTCAGCTATGCCTCAGCATAAGCGCTGGTAGGCTCACATGTGCATATTAAGTGCCTGTCTCCTTGCGTATTGTTCACCCTTGCTACCGAAGGCCAGAACTTATTCATGCCTACATAAGGTAAGGGGAAGGCTGCCTGTTCCCTGGTATAGGGTCTGTCCCAGCTTTCACTCATTACCGATAACTGGGTATGGGGTGCATTCTTCAGTACATTGTTCGCAAAATCTGATTGCCCTTCTTCTATCGCTTTTATTTCTTCCCTGATACTGATCATGGCATCACAGAACCTGTCCAGCTCGGCTTTGTCTTCACTTTCTGTGGGTTCGATCATAATCGTTCCTGCTACAGGGAAGCTCATCGTTGGTGCGTGGAACCCATAGTCCATCAGCCTTTTGGCGACATCTTCAGCTTCGATATTTGCAGTTTTCTTAAATGGTCTGAGATCGACAATAAATTCGTGTGCACATGTGCCGTTTGCACCTGAGTATAAAATCGGGTAATGTGCTTCTAGTCTCGCTTTCATATAGTTAGCATTCAGGATAGCATACTGGGTAGCTTGTTTCACTCCTTGGTGTCCCAGCATGCAGATGTAAGCATACGAAATCAGTAAGATAGAGGCAGAGCCATAAGGGGCTGCACTCATTGCCATACTTTCCTGCGGATTGCTATTGATGACATTTCCCGGAAGGAATGGTTGTAAATGCTCTGCTACGCAGATGGGCCCCACACCCGGTCCGCCGCCGCCGTGAGGAATAGCAAAGGTTTTGTGCAGGTTAAGGTGGCATACATCCGCACCAATGAACCCAGGTGAAGTCAGTCCCACCTGTGCATTCATATTTGCGCCATCCATATAGACCTGGCCGCCATTCTGGTGTACGATATCAATAATTTCCCTGATTCCTTCCTCAAATATACCATAAGTAGAAGGATAGGTGACCATGATCCCTGCCAGGCTGTCAGCGTGGAGCGTAGCTTTTTCCCTTAAATCGTTGATGTCTATATTCCCGTTTTCCATAGCTTTGACCACAACTACTTTATAGCCGGCCATTACAGCTGATGCCGGATTGGTACCATGTGCGGATATCGGGATCAGCATTACCTTTCTATGGCCTTGTCCCTGGCTCTCATGGTATTTTCTGATGGCCAGAAGCCCCGCATATTCTCCTGATGCCCCGGAATTCGGCTGAAGACTGCAAGCTGCAAATCCCGTGATTTCTGCAAGATACTTCTCTAAAGTCTGGGCCAGCTCAGTATAGCCTGCTGCCTGTTCTTGTGGTGCATAAGGGTGCATATTGCTCCAATGTGACCACGAAAGCGGGATCATTTCTGTAGCTGCATTTAATTTCATCGTACAGCTTCCCAGGGAAATCATAGACATGTTCAGGCTTAAGTCCTTATTCTCCAGGTATTTGATATACCGCATCATTCTTGTTTCACTATGATACATATTGAAGGTGTCGTGTTCCAAGAATGAAGAAGACCTGTGCAGGCCGGCAGGAATATTCTGAAGTGCCATATCATCATCAGTTTCGAAGGAAACCGCTTCCGGAGCAAGCGTCATTGCATTAATAATATCTGCAAGATCGTCTAATGAGGTCGTTTCATCAATTGAAATGCTCACCAGGTCCTCGGCTAAGTACCTGAAGTTGATACCTGATTCATCAGCTTTGGTTTGGACAGCCTGGCTGTTCCTGACTTTACATACTACAGTATCGAAGAAGCTATCATTCAGTAGTTCGATACCCGCATCTTTCAAAGATGATGCGAGTGCATTGGTCAGGATGTTGATCCTTTTAGCGATATTCTTTAAGCCTTCAGGACCATGATATACTGCATACATTGCAGCCATATTGGCAAGGAGTGCCTGTGCCGTACAGATATTGGAAGTAGCTTTTTCTCTTTTGATATGTTGTTCACGGGTCTGTAGCGCCATTCTCAAGGCTCTGTTGCCATTAGCATCTACGGATACCCCTATGATACGACCGGGAATAGACCGTTTCAGATCGTCGATCGTAGAAAAGAATGCAGCATGCGGTCCCCCGAATCCTAAAGGCACCCCGAATCTTTGTGAATTTCCAAATGCACAGTCTGCGCCCAGCTCACCAGGGGGAGTTAAAAGTGTCAATGCCATCAGGTCCGTGGCCATGCCTATATATGCCCCTTTCTGATGAACCAGATCTATGAATGATTTGTAGTCTTTTACTTCTCCTTTATCATTAGGGTATTGGACGATCGCTCCAAAATAGGTTTCGTCGATCTCGGCATCCCCGAATTTTCCTTCCACCACTTCGATCCCTAAAGGATTGGCCCTGGTATAAATTACAGCTTTGGTCTGCGGGAATGTATCTATATCTACAAAAAGCTTAGGCCGTTCAGGACTAGCCGTATTCTTGTTTTTAGCATTAAAGAACATTGACATAGCCTCTGCCGCTGCTGTGGCTTCATCTAAAAGGGAAGCATTGGCGATCGGTAAACCTGTTAAATCACTGACTACGGTTTGAAAGTTCAATAAGCTCTCCAGCCTGCCTTGTGAGATCTCGGCCTGGTAGGGAGTATATTGCGTATACCAGCCTGGATTTTCGAATACATTTCTCAGGATTACAGAAGGAACGATGGTCCCATAATATCCTTGGCCGATGTAATTTCTTTGCGTTTTATTCTTCAGGGATAAATTTTTGATCTTCCTAAGGTAGTTATCCTCAGATATAGCATTGGGAATAATGAGCTGTTTTCTGTTTCGGATAGATTCCGGTATCGTTTTGTCGATTAATTTGTCAATGGATTCAATGCCAATGGTTTGCAACATTTCTGCTGTTTCTTTTTCATTAGGACCTATGTGACGTCCTATGAATTCTCTCTGTTTGATTTCGAAAAGATTCATAAATAAAAAATGGAAGGATATTGTATTAAATGAAGATGCTTTTTAGAAGTGCAAAGTTATGGTATTATCAGGTGATTATAAACGGTCAAATTTCTGCAAAAATCCTATATAGTATTTCTTAATAAAATATTTATATAAAAAATAAATTAAATGAAAAACATATAAAATAAAAACGCCCGGCAAGACTACCGGGCGCTCGATTTAACCAATAAACCGCACTATGAAATACTTAAAAAATATTATTTATTATTTAAAATCGGGGGCAAGCTAAATTATTTTTTGTTGAAGAAAATATAATATTGTAATAAACGCACTATTTTAAGAAAATGTTGTATTTCTTATGTGTTTATTTAAAGTGTCTGATAAGACTTTGGTATAAGTATTAGTTTTATTTCAATTTTTACTGTTAAGGGTATTCTAAATTCGCTTTTAAATGCCATAATTTTATTATTCAGTTTGAGTAAATACCGGGCAGTTCTATAAAATGTGCATAGGCCTATAATCCCGGTGTTGCTTTTTTAAACGTAAAATAATATAGAGTTTGTATCTTCGTTTATAAGTTTAAGATATTTTAAAGAATACTGCTTTCAGGATTTAGATAAAATTAAAATTAAAATATGGGTTTTTTGAGAATGTATATTTCAATTACAGGCTTTCTTATCTTTTTTAGTTTAAGCGGATATACTCAGGAAGATAATTTAGTAGAGGTGACCGGGAAAGTAGTGATGGAACAGACTACCGCGCCCATACCCGGTGTCGTGATTTCCGTGGACGGGACCGAGAGGGGGGTACAGACCAATGCTAACGGGATGTTCACCATTGTATTGAATAAAGGTGAGCGGTGTACTGTGGAAGGAGGTGGTTTTAAAAGTTCCGGATTCAGCTTACCTGCTGATTATCAGCAGAAATACTATACCATTACTATTCCTTTAAAGATTGATACTATTTATTTGGAAGGTGTAACGATCAGGCAGATGACACCCCGGGAATTTGATTTTGCCTTTAAATACGGATACAATCCCGATGAGATGCTGGCAGCCAGCAGAAGTAATATGAGTCCCCAGACTCAAGCCATTATGATGAGTTTTATGCAGCGTGACGGAAATGAGAACCAGACACTTCAGCAGATGAATAACTATATGCGGTACGGTTCCCAATACGGCCAGCCTTCCGGTACCAATTTAGGTAATCCATCTGCCTGGAGGGACTTCATCCAAGCATGGAAGCGCGGCGATTTCAAAGGCACCAATAAAAATTAACCGAACTTATTTTATTTATTGAAGATCTATGAGGTCTATTTTCAAATCCTTAGCCAAAAATTTCTTGCAGGGACTGGTCTTGCTGGGACCTCTTACCGTAACCGCCTATTGTGTCTATGCCGTATTTACAAATATAGATAAAGCGATCCCCGCACTTTCGAAAATTTCGCCGGGGGTTGGATTTATTACTATCATCGGATTCATCACCTTAGTCGGCTTTATCGGAGACAGGTTTTTCCTGACCAGGTGGCTTATTTCCGGGTTTGATGCTATTCTGGAAAAAATTCCGGGGATTAAATTTATCTATACCTCTACAAAAGATATCATTTCTTCTTTTGTGGGTGACAAAAAAAAATTCAATCATCCTGTCTGGGTCAAGACACAATCTCAGCCCGATGTGTGGCGGATCGGATTCCTGACCCAACCGGCAATGTCCCTGAAGCATGTAGAAGGGAAAGTAGCTGTATACCTTCCCCATTCTTATGCCATTAGCGGGTGGGTGATCATCACAGACATGGCTAATGTGATCCATATCAAGGATATGACCTCTTCACAGGCTATGAAGTTTGCTGTAAGCGGAGGTGTGGCGGGCCTGGAAGAAGACGAACATATTGAAAAATAGATTACCGCCTTTCCGAGCACTTCCTGATTCTGACCTTAATTCAATTTTGAGCTGATCAACCTGAGGAATTCCGATCTGGTTTCGTTTTTTTTCGAATTGACCGCTGAATGCGGAGGTCGTTGTCGTAGAGTTTTGTTTTTGCACCCCGCGCATCATCATACAAAGATGGTTGGCCTCTATAACGACGGCCACACCCTGGGGTTGCAAAGCATCCTGGATTGCATCCAGGATCTGGTGGGTCAGCCTTTCCTGGACCTGCAGCCTGCGTGCAAAGCAATCTACAACCCTGGCTATTTTGCTCAGACCAGTAATAGACCCATTGGGAATATAGGCAATATGCGCCTTCCCGATAAAAGGCAGCAAATGATGTTCGCACAATGAATAAAGCTCTATATCTTTAACAATGACCATTTCACTGTAAGATTCATGGAATTTGGCAGAGTTAATAATGTCCCGGGCATCCATCTGATACCCCTGCAACAGGTATTGCATTGCCTTAGAAATACGTTCCGGGGTTTTTAATAAACCTTCTCTTTCCGGGTTTTCTCCTAATAATCTGATGATTTCTGAATAATGGAGCGCTATTTTCCTTGAGACTTCCTCATCGTATTGTTCATTCTTTTTGTATGCCATATATATTATCGGATGATAGGTAAACTGGGCAAATTTAATGCTGATTTACCGTTTTTGAAAATATATTGGATTTATATACCATTAAGATTGAATGGATCATCCCGGATACTACTCCGTTTGTTATAGTTGATTGAGGTGTTCCTCCAATTTTAGAAGGGTGGGTTCCAGTTTTTTGGGAATATGCATTCCATCCAGCTGATTGAAGAAATCTTTGGCTTTCCTGTTTTTCTTTTGTATCAGTGCGATGTCGGTTAAAGTCAGTAAAGTCATGATGCGCAGTTTTTTATCCGATTGGGGAAAGGTCAGGCTGACTTCCAGCCAGTGTCCGGCGTTTTCGAAGTCGTCCTTATGATGTGCGATCATTCCTTTTACAGCATAATATTTAGCAGACATTGCATTGCTGAGTTTCTCCGGTTTCTGAACATAATCGATGGCACGCTCAGCAGCTGTGAAATCATGATTGAGGAGTCTCCTGTAGGCTAAAGGTATCGTCCCATGTATTACATAATCCCATAATATATACAGGGATAATAAAGAGGATAAGATAAGGGGGAATAACTTGCCTTGTAATGCCATAATGATGGATACGAGCGCAAGAAATAGCAATATGACCAATCTTACAAATGGTGTAAACATGGAGCAAAAGTATAGAATTATAGATGATTTTGGATCATTCCCTGTGAATGCGCTATCTCTGCCCCATCAGGTAAAGGAATTCCGGGTCACTGCTATCAGCAGATACCATATCTTTAAACCATTCGATACCCCTGGCCCGCCTTCTTCATTTTCAATGATTTTTTTGCCTCTATCCTGGATCAGTAAGTATCATCTGATCACCAATAGCCAGGGGGATAAATGCATCGCTCAGATCAATGGCAAATTCCGGTTGACCATATGTCCGGGCCGGTGATGTATTTCCCGGTTGATGGACATAGTACATACCTGTATTTTTTGTTTCCGTAATTTTCGTTTTTTATCATTTTAAATATAGAAACAGACGCAGGGAAGTCTTACTGGTGCTTTCAAAATGATATACAATCAGGGGATATTTCCCTGTACCTGTTCCGGAATAAATAAAATGATGGAATTGATATCTTTTTTTAACTTTGGCAGAATTTTTCACTGATATGATTTCCCCCATGACACCAAAGAAACTTGCCATCGTTGCAGGAGGATATTCCGGAGAATATGTGATTTCTCTTCGTTCAGTAAAGACTGTAATGGATCATTTGGACAGATCGCTTTATGATATTTATAAAATTATTATTACTAAGGATCGATGGTATGCGGAGCTGGAAGACGGAAGTGAAACTGATGTAGACAAAAATGATTTCTCCATAGAATCAGGCGGGCAAAAAATCAACTTTGACGGAGTATTCATAGTCATACATGGTACGCCCGGGGAAGATGGAAGACTTCAGGGTTATTTTGATATGATAGGTCTTCCTTACACGACTTGTAATGCTATCGTATCGGCTTTGACTTTTAATAAAAGCTCCTGCAATCAGGTTGTCAAAAATATGCAGGTAGTTCAAGTGGCGAATTCTATACGGCTTTTCAAGAAAGGAGGCTATTCTATAGGTGCTATTCTTGAAGAAGTGAATCTTCCGTTATTTGTAAAGCCCAATGAGAGTGGCAGCAGCCTGGGTGTAAGCAAGGTGACTGAAGTGTCCCAGCTTCAGGCGGCAATAGATGCTGCTTTCGAAGAAGACAATGAAGTTCTGGTCGAAGAATTTATCAAAGGCAGGGAGTTGACCATCGGTGTTTTTGAACAGGACGGCAAAATAGTGGTATTACCGCCTACCGAGATCATCAGCAAGAACGTGTTTTTTGATTTTGAAGCAAAATATACCACAGGAGTTACAGATGAGATCACTCCTGCACAGATTCCGGATGATCTGAGAAAGGAAATGGAGGAGAAATCTGAAATTATTTATAAGGGATTAGGATGTAGAGGCGTGGTTCGTATTGACTATATATGGAATTCTGAAGACCAGCATTTATATTTTCTTGAAGTAAACACGATGCCCGGGCAGAGCGAGAACAGTCTGATACCGCAACAGGTAATAGCTCATGGAATGAGCTTAAAAGAGTTCTATGAAGGCATAATAAAAGAGACTTTAGGTTTTTAAAATTGTAGATGCATACATTTGAATCCGGGTGGCAGGAAGTATAGGTACAAATTATTATATTAACTTGCAGCGGATTTTCAATATGAAATTAGAAATTAAAGTATTTGATGGCAAAAGAAAAGCAGAAAAAGCCGTTTTTTAGGACATTCCTGGGCAACCTGATTATTGTAATTATTCTGTGCATCGCATTGTATTGGATGTTTTTCGGATCATTATCCATCATTACCAGACATGGAGAGACCAGCACAGTCCCGGATTTGAAAGGAATGAAACTGGATTCTGCATTACAGATCTTAGAAAAGCAGGGTTTTGATTACAAGATTGACTCCACTTACGATAAAGGTTTCGGGCTAAACGAGATCATGGACCAGCAACCCGAAGCCGGGTACAAGGCTAAGAGTGGAAGGATCATTTTCCTGACGGTCAATAAAGCCAACCCGCCATTGATCGAGATGCCTAATCTGGTATCGCTTTCATTAAGAAGTGCTGATATCCTTCTGAAGAAGAGTAGCTTAAGCATTGGAGATACAATATTTATTTATGATATCGCGGAAGGTACCATTTTGGAACAGCGATTTAAGGGACAAGTGATCCCACCCGGTACCAGGATTCCGGAAGGGTCCGCTATTGATATTACCGTATCCAAAGGGCTGAGCGATGAGACGATTAATATACCAGATCTTATCGGGATGAAATTCAAAGAGGCAATACAGACCCTCGAGGAGAAGGAGCTGAGGTTTTCAATTGTATATAACGGGAAGATCACAGATTCGGCCACAGCACTGGTATATTCCCAATATCCCGAAGGGAGAAATGAATATGGCGAACCGCTGAGAGTGTACAAAGGAGATCATATAGAGGTACGTGTAAGCCCAGGATCCGACTATCGAGAAGCGACAGTATATCCCAAGGCCCAAAACCAATGATTCTCTGGATGATGAAGGGACAAATGGTGCCGATAATACAAGGCCTTCACACCAGCAGCAGCCATTGCCGCCACCTTAATCCTAATACCAATAATAATTCGAATAAAGATAAACCCCAAGCAATCGTCTAAGGATGCAGAAGATAGAAGCGGTAAGGATGGCAAGTGGTGGTAAACAGCGGCCACGCAGGCCGGGATAATATCTTTGTTCCATTAAATATTTAATAAAATTTATGTCTGTACTTCTCAAGAACGTTACGATTATTGATGTATCCAGTTCCTATCATCAGAAGTCGGTAGATGTATTCTATAAGAACGGAGCCATCGAATCTATAGGAAAGAAACTGACAGTTAAAGCCAAAAGTACTGTTGATGCCAAAGGCAAGTACTTAAGCAAAGCCTGGATCGATACGTTGGCCGGGTGGGGCAGTCCCGGATATGAGCACAGAGAGACGATTCAGACCGGAGGGGCTGCTGCTGCCAATGGAGGGTTTGGGAGTGTAATCCTGGTTCCCAATAATCTCCCGGTTACCGATACGGCCAGTGACGTACAGTACCTGCTTAAGGAAAAGGACAAAATTAATATTCAGATCTTTCCTTTAGGGGCAGTCAGCAAGAAGCTGGAAGGAAAAGACCTGGCAGAGATGCTCGATATGCAACATGCGGGAGCCATAGCCTTTAGTGATGGTTGGTACCCGATACAGAACAGCCAGCTCATGTTCAAAGCTTTGGAATATGTCAAAGGAATCGACAGTATGATCGTACAGATCCCTATTCATAAAGATTTGGATTCGGGAGCCCTGATGAATGAAGGGATACAGTCTGTTGCATACGGTATGAGTGGTGCTCCGGGTATCGCTGAAGAGATCATTATCCATAGAGATATTGCTCTGGCCAGATACACGAACTCCCGTCTTCATATCTCGGGAGTGAGTACCAGTGCAGGTATCGATCTCATTAAGAAAGCCAAAAAAGAAGGTGTACAGATAACGTGTAGTGTGACACCATTCCATTTATATTATACTGATGAGGCGATCTCAGGTTATGATCCGCTTTATAAAGTATATCCGGTATTAAGGACCAAAGCTGATGTGAAAGCCCTGAGAGAGGCTGTGAAGGACGGTGTAGTGGATAGTATTGCCACACATCATAAGCCGCACGATTGGGACGAAAAGGTAAAAGAACTGGAATACGCAGCTTCAGGAATGGCTGCGGCTGAGACAGCCTGGCCTATGTTACTGCAAAGCATGCCTCATCTTTCTCCCGAGAGCTGGGTACAATTATTCGTGGATAAACCCGGAGCGATATTCCACATCCATCAGGAAGGAATAGAAGAAGGTGCCCGGCTTTCCCTTACCCTGTTCGATATAGATACGGTATGGGAGCTGGATATGAAGTCTAAAAAATCCAGGGCATACAATGTCCCGATGCTGAATCAGAAATTAAAAGGAAGAGCTGTACTGCTTGCCAAATAGAAAGTCATATATCTGCTCCATGAAATCCAAAAGAAATACAAACATCATTTTGCTCCTTCTGGTCATTCTTCTTCCTGCAATTGCGGTATACCTGAAATATGATATGTTCAATACAAATTTACCGGAGTTCAGCCTCATGGGCATCGGAGCAAAGGCCATTGTAATAATTCTGGTATTCCTGTCCGGGTACCTCTATGCAAGGTCACAGAACCGGGATGCCGAGATCAGGCCCTTGTTCCGGACGATGTTCATTATGGTTCTGGCCGGAGAAATAAGTATAGCAACCGTGGATTATCTCTGTATGTTCCATTTATTCCCGGACTTTATTCAGACATTCTATGAGCACAATAAAATATGGCTGAAGGAGCATAGTCATTGGCCGGAGGAGCAGCAGAAAGAAGCCTTACAGGATATTCTGAACTTAAAAACAGTCAGATTTCAAGATATATTACAATCCTTTCTAAGGAGTGTTATCACATCTTCCATATTTGCCATTATATTTGCATTTATCATCAAAGGATATCACAACAAAAATCTTCGGTTGAGACACTGGCAGTCCGGTCTCAATCAAGTGGAATCATAGAGCTATATGTTAGATTTAAGCGTCATTGTCCCATTGCTGAATGAAGAAGAATCCCTGGCAGAGCTGGCAGACCTGATCCGGTTCACTGCCCACCAGGAGCGGTTGAGCTATGAGATTATCTTTGTAGATGATGGCAGTACGGATAGCAGTTGGCGTGTCATCAAAGACCTGGTTGCTAAAGACCAGAATGTAAAAGGGATAAAATTCCAAAGAAATTACGGAAAGAGTGCTGCATTGAACGAGGGATTCAAGAAAGCGAAAGGTAGCGTTGTCATTACTATGGATGCTGATCTTCAGGATAATCCTGACGAGATACCTGACCTGGTGAGGATGATCAGAGAGGAAGGATATGACCTGGTGAGCGGCTGGAAAAAAAAGAGATTTGATAATAAACTGACGAAAAACGTTCCTTCTAAATTCTTCAATGGCGTAACCCGTAGTATGAGCGGCATCAGGCTTCATGATTTTAACTGTGGTCTGAAAGCGTATGACTCAAGAGTCATCAAGAGCATTGAAATCTATGGTGAAATGCACAGGTATATTCCGGTATTGGCTAAAAATGCCGGTTTCAAGAAGATAGGGGAAAAAGTAGTCAAGCACCAGGCAAGGAAATACGGTGTTTCTAAATTCGGGTGGAACAGGTTTATTAACGGGTTTCTGGATTTATTGACGGTTGCCTTCATCGGGAAGTTTGGAAAGAAGCCGATGCACTTTTTTGGATTGATCGGGTTCCTGATGTTCCTTTTTGGTTTTGGGATCTTTTTGTACCTAGTCCTTGGAAAGATTTTTGTCGAGAATTTCTGGATTGTCAACAGGCCTCCCTTCTTTATCGCACTTACGTTGATGATTATCGGCTGCATGTTCTTCCTGTCCGGTTACCTTGCGGAATTGATTGTGCGCAATGCATCCGAGCGGAATCTTTACCACATCAGTGAAGAGATTTAAATATATCTTTTTATGTGCGGGATTGGAAAGATGAGCTTACCGAAGCTATTCTGTATCTTAAGGATGTATTTTTCTCAGGCCCTGACCGACATCATTTGATATCGAGAACCGGCATATAAACGGAATGAAGTGTTCCGTATTCCTCCAAAAAGGTTATCTTTGCACCCTATAATATATTTCATTTTTAGACATTTAAAGTTAGTTCACCGTGCCAGTGTTACATAACCGAATCTCTAACGATGAGCTCAAAGCCCGTATGCTGGCTGAAACCGAGTCTCGCGTTACCATTTCGTTTTACAAGTATTTTACTATATCGGAGCCCCAAAATTTCAGGGATCAGTTGTACCTGGAATTTTCAAAGCTCAGTGTATTTGGAAGAATCTATATAGCAGCAGAAGGCATTAACGGGCAGATATCTGTCCCGGAATCCCATTTTGAAGCTTTCAAAAAGACCCTGTATGAGACTGATCCTGCCCTTAATGGTATCCGATTGAATATCGCGGTAGATGATGACGGGAAGTCCTTTTGGGTATTGAGGATGAAGGTCAGGAAGAAAATCGTGGCAGACGGGATAGATGACCCCGATTTTGATCCTTCCCGGACAGGCCGGTACCTGACTGCCCGGGACTACAATGAACTTTCTGACCAGGAAGACACCATTATTGTAGATATGCGCAATCATTATGAATACGAGGTAGGGCATTTTGAGCGTGCTATAGAGATCCCTTCAGATACGTTCAGAGAACAGCTGCCCATGGCTGTGGATATGCTTCAGGACAAGAAGGATAAGAATATCATCATGTATTGCACCGGAGGGATTCGTTGTGAGAAAGCCTCAGCATACATGTTGTATAAGGGGTTTAAAAATGTATTCCATGTCGAAGGCGGCATCATCGAGTATGCCCGCAGGGCTAAAGAGCAAAATCTCCCGGTCAAATTTATCGGTAAGAACTTTGTTTTTGACGAGCGATTGGGCGAGCGGATATCAGATGATGTAATCGCGCATTGCCACCAATGCGGTAAGCCTGCAGATACTCATACCAATTGTATGAACGAAGGCTGTCATCTCCTGTTTATCCAATGTGAGGAATGTGCCGGGAAAATGCAGGGCTGCTGCTCTGACGAATGCAAGGATATTGTCAATCTGCCTGAGGAAGAGCAGAAAGGAATCCGGCAAGGCATCGACAAGGGAAGAATGATTTTCAATAAATCAAAGGACCACCCGCTTCGAAAGAAATTCTCGAAAGAAAAATAGAAGAATGCTTTTAAAACATCTTCGCGGATCTGACGCACTGAATAAAGCCTATCTGTTTTTATTATCCCGGGCCTGCTATAGCTCCAGGTACTGGATATCTGAAATGATAGGGGCTATATGATCTTCCACATCTTTCTGATAGGTGTGGGTAAGGAATATCTGACCGTGCTGCATTCGGTGAAGGATATGAAATAATGTCTCAATCCTATTTCTATCCAGCTTTTCAAATATATCATCCAGCAGGAGGATGGGGGTCTTGCTGACTTCTGTCAGCACTTTGGCCTGTGCCATTTTTAGCGCTATCAGCAACGATTTTTTTCTGACCCTGGCTTGCCTGGTGCTTAAATTGAAATCCTTCCAGTTCAAACTCCCAGTCATCCAGGTGAGCGCCTGACAATACTCTTCCTATTTCCAGTTCCCTGAGGATGGAATAAGCCTGGATTTGCGCCCATTTCCCCGAATCAATATTAGGCATATAACGGATCCGGACCTGTTCAGTCGAGCCGCTTAATTCATGATAGAATCCCTGTACATAATCAGAAATCCTGTCCGTGATCTCCTTCCTTTTGGTGCTGATCACTTCTCCCGATTCCATGAGCTGCTGATTGTATATTTCGACCAACTGCCGGGACCGGTTAACAGGCAGGTTCTGTTTGAGGTGTGCATTCTTCTGGGCGAGGATCTTCTGGTATTGAAGTAAAGCATCAAGGTAAGAAGGTTCCAGCTGGGAGATGATCCCGTCAAAAAATTTTCTTCTGAACTCTCCTCCCTCATTGATAATCTTGATATCGTCCGGAGCGATCATTACAGCACAGTACTGACCGATATAAGCGCTCAGTTTATCGAATATTTTTGATTTTGAATAAATTGTCTTTTTTCCTTCTTTCCAGACACAAGCTACATCTTCGCTTTCTTGTGAAGCCGTATCTATAAATGTTCCCGACAGCCTGAACCCGTTCGTTCCCTTTTGAATATTGAATATTTCCTTATTGTGAAAATAGCTTTTGGTAAAGCACAAATAATAAACGGCATCTAAAAGGTTGCTTTTCCCTGTTCCGTTTTTTCCAAGCACAGCTATTAGATTTCCGTCAAAATGAAACTTCCGGTTCGTGTAATTCTTAAATTGTATAAGGGTAACTTCTTTTAGTAATTTCAAAATAAAAATAATTTACTAATTTCGTCAAAAATAAAAAAACTGTGCAGACACAATTTGGTAAAGAAACATATTTATACTGGTATGAGTCCATGTTGCTTCAAAGAAAATTTGAAGAGAAAGCTGGGCAATTATATGGGATGCAAAAGATCAGGGGATTCTGTCATTTATATATCGGACAGGAAGCCGTTTCCTCCGGAATGATGACTGCTCTTAGAGATAATGACAATGTGATTACTGCTTACCGGGATCACGGTCTGGCTATTGTCAAAGGTATTTCTCCCAATGAATGTATGGCTGAACTATTCGGAAAAGCTACAGGTTGTACCAAAGGTAAAGGAGGATCCATGCACTTCTTTTCAAAAGAGAAAAGATTTTTCGGTGGTCATGGTATTGTGGGTGGCCAGATCGGTCTTGGAGCCGGTATCGCTCTTGCAGAGCAATACCAGGGTACAGACAATGTTACCGTTACGATGTTCGGAGATGGAGCTGCAAGGCAGGGTTTGCTGCATGAGACCTTTAATATGGCAATGTTATGGAATCTTCCGGTGATCTTTGTTTGTGAAAATAACCATTATGCCATGGGGACTTCTGTATCGAGGACCTCAAAGGTATTGGATATTTACACCCTTGCTGATGCATATCAGATGCCTGCAGATTCTGTGGATGGTATGAAGCCCGAAGATGTTCATATCGCTATGGAAAGAGCTGCCAAAAGGGCCAGAGAAGGAGGAGGGCCTACATTCTTAGAGATCAAGACTTACAGGTACAGGGGACACTCAATGAGTGATCCTGCGAAATACCGTACCAAAGAAGAATTGGAAGAATACAAATTACATGATCCTATTGAATATGTGAAACAAGTTGTCCTGGATGAGGGATATGCAACAGAAAAGGAAATCGAGCAGATCAATGAGCGCATCAAGCTGCAGGTCGACGAATCTGTGAAATTTGCAGAAGAAAGTCCTTTACCCGATGACAGCGAATTGTATAAAGACATTTATGTGGAGGACGACTATCCCTATATAGTCGATTGATCCTTTAAGGATTGTAATGCAAGGGCTCCGATCTCAATGATCGGAGCCCTTTGCAATTTTTTTAATCAAAAGATCATATATGTTTAAAAAAAGGGTAATTAGTCCCCGTCTGGGCAGGAGTTTAAATAAAAAATGTGTATAACAATGATTTTTTAAATTATAAAGATTCCATTATCTTTGCCCACCAAATTTAACAGGATATTAATTCATGTCAACAATTAAAAAAAATACGGAAGTCTCTGAAGTAGAGGAAATCAGGAAGAAGACTTCCAGAAGCATCGTTCAGAATCAAAAACTGATCACCGGTATCATTATTGCCGTTGTCGTGTTGATCGGAGGTTATTTTGGCTATCAGGCTTTTATCCAAAAGCCGAATGAAGAAAAAGCCAGTAACGCTATGTTTACCGCTGAGCAGTATTTTGGTATGGATTCATTCAGCCTGGCGCTGAATGGAGATGGTCAGAAAGACGGGTTTGCGAATGTAATCAGCAAATACGGCAGCACCAAAGCAGGTAATCTGGCCCGTTACTATGCGGCTGCCTGTTATCTTCATCTCGGACAGCCACAGGAAGCTGTAAAGCATCTGGAGAAATTCAATGCAAAAGGTACGGATTTTGAAGCCTTGTCTGCAGGACTGCTTGCAGCTGCTTATGACGAGAGTGGCAATAAAGAAAAAGCATTGGATCAATATACCAAAGCCGTAAAGTTTAAAAATGCAATGACTGCACCATTTTACTTGAGGTGTGCGTCGATTATTGCCTACGATCTGGGTAAGACCCAGGATGCTGTCACGTTCGAACAGCAAATAAAGAAGGAATACCCGAATAGTCCGCAATCCAGGGATACAGATAAGTATTTAGCATTGTATGGTCACATTTCTTTTGATTAATCAAGTCCACTGAAGCAATTATAAGAAAGGCGACCATGAAGATGGTCGCCTTTATTTTTTATATTAAACCTTAAAATAAATCTATGACAATTTCCAACGCCACTTTAACAGAAGCAGCAAACCGGTTTGGCACTCCTCTGTATGTTTATGATACGCAAAAGATAGAAGAGCAATATTCCAAGTTGAAGCATGCTTTCCAGGAAGCGCATACCCGGTTTTTCTATGCTTGTAAGGCTTTGACCAATATCAATATCCTTAAGTATATGCAGCAACTGGGAGCAGGTCTGGACTGTGTGAGCATTCAGGAAGTAAAGTTGGGATTAAGAGCAGGATTTGCACCGGAAGATATTATGTTTACGCCTAATTGTGTGGATTTTGATGAGATTGTAGCCGGTAAGGAGCTGGGTGTGCATATTAATATAGATAATATTTCTATTTTAGAGCGGTTTGGCAATACTTATGGGAATAGCTACCCGGTATGTATCCGGCTGAACCCGCATATTATGGCAGGTGGTAATTATAAAATTTCTACCGGTCATATCGATAGCAAATTCGGGATTTCCATTCACCAGTTAAGGCATGTAGAGCGCGTCATCCAATCTACAGGCATCAAGGTCAATGGCATCCATATGCATACAGGTTCCGAGATCAAGGATGTGCATACTTTCTTATTGGGAATGGATGTAATGATGGAATTGGCGGAGCATTTCCCGGATATCGAATTTATAGATTTAGGCTCAGGGTTCAAAGTCCCATATACCCGCGATGAGGTGGAGACGGATGTGAAAGAGCTGGGGAAGAGGGTTGCCGAGATTGCGGAACAATACGAAGCAGAGCATGGCAGGAAGATTGAATTCTGGTTTGAACCGGGGAAATTCCTGGTGGCAGAATGCGGTCACCTGCTGGTGAAGGCCAATGTGATCAAGCATACGACTGCTACCGTCTTCGTAGGGGTCAACTCAGGTTTCAATCACCTGATCCGGCCTATGTTCTACGACGCTTATCATAAGATTGAAAATATATCCAATGAAAACGGGTCTGAAAGAATATATACCGTAGTAGGAAATATATGTGAGACAGATACTTTTGCCTGGGACAGGAAGCTTAATGAAGTTAAAGAATCGGATATTCTGGTTTTCAGGAATGCAGGAGCCTATGGTTTTGAGATGAGCTCCAACTTCAATTCCAGGTTCAAACCTGCAGAGGTGATGTGGCACAATGATGCTTTGCACTTGATCCGGAGAAGAGATGAACTGGAAGACCTGCTGGCGAAGCAAATAGAGGTCCTATAATGATATTATTATCCATCTGATACCTGAAAAATGCTCAATTAAAGAAAATTTACTACCTTTAGGAGATTAAAACCCTATAATAAATATTCAAAATGAAAAAAGCTTTATTCATCCTTGCTTCAGGAGTGATTTTTTCTACTGCTCAAGCACAAGTTATTACAAACGGTTCATTTGAGACGTGGGTAGATGTAGGCGGATCCGTGGATTGGGAACGTCCGGAAGGATTTCACGCTTCGGACAAAACGCTGAATGATATTTCTGCTTTACTGGCATTAAGCGGATACCCGATTACTCCGGAGAATCAGATGACCAGGAATGCAGAAATAACTTATGAAGGAGATCATTCCGTACAATTGACAAGTAAATTTTTTAGGTGCATCTCTGGGCGTGGTCCCATGTCTGATGGCCAACGGCTCCATTGTAATTGACGTGGAAGCTGCTATGGAGGGATTGTCAGGCTCTATAGAAGGTATCGAGGAGATTATCGAAGTTAAACGGTGGCACTCCGGTGTTAGGAAAAGTGGCCGATAGCCTCGTCGTTTATGTTTAATGTCCCTGTAGCTAATGAAGATTCTTCTGCCATTATCGTTCAGGCTAAGAAAAATATCGATGGTACGGTTGTGGTTATCGGTAGCGGATTTGCAGGTATTGCCGGAGAAGAGGGATTCCAGAGGATCAAAGTGGATATCGAGTATGAAGATGATGAAGTAAGAAGTACAGATACCATTGTCGTGATGGTCATCAGTTCTTCAAATGTTCCTGAAGATGAGGAGATCTTCGGTGCTACGGATGACAATGCTATTTATGTAGATCAGATGAGCCTCTATGTATCTGAAGAATCTTCCGGTATTCATTCCATTGAGAAAGCGGATCTTGGAATTGAAGTATACCCTAATCCGGCAACTTCCCAGGTGAACTTCAGGAATGAAAAGGTGAAAAAACGGTCTGTTGAATATCTTCGCGGTAGACGGCAAATTGATGCACCAGCATCCTTTGAAAGAGGGGTGTCAATACTGTGGAGCTTTCTGCTTATCCTTCAGGTATGTATCATTACGAGTTGGTGGATACCGACTTGAATCAAAGGCAAACCGGATCATTTATAAAATAAGTGAACATCAGCAGAAATGCCGGTCCCAGTAAAAGGACCGGCATTTTTGTTTTTAAGTCAGCAAAGATTTTGGTATGAGATGTTTATCTTTGAGTTCATCATAAATCCTACTTTAGTTCATGAGAATAATCCGATCTTTTTTTGCTTTAGGCCTTTCAGGTTTATTGGCAATACAGCATTCCATAGCGCAACCCCGCACAGAGACTATTGATCAGCTGCTCGAAGAAGTAAATGCGCATTCAGAATTAGAAAACCTGGGCATGCAATTGATGGATGATATAGGTCCCCGGTTGATAGGAAGCCCGCAGATGCTGGCAGCCAATGCGTGGATTGTCAATACTTATAAATCCTGGGGCATAGAGGCCTGGGTCTGAGGAGTATGGGGTATGGAAGGCATGGGAAAGAGGCAGTACTTCGGTAGAAATGACATCACCAAGGCTTGAAAGTCATTAGAAGCCATCCAGCTGGCCTGGTGTCCTGCCACCGGGAAACCTGTTCATACTGAAGTGGTCATGCTGCCTGAATTTTAGAGATAGTATGAGCTTTGTGCAATGGCTTCCTCAGGTAAAAGGAAAAATCGTATTGATCTCTAAACCGGAAATTATCCGGCCGCCCGGATGATAACTGGGAGACCAATGCCTTGGCGCAGGATTATGATGCATTTCTGAAAAGAAAAAAAGAGCATAACGAGGCCTGGAATGAAAACCTGAAACGTATCGGGCTCAATATGAGGACGCTTCCCCAGGCAATGGAAGACGCCGGGGCGGCAGCTTTGATTTTCTACGTATTGGGCTGGAGGCTGGGGCGCTCAGCGTATATTTGCTGCCCGAACCGAAAAGATCCCGAATGTCAATGTAAGCCTGGAAGATTATAATTTATTGTGCCGGTATATCCAAAGAGGGATTACCCCTAAGCTAAAGGTCGCTACATCTTCTAAGAACTTAGGTATGAATCCTGCACTGAATACTTTCGGGATGATCAAAGGAAAAGAACATCCGGAAGAGTATGTATTCCTGTTCTGCACACCTGGATAGCTGGGATGCAGCTACGGGCGCCACGGATAATGGTACAGGTACTATTTTGATGATGGAAGTCCATGAGGATCCTGAAGAAAATCTATCCCAATCCTAAGCGTTTCCATTATCGCAGGACACTGGGGTGGGGAAGAACAGGGGACTGAATGGTTCGAAAGCTTATGTTGCCGATCATCCGGATATGATGTCAAAGATTTCCGTATTGTTCAACCAGGACAATGGCACGGGCAGAATCAATTGGATCAATGGTAAACGGGTTCCTGGATGCTTATGATTATTTCCGGAGATGGATGGCTTATCTTCCTGAAGCCAACAGGAATGAGATCAAAACAGATTTTCCGGGTAATCCGGGCAAGGCAGGTTCTGATTATGCCCCTTTTGTCGCCTCAGGAGTCCCCGCCTTTTTTCCTGATCGGTCACAGCTGGGATTATGGAAGTTATACCTGGCATACGCAGATCGATACTTATGACAAGATTGTATTCGAAGATGTAAGAAAGAATGCGGAAACGATTGCCATAATGGTCTACCTGGCCTGTGAAGAGCCTGAAATGTTCAGCCGTAGAAAAAGCACAATTGCCTGTTGATGTGAAGACGGGTAAGCAGGATGAATGGCCTCAGCCGGGGGAACCCAACAGAGATGGGAAATACTGATGACCACAGATAAGTGCGCAGAAGCGGAGATAAAAAATTAAACCGTCCCCTTTCCGGGGACGGTTTTGTTTTATTTTGAATGTGCTCTTTTATAAGACCAGCATGGCATCTCCATAAGTGAAGAAGTTGTATTTTTCTTTTTTTTGCGATCTCATAAGCATCCCATAGCTAAGTCGTAACCTGCAAATGCCGCGACCATTATCTGCAAGCTGGTCTTGGGCAGGTGGAAGTTAGTGATAAGAGAATCTGCAATAGAGAAATCAAACGGAGGATGGATGAAAATATTGGTCCAGCCTTCGGATGGCTTTAAAAAATCCCCTGGAAGTAATGGTGCTTTCCAAAGCCCTGCAGGAAGTAGTACCCACAGCACATACCCTGTGATTGTTCTCTTTAGCCCTGTTCACAATCTCACATGCCAGTTCATCTACTTTGTAATATTCTGCGTCCATCTTGTGTTTGCTCAGGTCTTCCACTTCAATAGGTCTGAACGTTCCTAAACCTGTGTGAAGGGTTACTTCTGCAAACTGTACGCCTTTGATCTCTAGCAGCTTGATCAGTTCCCTGCTGAAGTGAAGCCCCGCAGTAGGTGCTGCTACGGCTCCTTCATATTTAGCATATACAGTCTGATAGCGCTCATCGTCCTCAGTAGTAGGCGTTCTTTTAAAAAAACTTAGGTAACGGAGTCTCCCCGAGGCTGTATAGCCTGGCTCTGAACTCTTCGTCATTCCCATCATAAAGAAAGCGGATGGTACGACCTCTTGAAGTTGTGTTATCAATTACCTCTGCTACCAGGTCCTCATCCTCACCGAAATACAGTTTATTGCCTACACGGATTTTTCTGGCAGGTTCTACGATGACGTCCCAGAGCCTGTTGGTCTTATTCAGTTCACGAAGCAGGAATACTTCAATGCTTGCCCCGGTTTTTTCCTTCTTACCATAAAGTCTCGCAGGGAATACTTTAGTATTGTTGACCACCATTACGTCTTTATCATCAAAGTAGTCCAGTACATCTCTGAAAGTTTTGTGTTCGATCTTACCGGAATCTTTGTGAACAACCATTAAGCGGCTATCATCTCGGTTGGTTTTTGGGTGTTGGGGGATGAGATTGATGTCTAGATCAAATCTGAATTGGGATAATTTCATATCTTACGGGATATGTATTTGGTTAGATGATGTAAAAAGACTGCAAATGTAAGAAAAAAATCAATTTATACCTGCATAAATTTTTTGGCCCCTCAACAGAGGGTACTGTTATGGATATTGGAATCTAAATGTAATTTATTGATAAAAACTACGATTTGTCCTAAAAAAAGAGGAAAAGTTTAAACTATTTTGTTTCTTTAAACTCTAATTCAAAATCTTTAAAACCTAACAGATGAAAAAAATAATTTTTGCTTTAGCTACTATCTCTCTAATAAATTATACTGCATTTGCCCAGTCGGATGATGATAAGAAGCAGGAAAATAAAAAGCAACTCCAGGAATCCATGATCAAAGATCTTACTGAAATGGGTCTACCTGAGGATCAGGCCGCACCATTAGCTGACTGTCTTTCTACTAAAATGGTAGATAATCTTTCCGATAAAGAGGTAGAGGAAGCGCTGAAAGTGGATGAAAATAATCCGGGTTCAGATGAATTGAATGAAAAGGTACAAAAATATGCGGAAGAGTGCTTCGCAGAGATGCAATAATCATTGATTTTTATATACAATGTAATTAAAGGGGCTTCTAAAAGCCCCTTATTTGTTGTTCCCGGTAAGAACAACAACCCCTTAATTTAAGGATAGAATATCTGCGGCTACCGTTGTTGTGCTTCCGCTTTCATTGCCTGTTCTGTGTACTGTAGTATTATCGAAAAGAATAGGGTCCCGTTCCATTTATTTTGCAATATGCAAGAAGTTTTAAGTGTTGCATCCTGAAGTTGAGGCATTCAGGTATCTAATCCTCAGCCGATTTTATTTTTTCTTATATTATAATAATGCTTCTAATAATAATATTTGATTAACATTATACAATCTGATATTTTGGCTACTTAAAGGTATCTTTGCGTACATTCATCAGCACTTCATGTTTAGAATTTGCGCGGCAATATTTTTTATAATGACTTTATTGACTCAGGTATTACCGATAGAAGGAGTCAATCAGTTGATGTCAGCCAGACAAACGGTCACTTTAGCTGAAGAACATAATGATTGTAATAATTGCGATAATATTCCTATCCAGGAAGTAGAGCATCCTAAATTTATTCTGGAACATCATTTTGATTTCATTTCCGATGTATCCTTATACCATATCAAAGACAGGTTTTTGCTGAGAAATGACTATTTCAAGTTTGCCCAATACCTCCAGGTGCCTGTTCAGCCCCCCAACGTCACTATCTAGATATAGGAATCATTCCGGATGCCGTATTTGTTTGCAGCAATTCGGGATAGGTAAGTTTTCTTTATTCCGGGAAAACAGCGCTTCATGTGTACAACTTATTTAAAATTTTTAAAATCAGATAGTTATGTCTACTGTAGACAATATTAAAAAGCATTCAGTTAAGAATGATTTAGTAGCGGGAATCGTAGTATTCCTCATTGCATTGCCCTTATGCTTAGGTATCGCACAGGCATCCCAGGCACCTTTATTTTCCGGTATCATCGCAGGTGTCATCGGCGGTATTGTTATTGGTTTTTTTCAGCAGGAGCCACCTGAGTGTGAGTGGCCCGGCAGCCGGGTTGGTATCTATTGTAGTGGGAGCCATCAGTGATTTGGGCGGTTTGGAGATGTTTGGGCTTATTCTTATGCGCGGTAGTCATTTCAGGTTTTTTTCCAATTGATTCTCGGTTTTCTGAAAGCCGGAACCATTGCCAACTTCTTTCCGACTGCGGTGATAGAGGGTATGCTGGCAGGTATAGGTTCTGACCATTATATTTAAGCAGATACCGGATGCCTTTGGTTATGATATCTCCGCACATCGTGTGGGTATGATGGACGGAGAGCGCGGTATAGATTGGGAAGCTTTATTTGGGTTTTTTTTGATCATATCGAAGCTACTTCTATTATCATAACCGTGATTGGAATCTTGATCCTGGCACTATTCCAGACCAAGGCATTCAGGAAAATTTCAGATGGTCCCGTCGGGGTTATTGGTTGTTTTATTAGGAGTAGGTATCGCATTGTTGATGAATGGGACCGGAAGCGAAATGTTATTTTTAGAGAAGGAATATTTTGTACAGTTGCAAGTTTCCGAATTCAGCCAGTGAATTTTTTGCACAATTCCTCATTGCCCGACTTCAACGGGTTCCTTAATCCCAAGGTATGGCAGTACGGGGCGATTATTGCAGTTGTGGCCTCTATAGAGTCTTTATTGTGTATAGAAGCTACGGACAAGCTTGATCCGCTGAAGAGATTCACTTCGGGTAACGCCGAATTGAAAGCACAGGGTATCGGTAATATGATAAGCGGTATGATCGGAGGACTGCCGATTACTTTCTGTAATTGTACGTTCCAGCGCCAACATCAATGCCGGCGGGCGTACTAAAGTATCTACCATATTCCATGGGGTATTGCTATTGGTATGTGTGGCTACGATTCCCGCACTACTGAAACTATATACCGAAAGCGGCGCTGGCAGCTATCCTGATCTTTACCGGTTATAAGCTGGCCCGCCCATCTCAGTTCAAGCATATGTACACAAGTGGGACGTACCGAATTTTATCCCGTTTGTGGTAACTGCAGTAGCTGTGGCTCTTCCTTTCTTAGGATTATTGAAAGGAGTAGCATTGGGTATGATCCTGAGCATCTTCTACCTGTTGAGATCCAATATGCGCATTCCTTATTATTACCAGAGAATACAGTCCAAGGACGGAGAGGATGTAACTACTTTGAAATTGGCACAGGAAGTTTCTTTTCTGAATAAAGGTAGCATCAAAATGACATTAGAGTCCTTACCCAGCAATAGCAAATGTGATCATTGATGCACGTGAAACGGAATATATTGATTTCGATGTAGTAGAGCTGATCAGAGAATTCCACGATGTCCAGGCACCGAATAAGAACATCAATGTTTCTCTGGTCGGATTTAAGAATATCTATAAAATTCCTGAAGCCAGTGAAAAAGCAGAGAAGCTGGCAGAAACGCTGATCAGCCAGGATCATTCAGCCCTGAATAAGTCTGCAGGGAAATACAGAAAACTGATCAAGGAAATTGACTGATAAGGGTAAATAATTGGCTTTTTCCTTCAAATTAATGTCCGGCTGTTACATGCACCGGACATTTTTTTGTAATGCCCGGAACTTCCGGGAAAAGAAGATATGCTGTTTATTTCTGGTACAGGTTATTCCCCTGGATGTATTCATTCACTACATCCGGTACCAGGTACCGGATTGATCTTTTCTCCTGGATGCATTGTCGGATATAGGTAGCGCTGATTTCCAGGAGAGGAGCCTCCAGGACGTGAATGTTTTCCGTTATCCGGTCCGGATTTACTTCATGCCCAGGGCGTTTATAGATGATGATCTTAAAATGTTTGAGAATAGCCTCATAATTTTTCCAGTTCTCAATATTTTGAAAGCTGTCCGATCCCATAATGACTGTAAATGTCTCATTGGGGAATTTTTCAGACAGGAAAGCCAAAGTCTGGACCGTATAGGAAGGCTTGGGAAGCGAGAATTCTATATTGCTGGCCCTGAAGTTATTATTACCTTCAATAGCCAGTTCGACGAGGTGTAACCGGTCATATTCATTGAGGAGGGTATTGGACTTCTTGAGTGGGTTCTGAGGAGAGACCACGAACCATATTTTATCCAGGTCCGTATGCTCATGAATATGGTTGGCAATGATAAGGTGCCCGGTATGAATAGGATTGAAGCTGCCGAAATATAATCCGATGTTCATATGAAGATTCTGTTTGAAAAGGAGGTATTAGGGTCGTAACAGGATCATTTCTGCTTCGGAAAGTCTCATGGAAAGGAGGTAGTTCTTGACCTCTACCGCTACAGGTCCCCCAAATGCAGCTTTTCTCAGCAGCGTGATTTTTTCATCAGGAACACAGCCCATTTCCATTAATTTAAGTTGAGCAGGGCCATCCTGGATCTGTTCGATGATCGCAGACTCCCCTTCGGAAAGTTGTGCAGCATTTTTCATTGGGCTAAATTAGTAAATAAAACAAAATCAATAAGAGCCTGTTTAAAATTTATTGATGGAATTTTATCAGGCAGTTATTTGAAGTCTCAGACCTGTACAAAAGACAGGTTGATCATTCAGAAGGGTTCTTTATGGTTCGCGTACCCATTGTTTGTGGCTCTTCCCGGATGATATAAAATAACAGATACAAAAGCAGAAGAGAGGAGAAAGAGCTTTTATCCGTCCATCGTCTGCTGGTGTACAATACTGAATATCTGAAATGATTGACTATATAGAATATTTAGGGATAATGTCGATAGTTCAGCCTATTTAGTCGAATTATTTAGGGGTGCATCCCCTAAAACCAATTATATTTGCGAAAATAATTGAAGTATTGTAATATGAAAAAAAATTCTATTATCACTTGTCGCTGTAGCGTCATTGTGGACGACTAAAGCGGATGAAGGGATGTGGCTGCCCTACCTTATTGGAAAAAATATCCAAGACATGCAGAACAAAGGTTTCAGGCTGACTGCAGAGGATGTCTACAGTGCCAACCATTCCAGCTTAAAAGACGCTATCGTTCAGTTTGGCGGTGGATGTACAGCAGAGCTGATTTCTTCTCAGGGATTGTTGCTGACCAATCACCATTGCGGGTATGGCAATATTGCAGACCTGAGCACAGTGGAGAATAACTACCTTGAAGATGGCTTCTGGGCTAAGTCATTAAGTGAAGAGATTCCTGCACCGGGCCTTACGGTGAAGTTCCTGGTATCGATGGAAGATGTGACTGATTTTGTTCTTCCCAAGAAAGCGTATAAATCACAGGAGGAAAAAGAGAAGGCCATGGAACCAGTGATCGATAAAATTACGAAAGATGCTTCAGGTGGTGGCAAATATGTAGCACAGGTCAGGAGCTTCTTCAACGGGAACCAATACTTTCTGTTTGTTTATCAAATCTATACAGATGTTCGCCTGGTAGCTACTCCGCCTAATGCATTAGGTAAATATGGAGGTGATACAGATAACTGGATGTGGCCGAGGCACACGGCAGATTTTTCCATCTTCAGGATCTACGCAGATAAGAATAATCAGCCCGCACCTTATAATCCCGATAATGTGCCCTTTAAGCCGAAGCATTATCTCCCGGTTAGTATTAAAGGTGTGAAAGAATCCGATTATACCATGATCATGGGATATCCCGGGCGTACCAACAGGTATGCCACTTCTTATGAACTGGACATGGCGATCAATGAAGTGAATCCTTCTATCGTGAAGGTAAGAGAAGAAAAACTGGCTATCATGAGAAAATATATGAACGAAGATGAAGCTGTGAAATTAAAGCTGGCGAGCAAATATGCGCAGATTGCCAACTATTGGAAATACTTCATTGGCCAGACAGAACAATTGAAAAAACAAAGAGTCATCGCTAAGAAGCAAAAGGAGGAAAAAGAGTACATACAATGGGTCGCATCACAAGGTATGAATACCAATTTGATGAAAGAGTTCGAAGGGTCGATCAATCAATATAAACCTTATGCCAAGTCAGTGGTATACCTTAGCGAGGCATTCTATGGGTCTACATTATCCAGGTTAGGTGCATTGGCAAAGCAATTGGAAACCACTCTTAGCAACAAAAAAACTGATCAGGCCGCTTTGGATAAGCAGATTGCTTCATTGAAACAGATCAGGCAGAGCCTCATGGAAGACTTTGTATATGATGTCGAGAAAGAGACATTTGCTGCTATGACAGAAATGATCTACCAGGATCTTCCTAAAAACCAGTTACCGGATGTATATGAAAAAGTGATCTTCCCGGTTTATGGCAAAAATTCTGAACAGACTTATCATAAATATGCTAATTATGTATTTAAAAATACCTTCCTGCTGGATGAAGTAAAGTTTGAGAAATTCTGTGCTCATCCGTCTCTGAATGAACTGAAAGCCGATCCCGCGGTTATTTATGCAAGCAGCTTTGTCAATAATTTCGAACAAAATATCCAATCCAGGTTGAATACTTATAATTCGGAAAAGGCTGATTTGTCTCATGAATATACTGCAGGCCTTCTGAAGAGGAATAAAGGCAAACTGATGTACCCGGATGCAAACAGTACGATGCGCGTAACTTACGGTTCTGTAAAAAGCTATAAACCACAGGATGCGGTATTCTATGATTACAAGACTTATATGGATGGATTATTGGCAAAGTATCAGCCCGGGGACCTAGAATTCGACCTTCCCCAGGATTTCATCAATCTTGCCGAATCAGGTGATTTCGGAAGGTATGCGGACGAAACCGGGAATATGCCCGTCAACTTTATATCCAATAATGATATCACGGGAGGCAATAGCGGAAGTCCTGTTATCAATGGGAAAGGTGAATTGGTAGGTCTTGCCTTTGACGGGAACTGGGAAGCGATGAGTGGAGATATTTCTTTCGACCAGGAATTCAAAAGAACAATCTGTGTAGATACCAGGTTTATTCTCTGGCTGATTGAGAAATATGGTAAAGCGAACAACCTCATTAAGGAAATGGATATCAGGCATTAAATCTGATCTCCGTATAAACAAAAAGAGGCTGTCTACAGTAAAGACAGCCTCTTTTTTATTTGGTAAGAGGATAGGGTGATTCCCCGATATTCATGCCCAGGATTTTCAAAAGCTTTTTCATGTCCATTAGACAAATGAATGAAAATAGATTTGACTTCGTCGATTTTCAAATTTCCTGTGTCCGGACCGTTTCCGGTGAAGCTAAATGTCGATGATAAGGGTACTTTCATACCCATCGGTGAAGACCTCAATGATATAACAAAACGCAGCAGTATGGATATACGCTCTTGGGCAGCAACCCTGAAGTTTGTGGTATTTATACAAGAGGAGCAAAAATATACTGCTTACTCAAAAAAGCCTCTTAGCTGATCATATAAGAGTTCCGGAACCCTGGTCTTACGGCGGGTGGCAGCATCGACAAACGCAAGTCTGATGGAGCTTTCATTAAGCTTTTTCCCGGCTTCATTATATATTTCTGAATGGAAGGTCACTTCCGTATCTTCTTTGGACAGGTTACGGATCGTACTTTTTACGGTCAGTAATTCATCATAGTAAGCAGGCCGGAAATAAGTAATGTTGATATTCATTACCGGCATCATAATACCGATTTCCTCAAGATTTTTGTAGGTTACTCCCAGAAACCGGATAGCGGAAGTCCTTCCTTCTTCATAATACAATGCGTAATTGCCGTAATATACATACCCCATCTGGTCTGTTTCCCCGTATCTGACCCTGACCTGTGTGCTTGCTTCATACATAATCCTGTTCGCCTTATATTTTCAATAAAAAACTGTCTTTGATGGTCTATAGCCGGACCGGCTGGCTGGTCCCGGTCCGATCAGCATATGAAGAGACAACCTTCGGGCATATGTGACAAGTAGTTTACTTCATATTGTGGAAGACACGTTGAACATCGTCATCTTCTTCGACTCTTTCTATCATCTTGAACACTTCTTCCGCTTGTTCATCACTTATCTCTACTGTGGTAGCCGGTATCCAGTCCAGTTCGGCAGAGATGGGTTCTATATTCCTTTCTTCAAGCGCTTTCTGCATATTCCCAAAGTCACTGAATGCAGTACGGATCACGATATGGCCTTCACTGTCTTCGCCAAGTTCTTCCAATCCCGAATCGATCAGTTCCAATTCCAGCTCTTCAGGATCTAATCCTTCAGCATTCAGTTTGAACACACCGGTATGATTGAACAAGAATGCTACAGACCCGCTGTTACCCAGGCTTCCGCCACCTTTATTGAAATGGGACCTTACATTGGCTACGGTCCTGGTTGTATTATCTGTTGCAGTTTCGACAAGTACGGCTACACCATGAGGCGCATATCCTTCATACAGTACGATTTCAAAATTACTGTTGTCCTTACCTGTTGCATTCTTGATAGCACTTTCTACCCTGTCCTTGGGCATATTGATGCTCTTGGCATTTTGCATTACCCTTCTTAATGCAGGGTTGTTTTCCGGGTCAGCACCTCCCGCCTTTACTGCGATAGCAATTTCTTTCCCTATTCTGGTAAATTGTTTGGCCATTCTGTCGTAACGTGCAAACATTTTACTTTTCCTTACTTCGAATATGCGACCCATAATAATAGTATTGTATAGAAAATTTATGGTTAAAAGTGAGCGGCAAAATTACCAAGATTTTTTTATAATTATAAGATATTTCTGCTGACCCTGATTTGCATTTATTCTTTAAAACCGGAAGTGTTCACAGGTCATTCCGGATGGTTATCCGTAAAGTCAAAGTATGATTCGGATGTCTTTACCCCGGGCATTTTTGTAGGATTTCTCCGGAAGGCCGGGCCTGCTTTTCCGGCTATTTCCAAGAAAAAAAGGAACATTTTAAGTAAAATGCTCCTTTTAAAACTGTATGAAAAAAGAATTTATTTCAGGAAGTAGTTTCCGCTTACCGGGGGGTAATACACCCTGGTGATATTGTCAATCAGAGGAGAGCAATCCATCTGGCCATCTAAAGGAAGGACCGCAGATTCTGTACCGTCTTCTGTATTCAGGATATAGAAATTCTTGTCATAGGATCCTACGTATACTTTGTGTTCAAATACTACAGGGCTGGATCTTACAGTGCTGAACGTTTTTTTCTTCCAGGTCAGTAATCCGTGGATTACATCCACACAATAAATATACTGATCATTCGATCCGTAATATACGAATTGGTTATCATAACAAGCAGTAGATTCAACTTTGTCTCCTGCCGGTACTTTCCATCTTACAGTTCCCGCCATAGAGTCGATACTGTAAAAGTTCATATCTGCAGATCCTACCATTACATTACCACCTATGGAGACAGGAGAAGCAGTGATGGGACCACCGGTTGCATAAGACCAGTTCACTCCGCCGTTCTGTGTTTTTATACTGTATAACCTGCCGTTGGTACTGGCAGCATATATGGTCACACCGTTTGCAGAAACAGACGAGAAGATACTTCCGGCCGGAGTCATTGTTTTTCTCCATACTACGGAACCATCTTCCTCATCGATGACGAATACCTCATTTGCGAGATTGGCACATACCACACCTACGATTTCCAAAGACTCGATGGTATTGACATTAGGGCTTCCGGTCATAGAACCCAGGCCGCTGGTACTCCAGAAAGGCTCTGCCAGTAAATCATTTCCGTCATAGGCAATCATTCTACCATCAGTGGTACAAACGATCAATTTGTCATTGTATATAACCGGTGTCGATACTATGGGAATATTCAGTTCTAATTTTTGTTCTAACGCACCGCTGATATTGTTGAGCTTGTAGATCGTACCTTTTGCCGAGGCCAGGATAACGCTGTTCTTAAAGATTGTGGGGGATGCTTTGATCGCATCATCAGCGACAAACTCCCAATTGGTTTGCCGGGTAACTACATCTATTGAATAAAGATTCCTGTTGTCACTGGAGAAATATAATGATGGTTTATATTCCGGCGGGAACGGATCATCGGGGCTCATTGTTCTTTCGCAGGAAGTAAGCGCTAAAGCTGACAAAGCCAGAATGCTCAAGGTATTCAATAAATATTTTTTCATTAGGAGTGAATTGTCAATTAATCTACAATTTTAAGGATTTAATCTCTTATTAACAAAGATTTCGGGATTTTTTTAGCCCGCCCACGATACATAAGACGATTGGATGGTATCTCCGGTTGGGGGGGGACATTTTTCGATCATAATTTCTAACCGCGTGCCGGGATATAATTTCCAGATTTCATCCCTGAGATAAGCCATCACCTCTTCCAGCAGCTCAAACTTATGATGCAGAATGGACCTGACCAGGTCGATCAGCAAGGTATAATCTACAAACAATTCCTGTAGTTCCGGGGGGATATGAACCCTGATATTAAACATCAACCTGTTCGGGATTACTTTTTCCTCAGCATACAGACCCAGGTATGTCCATAATTCGAAATTTTTGATTCCAACAGTCATCATAACCTCAAAAATAAGTCATCCCAACCAAATGCCGGCAAGCTTAGTTGCTCCAGCTGCCAATATTGGAGAAGCCCCATTTGTCTGCATTGGCATATTTGAAATCAAGTTCGTATCTTCTGGGGATTTCCTTGAGGAAGGAGCCGGTCTCATAAGACGGGAAGATCTCTTCATAAGTCAGCATAGACTGGAATGAAATCCTGCGGTAGATATGGGAGCGCGTGATGTTTTTGACATGATCAAGTCCGGAAGCACCCATCAGCTCTACCACACTTTCTACCGTGTATTTATGGAAGTTGGCCACACGTTGTTTCTTATCTTCTACCACAAGGCCTACAGACAGCTTCGGATCCTGGGTAGCGACACCTACCGGGCATTTATTGGTATTACATTGCAATGCCTGGATACAGCCTACTGCCATCATCATTGCTCTGGCAGAGTAACAGGCGTCAGCACCCAGCGCCATAGCGCGGATGATATGGAATCCACTGGTGATCTTACCCGAGGCCAAGAGCCTGATGTGCTTACGGATATTCAGACCCGTAAGGATATTCTGTACAAAATCCAGCCCGTCCAGCAGGGGTGCGCCCACATAGTTGGAAAATTCCTGGGGAGCGGCACCGGTACCGCCTTCAGCGCCATCTACCGTAATGAAGTCAGGATAAATATCCAATTCAATCATCGCTTTACAGATGCTGATAAATTCGCTTTTATGACCAATACATAATTTGAAACCTACGGGTTTGCCACCGGACAGATCTCTTAATTTCTGAATAAACGTTATAAGTCCTTTGGGGGTATCAAATGCTTTGTGGAATGGGGGAGATGCAACCAGTGTATATGGCTGTATATGTCGTATGGCAGCGATCTCGGGGGTGTTCTTAGCTGCCGGGAGAATACCCCCGTGACCTGGCTTGGCCCCCTGGGAGATCTTCAATTCGATCATTTTTACATTATCCAGTCTGGATTTCTCACTGAATAAATTTTCGTCAAAGTTGCCGTCATCTTTTCTGCATCCGAAGTATCCTGTACCGATTTGCCAGATGATGTCCCCGCCATGCTTCAGGTGGAAAGGACTGAGACCTCCCTCTCCGGTATTGTGGGCAAAGCCACCGATTTTCGCACCAGCGTTCATGGCTTCTACCGCATTAGAACTCAGAGAGCCGTAGCTCATCGCAGAAATATTATAAATGCTGCAGGAATAAGGTTTCAGACAGTCCTTATTGCCAATGACGACTCTCGGGTCCTGTTCTAAAGAATGGAAATCCCTGGGAGCCATCGAATGGCAGAGCCATTCATACCCTTCAGAATACACATCTAATTGTGTACCAAAAGGCATGGTGTCATTCTCTTTTTTTGATCTCTGGTAGACGGTAGAGCGATCTATCCTGTTGATCGGGCGACCGTCGATATCTGATTCAATAAAATACTGGTAGATCTTAGGTCTGAGATCTTCCATTACGAATCTCAGACGGCCGAGGATAGGATAGATCCTCATAATGGAGTGCTTGGTCTGCACCATATCATAATATCCGAGAATGGTAAGGACTACGACGATTCCGAATACCACATACCAGTTCGGGTTGAGGAAATAGGATAAGCAGAATGTTGCGGTTAATGCGAATGTAGAAATGAGAACGAATAAACGACGCATAACGTTAAAATATTGTGTTGAAATAATATAGACAGGTAATCCTACCTGTTTGAATTTGAGAAATAAAATTATATGTTGATGAACCTTGGTTGGATTTGCATCCCGGATTCAGTAAGCTAAAGCTGACTGTACACAATCTGAGTGATGTATTTAAACTCCCTTCCAATCCTTGTGTATGAGATCAGAAGGGTTTAAGTAATAAAGGCCTTACCTTTAGAATTGGTAAGAAGAAGGAGATTTATCCGCATTGGATCCAAAATTTACGGATTACAATATAGTATGCTTTCATACATATAGTAAATATGTGGCGAAGTTAGGATTATAATTGAAAACGTGAGATACAACAGGTATAAATTATGATTCTATACCCATAAATTAATACTAATGATCCCTCATCTATTCTCTATTGCAACTTGAGGAAGAATCATTAACGCTGCTGCATTTTATTCTTTCCTGTTGGTATACCTGTAAGCATGCTTTGCACTATTTCAATCCTGTTTTTTAATACATTTGGGGAAAATCAAGGCTCACTACAGATCATGGGTCTTTGGTTTTACATAATTCTCTTTACCCAAACATCCAAATATGAACACTCTCTGTTTTAAGAGCATATGCAGCTTTATTACAGGCTTTATACTATGCTCCTTCTCCTGTTCAGCCCAGTATCTGGAATATGGCAGGAAAATAGTGGATACCCTGACATCCCCCTATTTCTGGGGAAGAGGCTATACCAATGATGGATTAGAAAAGGCAGCAGCATATTTAGCCGGGGAACTGGACAATGCAGGCGTATTGCCCCTGAATGGAGATACGTACTTTCAACCGTTTTCCTATAGCGTTAACACTTTCCCCGGAAATATGAGTGTCCGTATCAATGATCGTAAGATGACGCCCGGAGTGGATTTTCTGATCGGGGAGGAGAGCAAAGGAATAAAATACTATGAGATCCCTTTATACCAGATGGATTCGGCCGATTTATTTTATAACGAGGAAAGAAAAGTGGTGGTCGAACTGGTAGAAAAATTGACCTGGGCCCCTGCCCCGGTACAGGAAGCATACACCAGGGTGCAAATTTTAAAATCCTCGGAACGGAAACCTGAGCTTATTTCCCTGGATATAGATGCAGAATGGATTGAGGATTTCAGGACGGTCAATGTCTGTGGCTGGGTCAGGGGAACACAATACCCGGACTCTTTTCTGGTCATTACAGCGCATTATGACCATCTGGGAGGTATGGGGAAGATGACTTATTTTCCCGGAGCCAACGATAATGCAAGCGGGGTGGCGCTGATGATGAATCTGGCTCAATATTATGCTAAAAATCCATTACCGTATTCTGTTGCCTTCCTGGCATTTTCAGGTGAAGAGATCGGATTACTGGGTTCTGAATACTTTGTCCACCATCCGCTTATCCCTTTGGACAGGATCAGATTCCTGGTCAATACGGACCTGGCAGGAAATGGCGATGATGGGGTTACTGTAGTCAATGCTACTGAATTTCCCGTTGAATTCGAGTATTTGCAGAACATCAACCGGGAGAAGGATCTTTTGGCGGGAGTACATCCAAGAGGGAAAGCCAGGAACTCAGACCATTATTATTTCACCGAAAGAGGAATTCCTTCTTTTTTTATCTATACCCAGGGTGGCATTGCCGCCTACCACGATATCTATGATCAGGCAGAGACGCTTCCGATGAATGAGCATGAAGACCTGTTCACCCTGATCAAAGACTTTTTTGAATACCTGTCTGCCGGGAGTAATTAATGAATGGTAGCGTACTGGATAATGGCCTTATAAATGCTGTAGGCACATTCTTCGATACCTTTCGAAGAATTCAGATATGCTTCTTCCTCACGGTTATTGATGAATCCGAATTCTACTAAGACCCCTGGCATGGCGCTACCGGCCAGGACCTCTAATCCTTTTTGTTTTACACCCAGGTCATTTCTGCCCTGCAGACGGAAATTGGATTGAATCTTGCTTGCCAGTGATACGGACTTTGCCAGATATCGCTGGCTATACTGGTTGATGATAATCTTGGTGGTAGGGTCATTCATATCCATTAATTCGAAGTTTTTATCATCCTCATAGTTGATTATCGCTTCTTCCTTCTGGTCCATCCTGTGAAGTCCCAGTACATAGGTCTCCGTTCCTTTGGTGGCCGTCTCTTTGTGATAGATTGTCTTATAGACAGGTACTGTTTTGTACCTGGCCTTTCTTTTCTTCCCTTTGCCTACATAGTATTTTTGCTTTTTTGTCCCGGTTTTGATGACTTCCTTTCTCGGCGCCGTTGAGTTGATGTGAATGGAGATAAACAGGTCAGCCTTTGCATTGTTAGCGATCGCGTGCCGCTCTTTCAGGGTCGGGTACCAGTCGCTGGTCCTGGTATATATGGGCTGTATCGCTCCTCCCGTGCTGTCCTGAAGCATCTTGCCCAGTCTTAAAGCGATTTTCAGGTTGATCTCTTTTTCCTGGCTGATAAACCCTATGGCCCCCGGATCTTTGCCCCCATGGCCTGCATCGATGGCTACTTTCCTGATTTTATATTTTTTCTGCGCATTTACGGGTTGGATGAACAGAACAGAGCAGAACAGGATCACCAGGCTTTTGAGGACAAAATTCATAGAATCTCTTTTGGGCAATTTGAAAATATTAATCGGTTTGATGCGTTCTTTAATTAATTTGAAACCTTGCAAAAATATAGTATTTATTTATAAAATTTAGTAGTAAGGCATACATTAAAATAGTATTTTTGCCGCTAAGAGAGGAATGCATCAACAAGCTGAAAAAAAATGTCTTAAAGTATTGCTTTTACCTGGCGGTAACAGCATTTTTTTCATGTATGCCTTCCCGTTTTTTTTGCTCAGGATACCGCAACTGTCCACCTTAATGAATGGACAAGCACTGATTCTGCTCAGCAGAAAGATTCCGTGCAGGATATGGATATGGAGGAGCGGCTGGGCATCAAGATCAGTGATGATGCCGTAGATGATATTGTGATTACCATATCTAAGGATTCGATGCGGATTGATGTGGTGGAAAATAAGTTTTACCTCCATGGAGATGCCCGGGCCAATTATAAAGATATGGAGGTACAGGCAGGTACCATCATTTTCGACCAGGCTTCCGGAATAGTCAGTGCAGCGTCAGAGAAGGATACAGCCGGGAAGGTAGTCAGCGTGCAGAACTTTAAGCAGGGTACCGAGCAGTTTTCATTTGATGAACTGAACTATAACTTCAAGAGCAAAAGGGCTATAGTCCGCAATGCCAAAAGTCAATATGGAGAAGGTTTTGTTCATAGTGAACAAGTTAAAAGAAATCCTGATGAATCCATATATGGTTATAGAAATGTATATACGACCTGTGATCTGGATACACCCCATTTCGGGATACGTGCCAACAGGATTAAAGTAATACCGGGAAGGATCATCGCTTCAGGCCCTGCCAACCTGGAATTTGAAAGCATTCCTACACCCCTTTACCTGCCGTTTGGTTTGTTCCCGATCAATCAAAAGCAGTCCTCGGGTTTTATCCTGCCTTCTTATACCCATGGAGCAGCGCAGGGGATTAGGCCTGCAGGGCGGCGGGTATTATTTTTGCCATCAATGAACATCTGGGCTCTACAGTGACTATGGATATCTTTTCCAAGGGCTCTTACGCCATGGTGGTCAATACCCAATATGCCAAAAGGTATCAATACACCGGTAGCATGCGGCTGGGATACAATTATACCAAGACCGGAGAGCGGTATGACCCCAATGCCATGCAGATGGTGGACTTCAATATACAATGGAACCACCAGCAGGATGCCAAAGCCAGGCCCGGGACCAATTTCAATGCTTCCGTAAATATCGTAACGAGCAATTACAATAATCTGAATGGAGTGGATATGTCTCAGATATTGAACAACTCATTCAGCTCTTCTATTTCTTACAATAAGACATGGATAGGCAGGCCTTTTACACTTTCTGCTGCCCTTCGTCACGATCAGAATACCCAGACCCGGCAGGTCAACCTGACCTTGCCCCAGGTCAATTTTGGTGTTACCCAGTTCAATCCTTTCCAGTTCCGTAAGAATGTAACCCTGCCCCGTTGGTACGAAAAGATTACCACCAGCTATAATGTCAACCTGACCAATATGCTGAGTTTTCTATGATTCTACTTTCAGGATGAACAGGTTTAGCACCAATGATTTTAATAATTCCATCCAGCATACGTTGAATTTCGGTGCAGGATATACGATGTTCAAGTATTTCAATCTTTCGTTCAGCATACCGTATACTGAATATTGGAATACAAAGCAATTCTATACATATTACGATACCATAAGCAATGATATTGATTCCGTCATCAATAATGGATTTTATACCAGCAGGGAGTTTAGCTTCTCTGCCAGTGTAAATACCAGGTTGTATGGTATGAAGATGTTTAAAAAAGGAAAAATCGCCGGTATCCGGCATGTGCTGACCCCGGGAATAGGCATTACTTATATGCCGGGATTTGGCAGGTCCCCCTTTAAACTATTTTGCGTTTGTCAAGAGGTCCCAGTTGAGCCCTTACGATTATGTAGGCCTTTTATAATTCACCTTATGCTCCTTTGGGCGGGCCCCGGAATGCCAATCCCGTGGGCTCGATCAAACTTTGATCTGAACAACAACCTGGCCATTAAGATCCGGGGAGACGACAGTACGGATGCGGTCAATGTCAACCTCATCGATAGGTTTACGATCAACACTTCCTACAATTTGTTTGCAGATTCCAATAACCTCTCCAACATCGTTCTTGCTTTAGGCTCAAAGATCAAAGACCTGGTGATCATCAATGCGGGAGCAGCCTTTGATCCATATTACTGGGAAAATGGCTACCGGACCAGGCATTATTTATATAATGTCAAGAACCGGCCTGTCGATTTCCAATCCGGGAATATTTCCTTGGGATTCAGTTTCCAGGGAGCCAAGCAAGACCAGGAAGAATTCGATGAGGAAATGGAAAACAATGAGCAGTTGAACCGCCTGATGCGCAACGGCGGATATGAGGATTATTATGATTTTAATGTTCCTTACGATTTTCATTTATCCTATTCTATGAGTGCCAACAGGACATTCCGCCAGGACAGGTCTTCCAGCTTTATCTTTATCAACCATAGTGTGGTATTTGGAGGCCAGATGACCCTGACTGAAAAACTGGCGGGCTTGCATTCGAATCCGGGTACAACATTACCCAAAAATGAAATGAGCACTACCTCTCTCAATATCAGCCGTGAACCTGCATTGCTGGCAGATGGCATTGAACCTGGTGCCGTTTGGACCTTACCGTTCCTTCAATTTTACGTTGAATGCAAAGAGTACCGTATTGCAGGATTTGAAGCTGATCAGGCGAAAATCGTATTTGGATAATTAGGAAATGGGGAGCCTGATTGCCATATAATGCTCAGGGATGTTATCCTTAGTTAGCGGGTTGTTTTTTTTGATTTTAAATAAAAAAATAAAATTACCAGGCTTAATATAAAAAGTATGGTTGCAATAATCATTAAGTCATTTGTGGTACTTTCAAAAATGAGTTTGCCATTTTCACGATCCAGATAAATGCCATTCTGGTCGTAAGGAAGGTTGAGGCGGTAAAATCCACGTACCGCAGAACAAAAAGAAGAAGAAGCTGCTGACCAGTAAAGAGAACAGCAGTAAGTACTTTCGCATGATAACCCAAAATTAAAATTTTAGGCTGAACCACACCTATATTTAGGAGGATTTTGGCCCGGAAAGTCACAATTTTTCGTTTACTTTGCGTTTCATTTTCAAAACAGTTCAATTTTATTAAATTTTTATCATGGATGTAAACGTATTTTTGCAGGCGAGTGGTAACGGCAGCCCGTTGGGAGGCAGTGGTTTTTATGCTGATGATGGTCGGGATGATCGTGATCATGTATTTCTTTATGATCCGTCCGCAACAGAAGAAAGCAAAAGATGCCAAAAAATTTCAGGAAAGTATCAATACCAGCGAAAAAGTGGTGACTACTTCAGGTATTCACGGTAGAGTAGTGAGAAACAAACGAAGACGGGACCGTAGTAATCGAAATAGGCAGGAATGTGGAAATCCACTATCGAGCGTGCTGCTATCTCTATGGAGCTGACACAGGCACACAACAAAAGAACAGCAGCTAAAACTCCGGTAGAAAATAAAGCTTAATGATCCCGGGCTTTATCGAAACGAAATTCTAATCTTTTCTTTTACCTATTATTATTTATCTTTTTTGGTGTAAATAATAATAGGTATTTTTTATTTTGCACGTGAGATGCCGTTAAAAGTAGGACTTACAGGTGGAAATCGGTACCGGCAAGACGACGGTAGCCAAAGTATTCGAGTGCTTCGGCATACCCGTTCTTCAGGCTGACAGCTTGGCCAGATACATGATGCAGCATGATACCATGCTTATAGAAGCGCTCCAAAATGAATTTGGAAAGGGAATTTATCAAAACGGAGTATTGCAAAAATAAAGTGCTGGGTGAAATGGTCTTCAAGAACAGGGAAAAATTAAATGTGCTCAACGGTCTGGTTCATTCCTGCGGTCATTCGATATGGAAAGCAATGGATGAAACGATCAGGACACACCTTATGCCATTAAGGAAGCTGCGATTATGATTGAATCAGGAAGCTATAAGGACCTGGATGTGATCATTGGTGTCCATGCACCATTGGCACTCAGGATACAGAGGAGTATCCAAAGGGACCGGATTACAGAAGAGCAGGTAATGGACAGGCTGAAAAACCAGATGGACAACGAGGAGAAAATGAAATACTGTAAATTCGTCATTTATAATGATGACCGGTCATCTGTTATCGAACAGTGTCTCCAGGTTCACCAGGCATTGCTGGAGTTGTCTTTATCCCAATAACTATAAAAATACAAATCGAGAATAATTATATGAGCAGCTATAACCGCCGGTTATTGGATTTAAGTGAACTTCCCAGGTATTCGGGATACAAAGTCGCTATTGTCTATACAGAATGGAATGAAAAAGATAGTAGCAGCACAGTTAGCAGGAGCGGAACGCGTGGCCGGAGACCTGGGCATATTGATCTCGCAAAGGATAGCCGTACCCGGCTCCGTCGAGATACCTTTTGCCTGTAAGCGTTTGTATGAGTCTACTGCAGAAACGAACCTGGCTCCGGATGCTATCCTTACATTTGGTGCTGTAATCCGGGGTGATACCCCGCATTTCGATTATGTCTGTAAAACTATTGACAGATGGGATCCATATTTTGAATATGTCCCTGCCCATCCCGGTCATCTTCGGTGTATTGACTTGTGAAAACGAGGATCAGGTGTGGGAAAGATTAGGCGGAGCTCATGGACACAAAGGAGAAGAAGCAATGATCTCCGCTGCCAAGATGATCCGTATGAACCGGGATTTGTAAAGCATGCAATGCAAAATGTATCTGTGGAAAAGGCATGGAACCGGCTTATATCTTATCTGGTGCAATGAGAGCAATATACAATACTACTTACAGGGTTTTACTTTCATGAAAAAAGTCCTTCGTTGGTGAAGGACTTTTTTCATGAAAGTATTCAGGTAATTACCTATTGTATGTCCACAAGTTATAACCCAGGGAGAACTGGAGGTTTTGGTTGTTGGTAGTAATATTATCCACATTGGAAAGAGAGGTAAACCCATGTCCATATTGTGCTCTCACGTAGATTCCAAACGGAGTCTCGTAACCCACGCCGGCATTGAATCCGATATCTAAGGGGTTCATTTCATCCGCATCACCTCCGAATACGATATCTTCTTCTGTAGAACCGATACCCGTTATTTCTGCTTTAGACTTACCGTGTAGTGCATAACCTATATAAGGACCGGCAGAAAACATCAATGCACCGGCATCCCCTAATGGCAACCTGTAAAGGGCATTAACGGGAAGTTCAAGGTATCCTACGTTGACATTATATTTTCCCGTAATGCCAAGTGTGGTTTCTTCATATTTAACTCCTTTAGTAGAGTAGAATAACCCCGGAGCAATATAAAAGTTATTGGCAACAGGAAAGTTGACATTTGCACCCACTTTGAAGCCGGTTTTGAATTTTGCATCGTCATATACATCATCTCCGATGAATTTAGACATGTTCAAACCCACTTCAGGTGCGATAGACATTTGAGCCTGGGCAGCTTGATTTCCTATCAATGCGGCTGTAATAATGAAAAGTACCTTTTTCATATGATTTCGTTTTAATGTTTGAAAGACAAAATAATCACAGATTTTTCTAATTCAAACAAATGATTAATTTTTTTAACTTTCTTATAGTGAATTACAAATAAATGTAAATCCCTTGTTTTTTATGAAATGTAATGGCCGGGAGCCCACAAGTCAGTAAACCCAGGTCCAAAAATTAAGACCGATGCTCAATTGTAGCGACTGATGGCGGATATCGACATTTTCATCCGTGGATATATTCGACAACCCATAGCTATACTGGGCCTTGGCATACAATCCGAAAGGAAGCTCATACCTGATACCCGCGCTTAATCCGAAATCCAGCGGCTTCAACTGATCGATGTCATAACCCCAGGATGTTTTATCATTCGATAATTCTGAAAGGTTGCCTCCTGCATTGACCTCGTACCGCTTTACCCTTCCATGAAAGCCATAACCAATGTATGGCCCTGCGCTCAAATAGATGCTCCCGGCTCTTCCGCTATTCAGCCTTAACCTGTATGCATACATGAAGGGCAGCACTCCGTATCCCATGGCATAATATTCCTTATACGACTGTCCGTCAGCCGTATACCTGCCCTCCTGGCCCCTTTGCATATAAAATAATCCGGTATTGATGAAAGAGCTTTTACCGATAGGCAGGTTGACATTAATTCCTGCTTTCAACCCAGTTTTGAATTCAGAACTATACCCGGATTGATTGGTCAGAAAATTATTGAGATTGATTCCTACCTCTGGTCCGAAATTAAGGGTCTGTGATAAGGCTACCAGGGAAGTGGATAACAATGCGATGAAAGAGAAAATGAATTTCTTCATAAAGGTGGAGTGGTCGAAATGAAATAAAATCTGTTCGGGCAAAGATATAGAGAATTATTTATTGAATAATTAAGGAGACCAATGTTTTAGAGATCTGTTCTGATTTTCTTTTAAGAAATATTCTTTAAAGTGATTTTTTTAAATTCAATTCGGAAGAATCCATGGTTAACATGTAAGTATTTCCGGTTCCGGAGATAAATGCAAGTACACTGCTCTTCCATATATCGGGCAGCACCGGTTTGAATATTTCCGATTCATTCCCGGATTACAAAAAGCCAAGGTACTTGCTTCCCGGTTTTGTGCTTTCAGCGGGAATAATAAATAATTCCTCAATAAATCAGCGATTTTATTTTGAATTCGATAAAAATGAAAATACCTTTGTACCCGAATTGAAGGATATCCGACTATATCAATTCAAACACCACGGGGTGCCTAACTATCAGGCTGAGATCAAACCCGTAGAACCTGGATCAGGTAATGCTGATTAGGAAATGGTAAGTAACCTTTTAACATTACTTACTGCTTATTTATTCATCTCAAAGAGAGGATGTCGTACTGATCTTTTCTCTTTATTAAAAAATGTATGTAATGAAATTGCGATTTTTAATTGCACCTGTACTTTGCGCTACACTTTCTACCGGCGCACTGGCCCAAGACCCTGCACCGGATTCACTGAAGCAAAACACATTGCTGGAAGGCGTGGAAATCGTAGTGATACGTGCCGGTGACCATACCCCGTTTACCTTCACCAACCTGTACAAAAAAGATATTCAGAAGCTCAATGACGGAAAAAGCATCCCTTACATCCTCGACCAGATGCCTTCTGTAGTTACCAATTCGGACGATGGTATCGGCATAGGGTATGCTGATATGCGGATCAGGGGTACGGACAACCAAAGGATTAATTTTACCATCAATGGTATCCCGGTCAATGATGCAGAGTCCCAGGGGACATTTTTTGTTAACTTTCCGGATTTGATATCATCGGCATCAAGTGTACAGGTGCAGAGAGGTGTAGGTGCCTCTACAAATGGTGCCGGCGCTTTCGGTGCTTCGGTCAATATCAGTAATATCGACCAGTCTGAGGATGCCGGGGCAGAAGTGATCAACACTTACGGAAGCTATAATACCTGGAGGCACACCATCAAAGCCGGCACAGGCAATATTGGCGGAGGTTTCAACTTTGATGTTCGTCTTTCCAAGATCAGCAGTGACGGTTACATCGACAGGGGATTTTCTGATCTGAAGTCTTTACAGTTCCTGGCCGGGTGGACTTCCGCGGATCGCCGTACCAGCCTTAAGTTTAACCTTTTCACAGGTAAAGAAAGAACAGGTCAGACATGGAACGGGGTCGTCCAGGATTCATTGGAGACCAACCGCAGGTACAACGAGTTAGGACTGAAGGAAGATGGTACCTATTATGATGACCAGACGGACAATTACCAGCAGGATTATTACCAGTTGTTCTTTAATCATAAATTTACTGAAAAATGGAGCGGAAATGCTGCTTTGTTCCTGACCAGGGGAAGGGGTTATTACAATGAATACAGGATGGGAGAAGCCTATTCCGATTACGGGCTTCCTGATTATCAGGCAGATACTACAGTCCTTTCGGAGACCTCACTGATCAGACAATTGTGGCTGGATAATTATTTCTATGGTATCGTGATGGGCGCCAGATATGTAACCCAATAAATCCACTATGGATATCGGCGCCTCATCCACCATATATGACGGACAGCATATACGGATTGGTCAAATGGGCGGGCCAGGGTATCCCTGCAGACCATCAATGGTACGACAATACAGCTTATAAGACAGATAATAGTGCATTTGTCAAATGGGAGCAGCAATGGAGACGCGGGTCTGTTTACTTATGTGGACCTCCAGGTGAAGGAAGTGTATCTTATGATATCGAAGGCTTTAGAAAGAATCCGGAGATTGTACAGAATAATCATTTTACATTCATCAATCCGAAAGTGGGGTATTAGCTACTTCAAAGGGAACAGCAAAAGCTATCTCTCATTTGCCAAAGCATCCAAAGAACCCAACCGGGATGATTTCGAAGCGGGCATCAACCAGGAGCCTGTCCCGGAGGACCTGTACAATGTAGAGCTGGGATACCCAATACCAGAAGCAGAATATCAGGCTGAATGCCAATCTGTATTACATGTATTACCGGAATCAACTGATCAGCACCGGAAAGATCAACGATGTCGGTGCTGCCTACCAGGCAGAATGTAGATAAAAGCTTCAGAAGAGGTGTAGAGCTATCTGCCTGGACAGCCTTAGCTGAAGCCTGGGAACTGCAGGCCCATCTGACTGTATCGCAGAATAAGATCAACTCCTTTACAGAATATATTGATGACTATGATAACGGAGGCCAGTTGGAGATAGAACATAAGCATACAGATATCGCTTTGTCTCCTTCTGTTATCGGTGGAATGACGATTACTTATAATGCCTTCCGGTCGGAAAAGAATAACCTGGACCTTTCTTTGATCGGAAAATATATCGGCCGCCAGTATCTGGACAATACTTCTGATAAGGGCAGAAGCATAGATCCTTACGGTTTATTGAATTTCAGGATGGCCTATCAGTTTCATCTTGCCTTCACCCGCCAGTGCTCCATTAGCCTGAATGTCAATAATATCCTGAATCAGCGCTATGCATCCAAAGGGTATAGCCTATTCCTACCTGTATGACGGGATGCAAACATTTAATTATTATTACCCTCAGGCAGGTACCAATTATAGCCTGACATTGGCATTGGGATTTTAACGGATTGACCATTTTTTACCTAATCAAAAGGGAGATGAAAATTCATTCATCATCTCCCTTTTCCCTTTTTATCAATAACAAAAATACGATCAGTTTTATTCAAATGGCACATCCATATTCCAGAAGATAAAGCTGGTAATGTCTGCGGCTTCTTCTATTTGTTTGGATGTTGGTTTTAACCGGCCCCATGACCAGCTTTGGTATCAAATGCGGATCAGGGCCGGCTTTTCGCAAGACTGAGCGGATTGTAGTTCTGCAGCAAACTTGAAGCTGTGTGCAGGGACTACACGATCATCATGATCAGCAGTAGTGATCAAAGTAGCCGGGTAGCCAGGTTCCTTTTTGCAAAACGATGCAATGGAGAATACTTAAGGAGGTAATTGAACTGATCCTGGTCATCCGAGCTTCCGTATTCTACTGCCCATCCCCAGCCGACAGTAAACTTATGATAACGCAGCATATCCAGGACGCCCACCTGTGGAATAGCGACAGCATACAGGTCGGGGCCTCTGGGTCATACAGGCACCCACCAGCAAACCCCCATTCGATCCGCCCCGGATAAGCCAGTCTCGTTATTGCTGGTATATTTATTGAGGATCAGCCATTCCGCGCAAGAGATAAAATCATCAAATACATTTTGTTTGTTCTCCAGCATACCGCCACGATGCCATTGCTCACCGTATTCAGCCTCCGCCTCTTAAGTTGGCTACACAATATACGCCGCCGTTCTCCAGGAAGGCCGTATTGGCTACCGAAAAGGATGGTCGTGATGCTGATATTGAATCCCCCATATGCATAAAGCAGCGTAGGGTTTGCTACCGTCCAGTTTCAATCCTTTTTTATGAGTGATGAACATGGGGGACTTGGGTACCATCCTTACTGGTGACGAATACCTGCTTTGGTCTCGTAGTCGGCGGTATTGAACCGGATGTGTCGGCATTTTCTGAACAGGGTGCTTTCGCCTTTCAGCACGTCAAATTGATATATCTCGCTCGGGGTAGTAAAAGAAGTGAATGAATAGAAGAATTCCGGGTCTTTCTTCCTGGCACCGAATCCCGATACCGTACCCAGCCCGGGAAGTTTTATTTCTTTTCTGTCCGTACCATTCATAATCGTACTGGATGATCCGGGTATTGGCATCTTTCAGGTAATTACAGAAAAGCTTCCCGCCCCCAATTCCGACTCCGGCCCAGTGGCTGCTTTTTTCTTCTTTGATTATTGTATTCCAGTTGGCAGATTGCGGTTGCCCAGGGTCGAGTGATACCACTTTATAATTCGGAGCACCATCATTGGTCATCAGGCAGAATTCTGTCAGCGACATTGTCCACGACACTGGCATTGGTTTTAAAACCTTCGACTATGGTAATGAAGCTTTTATCCTGGGTCAGGTCTTTGATTATTTGATCTCGCTGGCCATCCGTACCTTCAGAAATGTTCAATACAAGGTAGCGTTCATCTTCCGTTAGTCCTGCTCCCACATATCTCAATGGATGCTCCTTGTCTTCATAGACCAGGATGTCCTGATTCTGACCTGTCCCGATCTTGTGATAGAACACCTTCTGATATTCTGTCTTAGCGCCTGTACTTGGTCTTTTCGTCTTTGGGTTTTATCATAACCACTGTAAGTAGAAGCCTTCGTCTCCTTTCCAGGCCTATCTCCGGTAAATTTTACATTATTCTAAACTTGTCCTTGATCAGGGGTGCGCGTTTTCATGTCTATAATATAAATCTCCTGCCAGTCACTTCCGGATGCAGACACAGCGTAGGCCAGATATCTCTGGTTTTTAGACATGGCTACACTTTGCAATGCCACCGTTCCATCCTGTGAAAGCAGGTTAGGGTCTAACAGGACCGTTGACGCTCCATTCAATCCTTCCTGAATATATAAGACCGATTGATTCTGAAGACCGTCATTTTTGAAGTATAAATAATATTTTCCTTCCTTAAATGGGGCCCCGTATCTCGTATAATTCCAAAGCTCTTCCAATCTGTTTTTGATCTTGTCCCTGTATGGAATTTGTCTGAAATAATCTTCTGTAAACTCCTGCTGCAATTTCACCCAGGCAGCAGTTTTCCGGGAAGTGTCATTTTTCCAAGCCATCGATACGGATCAGCGATCTCGGTCCCGAAATAATTGTCCTTTACATTTCCACGTTCTGTGGGTGGGTAATTGTATTGTGCCATTATGGTAACGGTCCATCATTGATTAAAGAAGAAATCAATATTGCTTTTTTCATCATTGAGTTATAAATTTTGAATGGTACAAATATAAGGAGAAATGGAAAGCCTGCAGTTTTATACATAGGATGGATGTGCAGCCCCGAACTGCCGCTGCCGCCGGAAATATTCTTATGGAGAATAAGCGAAAAGGGTTAACTTTCGCCAATTAAATAAAAGCTTGCCTATTGAGCATGAGAAGGATTGTTTGATGACGGGAGACAATTATATCTGATATTTTATGAAGCGTTACTGTTTGTTGTTTATTGGTATCCCTGGTATTTACTTTCGTTTTTACGCCTTTATGGAGCCAGGATGATAAGAAGTACAATGCCTTACTATGGGAAATCTCAGGAAATGGCCTGGACCATGCTTCTTATCTTTATGGCACCATGCATATCAGCAAAAAGCTGGCATTTAATCTGGGGGACAGCTTTTATGATGCATTGAGACAAGCCGATATCGTAGCACTGGGAGCTGGACCCGGGTATATGGCAGGCAGAAGATTTCCGTATCAACAAGGAAATGGCTGATCTGAAAGTCTATTATTCAGGATACAACACTGATTATCTGCATGAATTTACTTTCCTGGAAGAGTCACCTATCTCAGCTACTGGTAGCTGCAATTGCGTACCGAACCGGAAAATGTAAATAGTTTTTCTCTACAGGAGTGAATTTGGCGAGGAAGATTTTCAGGAAGATACCTATCTCGATTTATTTATTTACCAGTCGGGCAAGAAATTAGGGAAGCAGATCTTTCCTTTAGAAGATTATATCCGTTCCGCAGACTATGGTGATGGAAGGGTACAAGGTAGCAAATGGAGAAAAAGAGGGATAGCTACAATGGCAGCCTGAGTTACACTGAAGCTTATGAGATCAATGACAAAAATGGTAGGAGCCTACCGGAGAGGAGATCTGAACCTGCTGGACAGCCTGTACCGGTTGACCATCAGCAGCAGCGATTTTTATGATAAAGTGATTGTAAACCGGAACAGGATACAGGCTGATGGTATGGATTCCCTGATGAAAAGCGGGAAACGTGTTTTTTACGGGAGTAGGGGCTGCACATTTACCCGGAGAACAGGGGGTAATCGAAATGATCAGGTCCAAAGGTTATACAGTCAGACCTGTTCCTACCCTGCAGAGAGATAGAGAAGGGCAGAGAAATATTCAGGATATCATTGCACCGGTTTCTTTCACTGCACAATATAATGAAGACAGCCTGTTTTCTTTTTTCCGCCCCGGGTATATTGCATTCCTGAAGATTTTTAACGGGAACCGGGACAGGATACATTATGCAGATATGTCCAATGGTGCTTATTTTTTAATAACCAGAGTACGTACTCTTTCTTTAACAGAAGGCTTCAGTATACAGGATAAGATCAGGATACTGGATAGCATCATCTATGAGAATATTCCCGGGCGGATCACTGCCAGAACTGATATCAGGGACCAAGACATACCCCGGAGTGGCCATCAGCAATATATTGAAATCAGGCAAGAAGGAGCGATACCATATCTATGCCACTCCCTATGAGTGGCTGGTATTTAAAGTAAGCGGGTAATGGAGATTACGCTTACAGTGAGATCGCAGATTCATTTTTCGAATCTGTCAGTTTTGAATGCCGGCAGTCAGAAGTATTGTTCCGGCCATCTTCCGGAGGCTTTGAAATGAGGGTTCCCTCCAGACCGGTTACTTTTTTTTACGAAAACCGGTACAGATGGACTTCCTGAATGGAAGTATGGCTGCTCAGGATCCCCAACAGGAACGGGCTTATTTTGTCCTTCACAAAAATATTTATTCCTTTGATCATATCGAAGCAGATTCTATAGCGGATTTCCTGATGACCTATAGCCTGTCTCAGAATGACCAGATTCAAAAAAAGACTATCTTCCGGGGTTTTGGAGCTGGACCAGAGGCAGGTTTATGAACATGTATTTGAACTCAAAAGCGGACAATACCTGGTCATTCGTAATTTTATTTCAGGCCCGCATTATTATATGGTAGCTGTCAGAGCTAAAGAAAAGAACTTGGCACAGGAATGCTTATTTCAATAGTTTCAGGCTTGTGCCGTTCAGGTATCCGGAAGCACATCCTTTTCAGCGACAGTAATTTGAATATACAGGCAGTCATTCCATTCAGCGTCAGTACGGATTCAAATGTATACCGGCTGTATGACCTGTATCAATCCACTGAACAGTATGTATACGGACCCGCAGGATTCTTTCCTGTATGTCAACAGCAGGTTTGCTAATTTTATCTCTTATGAGACAGGGGGAGGTCATTACTTTGAGTAAGGCAAAGATGGGCAGGTATTATATGATCCCGGACAGTATCGAATGGATGAATTCCATACTGGACACAGATAGTCATCTGGCTTTGATTGATAAGGATGTTACACTTTTCCCGGACCGGACCGTGCGGTATACCTACCTTTTTGGAGATTCATCCAGCAATAGGGTGATTAAGAAAAGCTGGTTTTTCTCGGGTAATGAAGCGATGGTGATCAATA
>JAHHDV010000006.1 GCA_019739295.1 Taibaiella sp.
ATGGTACAATAATGGGAAAAGTGAACAAGTCTAAAGGAATAAAAAACTATTCTGTGTTTGAAGAGTTCTCGGAAACTGAAATCTAAAAATATTGGTAGATTTCAAACTTAAAAACCTTATTTTCTAATGTATATCTCTAAAGTCAGCCTGGTCAATTATAGGAATTTTGCAAATGCAAGTTTTCAATTCAACAAGGGAATAAATACCATAATCGGAGGAAAACGGTTCTGGAAAAACAAATGTTTTTTAGGGCAATAAGGCTGTTATTAGAAGATGCCTCCTTGCAATATGCTTATAAACTGACGGAAGGAGATTTTAACAGGTCTTTGGATAAGGGAAAATGGAAAGGTCATTGGATTATTATCAGTGTTGAATTTGATGAGCTTAACGATGAAGAGGCAATACAATCCTTGTTCATTCACGGTGTTGGAGTTGCCGCAGAAGATTATGTAAAAAAAGCTACTTACAACCTTTTTCTTTCGTCCTAAAGCTGACATCAGACAAAAACTTTCCGAATTAGCTGAAGGAGATGCAGTTGGATTACAAACGATACTCAATAGCATCACAATTCAGGATAATTACGAAACTTTCTTTACTGGAAAAAGCACTGCTGATTTTAATGACCCTAATGTATATAAGGAACTTGTAGGCGATTTTGAAAATGTGGTTTTCCCATCTACGATTGATGCTTCTAAATTTGGCTCTAAAATTCCGCATCAATTATCTGTTTCCAAAGAAATCTCTTTTACATTCATCCAAGCCTTGAGAGATGTAGTAAGTGACTTTCATAACAATAGAACTAATCCTTTACTTACTCTATTGAAAAACAAAAGTGGAGAAATCAAAGAGGAAGATTACCAACCTATCAGCGATTTGGTTGAGCAATTAAATGAAAGCATTGAAGATTTGCCCGATGTACAAAATATAAGGTCAGATATAAAATCAACCATTCAGGATGCCGTCGGTCTTACCTATTCGCCATCTTCATTATCCATTAAATCAAGTGTTCCCAATGAAGCCGAAAAATTGTTACAATCATTGAAACTTTTTATCGGAGAACCAGGCGAGGAATATGAGGGCGGTATTCACGAATTAAGTTTGGGAGGTGCTAATCTAATATTTTTAACCCTGAAATTACTTGAGTTTAAGTATAGAAAATCAAAAGATACATTTGCCAACTTCCTTATTATTGAGGAACCGGAAGCCCATATACATAACCATATTCAAAAGACCTTATTTGACAAATTGGATTATGGAGATACTCAAATTATCTATTCTACTCATTCTACACAAATTTCCGAAGTAAGTAATGTTGAGAATATAAACATCCTTGCAAAGAAATTAAATTTTGCGGAAGTATATCAACCATCAACTGGTTTAACACCTGAAAGCATCAATCAAATACAGCGTTATTTGGATGCTGTAAGAACCAACCTGTTATTTGCAAAAGGAGTAATATTAGTTGAGGGCGATGCAGAAGAGATTTTAATACCAATAATGGTCAAAAAAGTATTTGGTGTAAGTCTTGACGAACTTGGAATTAGCCTCATCAATATACGAAGTACAGGCTTTGAGAATGTAGCCCAACTTTTCCACGATAGCCGTATAAGAAGAAAATGTGCAATTCTAACAGATTTAGATGATGCGATTTGTGATACAACTATTAATGACGATGATAGCGACCGATTAAAAAAATACAAGAGAAAAGTTGAGGCATCTAAACAAAAGGGATTAGAACGTAAAGCTAAATTAGATGTCTTTGAAGCAGAGAATGATTGGATAAAGGCATTTTATGCTGACTATACTTTTGAAGTTGATTTTATAACCGAAGGCAACGAGGAGGAAGTAATAGCTATAATTGACCAAGTATATACAGACCAACCAACAAGAGTACAAGCTAAAACTGATATTGAAGATGATGGTGTTGCGGTTTATGGAAAGCGAGTGCTTACAATGGCTAAACAGGAAGGTAAAGGTTGGTTTGCTATAATGTTAGGCAAGCATATTTCTTTTAAGACGGAAATTCCAAACTATATAGTTGATGCCATTCTTTTCGCCAAAGAAACATACTCCAACAATATTATTGCCGACATCATTGAATATAGGATGAACAAACATTTTTATGATGATGATGCTTTGGATTTTTCATCTTGTCGGGAGAGCCTAACGAAGTATAGAGCCGAAGAAGCAACTTTAGATGACCTTGCTTTTGACTTGGACTTGGTAATACCAGATGACCAGCTATTAACATTCATAGATAAATTGAAATAGGCTATGTTCATTTGGGAAAAAGGAAGTTTGAATGATGAGCAAGAAGTTGCAATCTTGGAGAAAGATAGTGTACTCTTGATTGCCTGTCCTGGTAGTGGAAAAACGAGAACGCTTACATACAAAATCGCTTACGAATTAAGCAGGCTAAATTCCAATAAAGAGTTCGTTATTGCAATTACATACACGAATAACGCTGCTGATGAAATTAAAGAACGGGTTGAATTATTGGGGGTTGATACTACACAATTATGGATTGGTACAATTCACTCATTCTGTATGGAATGGATATTAAAGCCTTACCATCTGTATTCTGAAAGGTTGAAAAACGGGTTTAAAGTTTGTAATTCCTTTGATACTGAAAAGCTCCTAACCGAATTATGCAAAAAATATAGCAATCCAAAAGTTACTTTTTATGATTTTCAATATTATGCTACCATAAATGGTACATATAAGTTTACATCAAAAAATAGTAATCAGAATAAGCATATCAAAGCTATTCTTCAAGAATATTTCGGAATATTAAAAGAGAATAATCAATTGGATTTTGAGCAGATACTTTTTTATGCTTATGAATTATTGAAATCAAAGCCAATCATTTGTACCGTCTTATGCAAATTATTTCCATTTATTTTGATTGATGAATATCAAGATACTAAAGAGATACAATACCATATAATATCAAAAATATTAAGTGCAAACAAAGGGTGTTCAAAAACATTAATTGTTGGCGACCCTAACCAATCTATTTATCATTCTTTAGGTGGTTATCCGATGCCAAAGGATGATTTGGAAAAACTTTTGGGGTTTAACTTGATACAGTTGAGTTTAGACAAAAATTACAGGTCATCTGAAACCATAATAAATTACTTCGATTATTATAAAACATTTGCTACCCCTATTATAGCATTCGGAAACGAAAAAGATTATAATAGTTTAATCACATATAACTTATCGGTTTCGTTAGATAATTTGATAGAAGAAATTGCAAAATTGATTTTGTTTAATGTCCGTGAAGCCGGAATTAGCCCTAATGAAATTTGTATTGCAGCACCTCAATGGGTTCAGATTGCAAGTATTACAAGGAAGCTAATGATTAGACTTCCGGATTTTAGTTTTGACGGACCCGGTATGGCTCCGTTTTCACGGGACATTGAGAATTTTTGGTTTAAAGTTGCAAGAATTGTTTTGACAGAACCATCGCCCTATATGTACGTTCGTCGTTTACGTTGGAGTAAAGAAGTTTTGAACGAACTTGATGCTGCGGGAGTAGATGTATCAAACTTATCAAACAAAGAGTTTTTGAAAATCTGCAATTCAATTGAAGTGAATGAAAATGATGGTTTAACCTACTTACGTTCTTTCTTTGAAAGAATTTGTGAAAGCCTGAAAATACAAATTCAGAATTTCCCGTTACTTGAAGAACATCACACATCATTTTTTGCAAGTTCTGAAAATAGAATACAAAGGCTTATTGACGAGGGAAATCCATTTATTGGAGAGATTGAAAATTTTAGAAAAGTTTTCAGGCAAAGAGATGGTATAACCGTTTCAACTATTCACGGCGTAAAGGGAGAGGAATATGATACAGTAATAGGTTTTGCTCTTCTTAATGATTATGTCCCACACTTCAACGATACAAACGGTTACGAAAATTCTAAAAAATTACTTTACGTTTTAGCTTCAAGAGCAAGAAAAAATTTACACTTAATCTCTGAAACGTCAAGAGGGATAAATTATTACAATCCTGAAGGGAAAAGCCCTACACCTCATTTGCTCGAATATAATTATGAATATTCGATTGTTGCTCTTGACAATTCCGATTGAATAAATAACAAAAGGAAGCCGTCTTTTCAGACAAACTCCCCAATGTCAAAATCACCCAAATTACTTTTCCGCAAGGTGGAAGAACTGTCGTCTCTTTCAGATGAAAGTGTGCTATCCAAAAGCTCGGCAATTTTTCGGGAAGCACCCTCAATGGAATTTTCCAGTAAGCTGAATAATTCGGTTCCCTGTAATTTCTGAACTATGGCTACCGCTGTTTCCTTTTGAGCCTGTTCCAAATTCTCTTTTTGGAGCAATGCCCCTACGGAGCTTAGTTCGTCATAGGTAACCCCTTGGGCAAAACCGTTATCGCCACCGGATATTCCGTACCTGTTCCATTCTTCTTCCTCTTCTTCCAAATCAGGCATATTGCTGAAAACTTCGTCCAGTTCTTCCTGCGGAATTTGAATGCTGACGTTTTCGTTTTCGTCGTATTCGATGTCTAAATTATCAGGGTTTATCTCCGGTTCCGTTATTTGGCTGTCATTGGCAGTGTTTGGCACTGAAAGGCTTTTTACTGGCTTGGGTTGCCCCATAATATCGAGTAGGTTCGGGTTAACTTTTTCCTGTTCGGGCTTTTGCTGCGACCTTTTATGAATGACAATCTTATCCTGCAATAGCAGCACAATAACGATGAGCAGGCAAATCACAATTACTATTTCCATAATCAGATACTTTAAAAAATGGGTTTAAACTTTTCGTTGAAATCATCGGTAATGGCTTTTTCAAACATTTCAAAATGATGCTCCAGTATGTTATCGAGATAGGCATACAGGGGTATGGCATCTTTACCGATTACCTGTACAATACGGGATAGCCGTTCGTGGTATTCCTGTCGGATATAAATGCTTTTATCGCCCCGCTTTGTCATCGAGTGGGTTTTCAAAAAGTGTTCGCCGTAGCTTCCGTCAAGGTTTTTCTTGGTGCGGTTCCTTTCCCGTTGTGCGGGTTTGCTTTGTGGTAATTCATCCTGCTTTGCCTCATCTTGTTCGGCTTCGTTTTCCTGCTCTTCAGCAGGTTCGGGCGGTAGCTGCAAACCGTCCTTTTTTACGCCGTCCACCATCAAGTTCATCATCATTTCCTCGTTAATGTCCGGTGTGACTTTTCTTTTATTGTCTTTTTCCATAGCACTACAATTGAATGATGTTTAAAAATTCGCTGATGAACAGGTCTAACTGGCAGGCTTTCATCAAACGCTCATCAGGTGGCATTACGGTAGAACGGAAAACCGTTTTGCTGTCCGCTTCGCTTTCCTTGCGAAAACGGGTGCTGTTCTTGATTTGGCTTTGCATCAGGCTTAACCCCAGTTGCCCGATAAGCTGATTGTACACGTCATATAAGGGTGTGCTTTCCCTGCCGTCCACCTGGTTCCAAAACAGGTTAATGCTTTGTATGGAAGTTTCGCCTTTTTTCATAATCACGTCCTGTAAAAGCTGCGTGAAGATGAGCGTACTTTCCATTACCACACGGTCTGCCGTGATAGGCGTAAAAATGTGGTGCATACCTGCCAACGCTTTCAGGATGCCGGGCGTGTTCACGGTTCCGGGCAGGTCGAAGAACAGCACATCAAGCGGAACGGGAGAAGTGTTTACAAATTCGTGCGCCGCATCGAGTACGCTATCCGCTTTGTGCTGCATAATGGGATAGGCTTTTTTGTTGATGGTGGTAAACTGCTTATACGCCAGTTTTTTTCAACGCCTCATTTTCCATTACCATTGCCAAATCACGGGTTTTCATTTTCATCAGGCTGTGCTGGGGAAAATCCGCATCAAATACGGCTACGTTGTAGCCCAACCGATAGTGCATCGTACTGGCGACAAGCGTAGTAAATGTGCTTTTGCCAACACCGCCTTTTTGAGAAGAAAAGGCGACAAACAGAGGTTTCTTTTTTGTGTCCATATTTTTAAAATTTAAAGTTTACATCTTACTGGTTTCAGTCTTGCAGGCTTTCAGCCGTGCAGTCCTGATTTCGTGCTGTCTTTCTTACAGGATAGCTATCAGGCTTGCCTGCGGGAATTGCTGATTGCCTGCTTTCCTGCCGTACAGCAGCAATGCTTTCATTCAGGCATCCTATCAGACGGGATTGCGTTCTTGCATTCGTTCCGTTCGTCATTCCATCTATCACGCAGGCGTGATGGTCTGATAGCAGGCTGTTACGCTTTCCGTCATTCCTGCGCTCTTGCTTTCTTGCATTCCTGCAATCTTGCAGGCAGGATAACCTGCCATCTTGAATGTGTGCCGTCTGCTCGTCCTGAAGCACGGGCTGTCTGCCTGCCTGCCAACATTCAGGGACAAAGAACTCATCAAATTCATTCGGTTGTATAGCGGTGGCAGTGTTTGGCGTTCAGAGGCAGCATTTGGCACTGTGGTACAGTGCAACGCTATCGTAAACAGGTCTTTACTTTGTATTGTGATTTTTATTAACGGATTTATGCAAAAGTCTTTCGACATATCAGGGGGTAACGGGAACGGCATCGAGCCGTTTTTCCCTGTTACATTCAATCCGTCCCGCAGGGCGGATTTTTGTGTTCACCGGAACACGGCAAGTTGTGTTTTGAGCATCTCGGAATGATTTCCGATGCTCAAAACAACTTGCCCTTTGCAGGGAGGCAGAAAACACCTTCCGAAGTCAGGGTTTTGTATGGATTTTAAAATGGATTAGTGATGAACGATAACAACAAAAAGCAATTGAAAAAGACCGGACGTCGCCCCAAAGAAGACCCGGCGACCATCCGCTATACGATTTCCTTTAACGAGCAGGAACACGCCCGTTTTCTTGCCCTTTTTGATAAATCAGGTATGCAGGTAAAGGCGCACTTTATAACGTCTTGCATCTTTGACAAGACCATAAAGACTATTCAGATTGACAAGGGAACGGTTGATTTTTATATGAGGCTGACCTCTTTTCACAGCCAGTTCCGTTCCATTGGAGTGAATTACAATCAGATTGTGAAACTGCTGTACAAGAATTTTTCTGAGAAAAAGGCGGCGGCATTCCTGTACAAACTGGAAAAACAGACGGCTGAAATGGCGATGCTCTGCCAGAAAATCATTCAGATAACCGAAAAATTTGAGGAAGAATACCTAAAAAAATAATGTAGTAGTGATAGCAAAAATCGGAAGAAGCGCAAATTTATACGGGGCATTGGCATACAATCAGCTTAAAGTCGATAATGAAAATGGGCAGATTTTGTTTGCCAATAAGATGATTGAAACCGCAAGCGGTCATTATTCCGTGGCACAATTAGCCCAGTCTTTTGCGCCTTACCTGATAGCCAACCGCAATACCGAGAAACATACGTTGCATATTTCGCTCAATCCTGACCCGAATGATAAGGTAAGTGATGACAAGTTTCGGGAAATGGCAGAACAGTATATGTGGGAAATGGGTTACGGCGAACAGCCTTTTGTCGTATTCAAACACACCGATATTGACCGTAGCCATATACACATTGTATCGGTTTGCGTGGATGAGCAGGGCAAAAAGATTTCGGACAAATTCGAGAAAATGCGGTCTATGAATGTATGCCGTGAACTGGAAAGACAACACGGGTTGATACCTGCAACAGATAAGGAGCGCAATCAAATGGATAAGGTTTTCCGTCCGGTAGATTATCGGGCAGGCGATGTAAAGAGCCAAATCGCTTCGGTCGTTCGCCACCTGCCGAACTACTACCAGTACCAAACTTTGGGCGAGTACAATGCCCTGCTTTCCCTTTTCAATATTACCACCGAAAAAGTGGAGGGCGAATTACAGGGAAAAATGCAGCAGGGCTTATTATATATTCCGCTAAATGAAAAAAGCGAAAGAGCAGTGCATCCGTTCAAGGCTTCGCTGTTCGGAAAGAGTGCAGGGCTTCCGGCTTTGGAATTGCATTTTGCGAAATGCAAAACAGCTTTGAAAGACAGCCCAACTAAACAGACCCTAAAATCTGCCGCTACCATTGCCCTGAAATCCACAAGCGATGAACAGGCATTTAAAAAGCAGTTAGCTGAACAGGGTATTAACGTTGTGGTGCGCCGGAATGATACAGGTCGTATTTATGGTATCACATTTATTGACCACAATTCCAAAGCAGTTTGGAACGGTTCACGTTTGGCAACAGAACTTTCTGCCAACACCTTTAATGATTATTGGAACAATAACATCAAACCGGATATTAAAGAACCTGCCGTTTTACAACCCAAACTATCCACATCAAATGATGCGGATCTTCCTGCGGAAGAACCACACCATTTGTTCGACTTCTTAACTACGGACAAACACGAAGACGGTTTGATTGAAGCATTGGGCGGCTTATTGCCCGAAGCCCAGGGCGAAGATTACGAAGAACAGGACTTTGCCAATAAGATGAAGAAGAAGCGTAAACGGCAAAGAGGTCAAAAATAATATCTAGCCAAACACTGCCACACAACGCCACTGGCGGCCACATTCTTATAGCCACTCCATAGAGCCTTTAAATTCACGCCCGAACATTAAAACTTTAAATAATGCAGGGAGAAGACGATTTAAGAGGGCTTGCCAAGATTATGGCTTTTATGCGGGCAGTCAGTATTCTTTTGGTGCTGATGCACCTTTATTGGTTCTGCTATGGGTTCTTTTTAGAACGTGGCTGGACGTTGGAAGTAATCAATAAGATATTAGGCAATTTCGACCGGACGGCCAGTTTGTTTTCACACACGCTTTATACCAAAGCATTCGCTTTGGTTTTACTGGCTTTAAGCTGCCTAGGAACAAAGGGCGTAAAGAATGAGAAGATAACCTGGACTAAAATTTACGTGGCTTTGGGTGTTGGCTTTGTGCTGTTCTTCCTGAACACACCGTTGCTAAAGCTATCTCCGGCAACAGGCACATTCTTATATATCCTTACTATCTCGTTAGGTTATATCGCCTTGCTGATGGCAGGCGTATGGATGAGCCGATTGCTTCGTACTAATTTAATGGACGATGTTTTCAATAACGAGAACGAGAGCTTCCAACAGGAAACCAAGCTGATGGAAAACGAGTATTCCGTCAACCTGCCCACCAAGTTTTATTACAAAGGCAAATGGAACAACGGTTGGATAAACATTGTCAATCCTTTCAGGGCATCAATCGTGTTGGGTACTCCGGGTTCAGGTAAATCTTATGCCATCGTAAATAATTACATCAAGCAGCAAATAGAGAAAGGCTTTAGTATGTACATCTACGATTTCAAATTCGATGACCTTTCGACTATCGCCTATAACCATTTACTGAAGCATCGGGATAAGTACAGAGTTCAGCCTAAATTTTACGTGATAAATTTCGACGACCCACGCAAGAGCCACCGTTGCAATCCACTCAATCCTGATTTTATGACGGACATTTCAGATGCCTACGAAGCGGCATATACCATAATGCTAAACCTCAACCGAAGCTGGATACAGAAGCAGGGCGATTTTTTCGTGGAAAGCCCAATTATCTTATTGGCTGCCATTATTTGGTATCTGAAAATCTACGATAATGGTAAGTATTGTACGTTCCCACACGCTATAGAATTACTGAATAAAAAGTATTCGGACGTATTCACGATTTTAACCTCATACCCTGATTTGGAGAACTACCTATCGCCTTTTATGGATGCGTGGCAGGGCGGCGCACAAGACCAATTACAAGGTCAGATAGCATCGGCAAAAATTCCATTATCAAGAATGATTAGCCCGCAATTGTACTGGGTGATGACAGGCGATGATTTTACGCTTGACATCAACAACCCGAAAGAACCTAAAATTTTGTGCGTAGGTAATAATCCCGACCGTCAAAATATTTATTCGGCAGCTTTAGGCTTGTATAATTCGAGGATTGTAAAGCTGATTAATAAAAAAGGACAGCTAAAGAGTTCCGTTATCATAGATGAGCTGCCAACAATCTATTTCAGGGGACTGGATAACCTTATCGCAACGGCGAGAAGTAATAAGGTAGCGGTATGTTTGGGTTTTCAGGATTTTTCGCAATTAACGAGGGATTACGGCGATAAAGAGAGCAAAGTAATTCAGAATACCGTCGGTAATATATTCAGTGGTCAGGTGGTTGGAGAAACGGCAAAGAGCCTATCAGAACGTTTCGGTAAAGTGTTGCAGAAACGCCAAAGTATGACCATTAACCGCAATGATAAATCTACGTCCATTTCCACACAGTTAGACAGCCTTATTCCGGCTTCCAAAATTTCAACACTTACTCAGGGTATGTTTGTTGGTTCTGTATCTGATAACTTTGATGAACGTATCGAGCAAAAAATATTTCACGCTGAAATTGTGGTAGATAATGATAAGGTAGCAGCAGAAACCAAAGCCTATCAGCAAATACCGCAAATCCTTTCTTTTGTAAATAAGCAGGGCGAGGATAAAATGAAGCAGGAAATAGAAAGCAACTACAAACAGATAAAATCAGACATCTTGAATATTGTTGTAAGTGAAATAGCGCGCATTAAGAATGACCCGAACTTGCAGCATTTGGTACAACAAGAATGATTATACCAAATATTTTTGTGCTGTTTCTATTAATATATTGTTAGAAGAATTAAAAGAAACAGCACCATTACATCAACATATAAAATGCCAAATTTTAATACTTATACTTTAGCATTTGCTTAAATAAACAAATTAGCTATATTTACATTATGGATAATACTTCTTGTATACGACAACAGGCAGACATTAAACAAATCAATCGCTGTAAAGAACGAGTTTCAGAACTCCACAGCTCGTTTGACTATTTGTCGAACGGACTTGAATTGACGGGAAATAATGTAAGGCTGAAAATTCTGTTTCTTCTTTATGAAGAAAAACGACTTTGTGTTTGTGATGTGAGTGAAATTCTTGGAATGACAATTTCAGCAATTTCTCAGCACTTGAGAAAACTTAAAGACCGAAAGCTTATTGAAACCGAAAGAGAGGCGCAAACCATTTTTTACTCGTTGACGAAAGAGTATGAAAAAATGTTGGAACCATTTTTTAAAATACTTGACGATAACAAAATTTTAGAAACAATATGAAAACGGACAACAAATTAGTCGGGACTGGACTTTTGACAGCAATTGCAGCTTCATTGTGTTGCATTACACCTGTTTTAGCTCTCATAGCAGGGACGAGTGGACTTGCTTCAAACTTTTCCTGGCTCGAACCTTTCCGACCATATTTTATCGGTTTAACAATTTTAGTCATTGGTTTTGCTTGGTATCAAAAGTTGAAACCGCAAAAGAAAATTGACTGTAAATGTGAAACAACTGAAAAAACAAATTTTATGCAAACAAAATCATTTTTAGGAATTATTACCCTTGTGGCGGCTTTACTTTTATCATTTCCAATTTACGCTCACATCTTTTTTCCAAAGCCCGAAAACAAAACAATTATTACCCAAAGTTCCAAAATTCAGAAAGTTGAGTTTACAATTAAAGGAATGACTTGTTCAGGTTGTGAACATCATATTAAAACAGAGATTAGCAAACTAAAAGGAATTATCGAAGTTGTCGTTTCCTATGAGAAAAGCAACGCTATTGTCAAGTTTGATAATAAGCAAACCAGTATTGCTGAAATCGAAAAAGCTATCAATTCGACAGGTTATAAATCACTAAAAAGTAAAATTATATCATAATGGAAATTAAATTACAATCAATAATAACTTGCCCAAAATGTGGGCACAAAAAAGAGGAAACAATGCCAACTGATACTTGTCAGTATTTTTATGAATGTAAAAATTGCAAAACAAGGTTAAAACCACTACAAGGCGACTGCTGTGTGTATTGTAGTTATGCCAGTGTTCCTTGTCCACCAATACAAAAGGAAAAAAAATGTTGCTAAATAGAACGCATTTTATATAAATCACATAAAAAAATCAGTAGGTTTTACTAATTATTTTTAAACAATTGTAAGAATAACTTATGGCATCAACAGAAAAAACATTATCAGAGGTAATTGAAATATTAAGACTAAGAGGTTATACTGAAGATTTTAACCTATTGGAAGAAAATATCTCATATAAAACAGGAGGTGAAAAGGTCAATTTAAGTGACATAGTTATTGATAAAATTTATCGTTTTACAGGACTGAATGACTTGGAAGATGAAGCTATCTTGTATGCAATGAGAAACCAAAAAGACGGAGCAAAAGGTATTTTCGTAAATGGCTATGGCACGTACTCCGACAGTGTAGCAAATAGCATCATAGAGCAAATAGCAGTTAACGAAGATGATAACAATGATTGGACAATAGAAATTTGAATTAGAATGACAGAATTAGAAAAAATTTTAAACCAAAGAGGCATAAAGCCTACCGCTATGCGTTTGTTGGTGGTAGAAAAGCTATTAAAACAACAATACGCAGTAAGCCATAAAGAGCTAGCAGAACAGTTTGAGAAAGCAGATAGTGTTACCTTATTCAGAACACTCAAAATATTTCTGGAATACAAACTCATCCACACCATTGATGATGGAAGTGGAGTTGTAAAATACGCACTATGTCAATCTGGATGTAATTGCAATTTATCAGAACTACACACACATTTTTATTGCACCGACTGCAAACATACCTTTTGTCTTACGGAAACTGAAATTCCAAACATCAAAATTCCTCAAAACTTTAAATTAGAAGGAGCTAATTTGGTTCTCAAGGGGAAATGCTCAAGCTGTAGTTAATACACCTTTAAACTTTGCAATTCAATTGCACTAATTATATTTTACATTTGTAGTCTGATGAAAATATTTGTAATCCTATTCAGTATATACTTTATGGCATTATCGGTAATGCCGTGTACTGATGCGTGCGATATTAGCATAAACAATACTACAAAATCAGAATTTATACAAGCGGGTGATGGTCAAGAAAATAGCATTGACGTATGTAGCCCTTTTTGCTCCTGTGCCACTTGTCACACTGTTGCTGTTTTTACATTTCAAACTTTCAAAATAGGCGAAGCTAAGTCTAGTTTCGACAAAATACAAAAATTCCCACTTTGGGATTTCGGGTTCAATTCCAACTACCACGGAAATATTTGGCAGCCGCCAAAGATTAATGCCTAAATTTTTAGCGACTGTATTTTATTGTCGGTGTATGGGCATCCATTCACTATTAAATAACGTACCCCCTCAGTCGAGCATTTAGCTATTCATTTCACATATATGGAGTGGAAGAATTTATATCCACTATTTATTAATCTTTAATCATATGAATTGTGTTAGACAGTATCATAAAATTTAGTATAAAGAACAAACTTGTCATCGGAATAATGACATTGTTACTCATTATTTGGGGAGTGTGGAGTGCCACAAAATTACCCATTGATGCCGTACCCGATATTACAAATAATCAGGTACAAATAATTACGGTTTGCCCAACATTGGCAGCTCAGGAAGTAGAACAATTAGTTACCTTTCCCATAGAGCAAAGCATTGCTAATATTCCCGATTTAGAAGAAACCAGAAGTATTTCGAGGTTTGGTTTGTCCGTAATTACAGTTGTATTCAAGGAAAAAGTAGATATTTATTTTGCCCGACAGCTCATTAACGAAAAACTGAAAGAAGCAGAAGAAAAAATTCCGAATGGAATAGGAACGCCGGAACTGGCTCCGGTAAGTACAGGGCTTGGTCAGATATACGAATATATAATACATCCCAAAAAAGGAAGTGAAAATAAATACAATGCCAAAGACCTTCGTACAATGCAGGACTGGATTGTAGCAAGGCAACTGTATGGTACTCCCGGAATTGCAGAAGTAAATAGTTTTGGCGGCGAGCTAAAGCAATATGAAGTAGCTGTTAATCCTAGTCGCTTAAAGGCTATGGATGTAAGTATTACCGATATTTTCAACGCTCTTGAAAGAAACAACCAAAATACAGGGGGAGCATATATTGATAAGAAACCAAGTGCTTATTTTGTTAGAGGTATTGGTATGGTTACATCATTAGATGATATAAAAAACATTAGTGTAAAGAATAATCCTGGCAGTGTTCCAATTTTTATAAAAGATGTGGCGGATGTACGATTTGGTAATGCTGTAAGATATGGAGCAATGACATATAATGGAGATGTTGATGCAGTAGGTGGTGTTGTGATGATGTTAAAAGGCGAAAACGCCAATAGTGTAATTGAAAAAATAAAAGAAAAGCTTCCTACTATACAAAAGTCATTACCTGATGATATTATTATTGAGCCCTATATAGACCGTTCAGTTTTAGTTGACAAGGCAATGAGTACCGTAGAAAAAAACCTGATAGAAGGTGCATTGATTGTAATCTTTGTATTGGTACTTTTTTTAGGAAATTTTAGAGCCGGATTAATTGTAGCTTCCGCTATTCCCTTAGCAATGCTGTTTGCCTTGGCGATGATGAATGTGTTTGGTGTAAGCGCCAATTTAATGAGTTTGGGAGCCATAGATTTTGGGTTGATTGTAGATGGGGCAGTAATTGTTGTGGAAGCCACATTACATCATTTAGGCTTACGAAAATCTAAACAAAGGCTTACACAAACTGAAATGGATGAGGAAGTTTTTCTGTCTGCCTCCAAAATTCGTAGTAGCGCAGCATTTGGTGAAATCATTATACTAATTGTTTACATTCCTATTCTTACGTTAGTGGGCGTAGAAGGCAAAATGTTCCGTCCCATGGCACAGACTGTAGGTTTTGCCATTTTTGGAGCTTTGATTTTATCCTTAACATACATACCTATGATGTGTGCTTTGTTCTTATCCAAAAAGCCTTCACATAAAGAAACCTTTTCCGATAGAATGATGAATTGGTTACAAAGAAAATATCAGCCTTTGCTTGAAAAAGCGATTAGCATAAAGTATTGGTTCGTTGGTATCGCCATTGCCATATTTGCAATTAGTATTTTCTTGTTTAGCCGAATGGGAGGAGAATTTATACCCCAACTACAAGAAGGAGAATATGCGTTTGAATTTAAAATGCCTATTGAAACCTCATTATCACAAAGTATAGAAACTTCGATGCTTGCTTCGAGAATTGCCAAACAATTTGATGAAGTAAAAATGGTGGTAGGTAGAACTGGAGCTGGTGAAGTACCTACTGACCCAATGCCTCCAAGTGCAACAGATTTAATAATTATTCTTAAGCCTGAAAGTGAATGGAAATCCGGAAGGACATACGATGAATTAGGCGATGCAATAGAAGAAAAAATAGCCGTAATACCTGGCATTATTGTCGAAAAAAGCCAACCCATTCAAATGCGCTTTAACGAACTTATGACAGGGGTAAAACAAGATGTTGCAATTAAGATTTTCGGAGAAAATTTAGACACACTAGCGTTAAATGCCGATAAGGTTAGCAAAGTTATACAAACAGTAAAGGGAGTTACAGTGCCTCAGGTAGAACTGGTAAGCGGGTTACCTCAAATTAATATTGAATACGACCGAACTCGTTTAGCCAATTATGGAGTAAATGTAGAAGATGTAAATAATGTTGTAAGTACTGCTTTTGCAGGAAAAAGTGCAGGTGTGGTTTTTGAGAATGAAAGGCGATTTGATTTAGTTGTGCGTTTAGATAGTACCTATAGAGGTAGTATTGAAGATGTAAACAATATGATGATACCAACTAGCACAGGCAGTCAAATTCCTCTATCACAGGTGGCTACAATTGACTATAAATTAGGACCTGCGCAGATAAGCCGTGAAGCTGGAAAGAGAAGAATTGTAATTGGTTTTAATGTTGCAGGCAGAGATGTACAAAGTGTGGTAGAAGAAATTCAAAAAAAGTTGAACAACCAAGTAAAATTACCATCAGGGTATTATTTCACTTATGGAGGACAGTTTGAAAATTTACAGGAAGCAAGCAATAGATTACTGATAGCTGTTCCAGTTTCTTTAATATTGATATTTGTACTGCTTTACTTTACTTTCAGTTCCTTTAAACAGGCAGGATTAATTTTTACAGCCATCCCAATGAGTGCAATTGGAGGAATACTAGCTTTGTTACTTCGAGGAATGCCTTTTAGCATCAGCGCAGGTATTGGATTTATTGCATTGTTTGGCGTTGCTGTCCTAAACGGAATTGTACTGATAGGTATTTTCAATCAATTAGAAAAAGAAGGAGAAAAAGATGTATTGAAACGGGTAATCGAAGGAACTAAAATCCGTTTGAGACCAGTTTTGATGACTGCAACAGTAGCCAGTTTAGGATTTCTGCCAATGGCTTTGAGCAGTAGTGCAGGCGCAGAGGTACAAAAACCATTGGCTACAGTTGTTATCGGTGGTTTGGTAACTGCAACATTCCTTACCCTATTCGTACTGCCTCTATTGTATATCATCTTCAATTCAAAAATTAATTTAAAAAGAAAATTTAAAGTGAAACCCATTACAACTATCGTTGTGTTACTGCTATCATTGGTAGGTTTTACAGCAAACGCACAAACGAAAGATTTATCCAGTGTTGATGAAGCAATAAACATCGCGCTGAAAAATAATCAAACCATAAAGGCTTCAGATTTAGAAATTGATGCAAGTAAAGCCTTGAAAAAAACTGCCGGAGAATTACCAAAATTAGGTTTTAATGCACAATTGGGGCAGTACAACAGTACAAAATTCGACCAGTCTTTTGAAGTGGCACAAACTATTCCTTTTCCTACATTATTCGGAGCAAAAAAACAATTGATTAATGCCGAAATAAAAGGGAAAGAATTACAGAAAAATCTTACCGTACTAGAGTTAAAAACGCAGGTCAGAACTTACTATTATCAAATCCTATATTTGCAACATAACCAAAAGCAATTACAACAGTTAGATAGTCTGTACAGCGATTTTATAGAAATAGCACAGCTTCGTTATAAAACCGGCGATACAAAAAAAGTGGACATCAGTACGGCAGAAGCTAAGAAAGGGGAAATCAATTTATTGTTAAAACAGAATAAAGTGTTTTTAAATAATGCTGTTGCCAGTCTGAAAACTTTGATGAATACAAGAGAGGATTTTCTCATTGCAGAAAATGGAATTTTTCAACCTTTACAAATCAGCAATTTATTGGATAATGATGTAGTAGCAAGTCATCCCGCCATTCAATCCTTGTATCAGGATGCTGTTATTGCAGAACAGACCAAAAAGGTAGAACGTTCCCAAGGTTTACCTGATTTTACAATTGGTTTTACAAATCAATCTTTAATAGGTTTTCACACAGTAAATGGTATGGAAAAATATTTTAATTCTGGTAACCGTTTCAATTCTGTAAATATTGGCATTGCAATTCCTATCACTTATGGTGCTACCAAAGCAAGGATAAAATCTTTGGACTTCAGAAAACAGGCTTCCGAAGCCAATGCTCAGCAGCAGCAGCAAGCATTAACAACACAATTACAAAATGCTTTGCAGCAATACCAACAGGATATGCAACAGTTTAATTATTTTCAGCAAGAAGCATTGCCTAATGCCAAAGAAATAGTATCAGCGGCACAATTAGGGTATAAAACAGGAGAAATTAGCTATGTGGAATATCTTTTTGCATTGCAAACCGCAACCGACATTCAATTAAATTATCTAAAAAGTATTCAGCAGGTAAACCAGTCTGTAATCAATATTTATTCTCTCATTAATCAATAAGTAAAAAATGAAATTCAACATAAATAAAATCACAATTGTAACAGTGATAACTGTTTTAATATTTGCATTTTCCGCTTGCAATAATCAGAAAGATGGAAATGGGCAGAACCAGGAAGCAAAAGAAATTCAAAGAGAAGAAGCCGAGGAAGAAGTACCAACCATTGCCACTCTTTCAGAGGAACAATTAAAGATAGTTGGAATAAAAATAGGCACAATAGAACAAAGAGAGCTGTCTGCAACTATCAAAGCAAATGGAAATCTGAATGTTCCTAATAACAACAAAGCCAACGCTACAACTTTATATGGTGGAGTGATAAGAACATTGAAAGTTCAAATTGGGGATTATGTTAGAAAGGGTGAAATAATAGCAACTATTGCCAATCCGCAGTTTATACAATTACAGGAAGAATATTTGAGTGTAGTAAGTAAGATAACTTTTGCAGAGCAAGAGCTATCAAGACAAAAAGAGTTAAATGAAGGAAATGCTGGCGCAAAGAAAAATTTACAAAGTGCAACAGCCGAATTGAACAGCCTTCGTACTCGAAAAGCGTCTTTACATCAACAACTACAATTAATGGGCATCAATCCCAGCACCTTATCAAACAGTAATTTGAAATCTGCTCTGACAGTAATTAGTCCTTTAAATGGCACAGTAAGTAATGTTTACGCTAAAATTGGAAGTTATGTAGATGTTTCTTCGCCGGTAATTGAAATAGTAGATAACAGCTCATTACATTTGGATTTACAAGTATTCGAAAAAGATTTACCACAAATAAAAATCGGGCAAACTATTCATTTTAGATTGACAAATAATCCAACCACAGAATATGAGGCTACGGTTTTCAATATCGGTTCATCTTTTCAAAACGAGAGTAAAACTATTGCTGTACGTTGTCGTATAAAAGGTAGTAAAATTGGTTTAATTGATGGAATGAACATAACAGGGGTTGTAAGCTTAAGCAATGTAACTACACCTGCTGTTCCCAATGATGCCATCGTAAATACTGATGGTAAATATTATATTTTCGTACAAACCGATAAAAAAGCAGAAGAGCATCACGAAGAAGGTAAAGAAGAAGAAAATCATAAAGATGCTGATAAAAATGAAAAGGAAGATAAGGCAAGTATAAATTTTGAAAAAATAGAAATATTGAAAGGGGTATCTGATATGGGGTATACCGCAATTACTTTTATCAAACAAGTTCCTGCCAATCAAAAAATCGTTGTAAAAGGAGCATTTTTTGTAAATGCAAAATTATCTAATGCAGGAGAAGACGAAGATTAACCAATAATAACTAAACGATGATAAATACAGATAAAAATCACAAGCATATTTATGATGCGCAGGGCAAGCAACTCTGCTGCACGGAGGAGAACAAAAACGATGCCCAAACAAATACAGGGCAGAGTACTGATAATGTTTGTTGCTCAACGGATGAAAAAGTTAATCAAAAGAGCAATGAACGAAGTGAAGCTGTTGATAAAAACAGCGTTATAAAAATGTTTTTACCAGGAATTATTTCTTTGGTACTATTGCTAATTGCTATTTACTTAGACAATGTCTTGAAACCTGAATGGTTTCAAGGTTGGGTAAGAACTGTTTGGTATATAATAGCTTATGCACCAGTCGGATTTCCTGTAATTAAAGAAGCTTTTGAAAGTATTGGTAAAGGCGATGTTTTTTCAGAATTTTTGCTGATGAGTATTGCTACTATTGGAGCCTTTACCATTGGTGAATACCCCGAGGGTGTTGCTGTAATGCTGTTTTATGCTGTTGGTGAAGTCTTTCAGTCATTAGCAGTAAAGAGAGCTAAAACAAATATCAAATCTTTACTCGACCAACGTCCTGATGAAGTAACCATTTTACAAGGCACTCAAACAAAAGTTGTAAAAGCTGAAACAGTTACTATTGGAGAGATAATACAATTGAAGCCTGGAGAAAAGTTAGGATTGGACGGAGAATTATTGTCCGAAGCTGCATCTTTCAATACAGCAGCTCTTACGGGTGAGAGCAAGCCTGACACTAAATCAAAAGGTGAAACGGTACTGGCAGGGATGATAAACTTAAATACCGTTTCACAGGTAAAAGTGACAACCGCCTATACGGATAGTAAACTAAGTAAAATTTTAGAACTGGTACAAAACGCTACTTCTCAAAAAGCTCCTACAGAATTATTCATCAGAAAATTTGCAAAAGTATATACACCAATTGTAGTGCTGTTAGCTATTTTAATTACAGTATTGCCGTATTTATTTGTAGAAAACTATGTATTCAGCCAATGGCTATACAGAGCATTGGTATTCTTGGTTATATCGTGCCCTTGCGCATTGGTAATAAGTATTCCGTTAGGATATTTTGGAGGAATTGGTGCAGCGAGTAAGAATGGAATTCTGTTTAAAGGAAGTAATTTTTTAGATGCAATTGCTAATATCCAAAATCTAGTAATGGATAAAACAGGTACAATGACCGAAGGCGTTTTTAAAGTGCAGGAAGTAGTTTTAGACAATGATTTTAATCAAGCTGAAATTTTACAAATGGTAAATGCATTAGAAAGCCACAGTACACACCCTGTTGCAACTGCCATTCACGAATATGTTGGAAAAATAAACAACGAAATCAAACTAGAGAATACAGAAGAAATCGCAGGACACGGGTTGAGAGCTATTATAAATGGCAAAGAATTATTGGTAGGAAATTTTAAACTGATGAATAAATTCTCTATCCCTTACGGCATTGACCCCAATAGCATTGTTTACACAGTAATCGCAGTGGCTTATGATAAAAAGTATGTCGGCTATATCACGATTGCCGACAGTATTAAAGAAGACGCACAGCTAACCATTGATAAACTCAAAGAATTAGGTGTAAAAACCACAATGTTAAGTGGAGATAAAACCACTGTTGTAAAATTTGTTGCAGAAAAATTGAACATTAATAATGCATTTGGCGATTTATTACCCGAAGATAAAGTAAATAAAGTAAAAGAAATCAAAACCAAAAATGAAACAGTTGCCTTTGTCGGTGATGGCGTGAATGATGCACCCGTTGTGGCATTAAGTGATGTTGGTATTGCAATGGGCGGTTTGGGAAGCGATGCGACCATTGAAACGGCAGATGTGGTAATACAAGACGACAAACCGAGTAAAATACCTATGGCAATCAATATAGGCAAGCAGACAAAGAAAATCGTTTGGCAAAATATAGCTTTAGCATTCGGAGTAAAAGCTATTGTACTAGTTTTGGGAGCTGGGGGCTTAGCGACTATGTGGGAAGCTGTTTTTGCCGATGTTGGGGTTGCCTTATTAGCTATACTAAACGCAGTAAGGATACAGCGGATGAAATTTTAAGATTAGAACATCCTAATGATGAATAAAACAGACAATTCGTAAGAAAGGCAAAAGTTATCAAATGTCAATTTGTCGAAGGAGAAGAAGAAGAAGAAAAGACCTTCGCTCTTTATGATACTTTTTGGGATATTTTTTAGCTCTGTGTCTTATTGCTTTGATATACATAAAATTAGACACTATTATATCTATCCCTATCACTAAAAATGGACTTATTAGTTCTGTATCGAGCAAAAACCAAAGTTCCAAAAGAGAAACCCGAAAATGCAAATTTCTTTCAAATATGACAGTATTTGGGCTTCTCTATTATTGTTTAAAAAATAGATTTAGGATAACGGATGGATAAATTTTATAACGAAACGCTGGCTAAGCTGGAAAACGAAATCAAAGAATTTGAGATTGAAGCAGACTGTTCGATAGAACGCATTGAAGCAGTTATACAACTTATTATCAAATGTTTATTCGACGTAAAAAAATATATTTTAAAAAGAGGATTTAAGAATGTTGATGAAGAAATTCGCTTTTTTAAATATCAAAAGCCAATTATCGTTTCAAAGCTCATCTATTATAATGCCATCTATAAAATCGAAACGAGAAGACCGTATGGAAATAAGCGTACCAAGAAATATTTTGTCAAAGAACTGAAAAAGCTAAAAAGGTTCTTTGACAACAACCTTGATTTTTACAAGTATTACCGAAGTAATAATTCTTTTGTTGACGAGAAGTTTTTTGTACGTGATAAGCACGATATAAGACTATGGTTGGACACATTTTATTTTGAGGCAGACCATCGCTTTTCTACTTCGCACGATTATAAGGTTGCCAAGATAATTGCCAATGACCTGATACAAGTTTATTTGGAAGACAGGTTAAATAATATCAATCAGAAAAAGGTTTCAGACAATTCGTTGAAATGGACAGCAAGTAAAACTGCACTCACGGAACTCATTTATGCACTGTACTCCCACGGTGTATTTAACAATGGGAATACAGACATAAAATTGATTGCCAAAACTTTTGAAGATGCCTTTAATATTGAATTAGGCGACTTTTACCACACGTTTATGGAACTGAAAGCCCGCAAAATAAACCGTACAAAATTCCTTGACAATCTGTGTGAAGCACTGATTAAGAAAATGGATGAGCAGGACGAAAAACAGTAAACATATATGTACAACGCCTTTATTCCTCGTGACAAGAAGTCAAAGTAATTAAACTTAAATCGTAAATTTGTTTATTGCTTTTATATTAAATACAAAATGTGGGCAGAGAATAAATATGAATACACTCTTTATAAAAAATATGGTCTGTAACCGCTGCATTATAGTGGTGCAAAATGAATTGGAAAAACTCGGTTTAGGCATTAAGAATATAAAATTGGGCGAAGTAACCTTAGCACAAGAGATAACCCCTACAAAAAAAGATGCTTTGGTAAAAACTTTAGAGCCATTGGGATTTGAGATAATTGACGATAAAAAAAGTAGGATAATAGAGAAGATAAAGAACACTATCATTGACTTGGTACACCATCAAGATAATGATGTAAAAATCAATCTTTCAGATGTATTGAGCGATAAATTGCATCACGATTATAATTACCTGTCCAATCTGTTTTCAGAGGTAGAGGGTACTACTATTGAAAAATACTTTATTGCCCAAAAGGTTGAAAAAGTAAAAGAATTGCTGGTGTACGATGAGTTGTCTTTGAGTGAAATTGCTTTTCGTCTGAACTATTCGAGTGTATCCTACCTAAGCAATCAATTCAAAAAAGTAACAGGACTGACACCGAGCTATTTCAAACAGATAAAAGAAGATAAAAGAAAGCCATTGGATAAAGTGTAAATAAATTTTACAAATCAATTCCAAAATTTCACAATAGCACCCGTTGATATAATAGCCAATTTTGCATTGTTAATTAAAGCAAGCAGAATATGGCAACTAATAATAAAGAAACAATATACATTCCATTGGAGGATGTGGAAAGCGAACATTGTGCATTAATCGTTGAAAAAGGGTTGACACAAGTAAAAGGCATAGAAACCCACAAAGTAGAGCTAAATAACCGCAGGGCAGCTATTACAGTAGATAGCAATGAAACAGTAGGCGAAGCTGTTAAGGCAATTAAAGATTTAGGTTACGGAGTTCCTACGGTTAAAAGTGCTTTTCCGGTATTGGGCATGACCTGCGCATCCTGTGCGGGCAGTGCCGAAAGCATTGTTAAATACCAATCGGGAGTAGTTGATGCTTCCGTGAATTTTGCAACGGGTAATCTTACGGTAGAATATCTACCAAACATGACCAATGCTTCAACGCTGCAAAAAGCAGTACAAGGAGTTGGTTATGACTTATTGATTGAAGACGAAACCACACAGCAGGAAACGTTAGAAGCTATTCACACCGAGAAATTCAGGAAACTCAAAAACAAAACCATTTGGGCAATCATCCTCTCTTTGCCTGTGGTGGTAATCGGTATGTTCTTTATGGATATGCCTTATGCAAACCTGATAATGTGGCTTTTCTCAACTCCGGTACTTGTCTGGTTAGGAAAAGACTTTTTTATCAATGCGTGGAAGCAGGCAAAACATCGTTCTGCCAATATGGATACACTGGTTGCATTAAGTACTGGTATTGCTTACCTGTTCAGTGTATTCAATATGTTATTTGCAGACTTTTGGCATCAAAGAGGGCTACACGCTCACGTTTATTTTGAAGCCGCTGCCGTAATTATCGCATTTATCCTCTTGGGGAAACTGTTAGAGGAAAGAGCCAAAGGTAATACATCTTCAGCCATTAAAAAGCTAATGGGCTTACAGCCTAAAACGGTTATTGTGATAGAAGCTGATGGCACAGAAAGACAGAAGGCTATTGAAGATGTAAGTGCAGGTGATATTATACTCGTAAAGCCCGGCGAAAAAATTGCGGTGGATGGTATGGTAACATCAGGTAATTCCTATGTGGACGAAAGTATGCTAAGCGGTGAGCCTGTGCCTGTGTTGAAAAAGGAAAATGAAAAGGTATTTGCCGGAACGATTAACCAAAAAGGCAGCTTTCAATTCAAAGCGGTGAAAGTTGGCAAAGAAACCATGCTTGCACACATCATCAAAATGGTACAGGATGCACAGGGAAGCAAAGCTCCAGTACAGAAGCTGGTAGATAAGATTGCAGGCATCTTTGTTCCGGTAGTAATGGGTATTGCTATCCTTACATTTATCTTATGGTTGGTGTTAGGGGGCGAAAACGGAGTTGTGCAAGGCTTGCTGGCAGCCGTTACGGTATTGGTTATTGCCTGCCCTTGTGCTTTAGGCTTAGCGACCCCGACCGCCATTATGGTAGGCGTTGGCAAAGGTGCTGAAAACGGTATTTTGATTAAGGATGCGGAAAGCCTTGAACTGGCTAAAAAGATAAACGCAATTGTATTGGATAAAACCGGAACCATTACCGAGGGAAGACCACAAGTAACAGATATTGCCTGGCTGAACAATGACGATATGACCAAAAATATTTTATTAAGCATCGAAAAGCAATCGGAACATCCATTAGCGGAAGCAGTAGTAAAACATTTGAACGGAGCAGGAAACGCAACTTTATCATTGTTCGACAGCATTACAGGTAAAGGCGCAAAAGCAGACCATAACAACGAAACCTATTATGTAGGAAATAAAAAGCTATTGGCAGAAAACAACATCGCTATTGCTGACGAATTACAAAACAAAGCCGAAGAATGGGGCAAACAATCCCAAACCGTTATTTGGTTTGCAAACGGCAAACAGGCTCTGTCTGTAATTGCCATTTCCGATAAGATTAAAGAAACATCGGTGCAAGCTATCCGGGAAATGCAGGATATGGGTATAGACCTGTATATGCTGACCGGAGATAATGAAGCAACCGCCAAAGCCATTGCTGCGCATACTGGCATTAAACATTACAGAGCCGAGGTATTACCACAGCATAAAGCCGATTTTGTGAAAGAGCTACAAAGCAAAGGTAAAATAGTGGCAATGGTAGGTGATGGTATCAACGATAGCACCGCATTGGCAACAGCCGATGTAAGTATCGCAATGGGCAAAGGTTCGGACATCGCAATGGAGGTAGCCAAAATGACCATCATTTCATCAGACCTTACCAAGATACCACAGGCAATACGATTGTCAAAACAGACCGTAGCCACCATTAAGCAAAACCTGTTTTGGGCGTTTATTTACAACCTAATCGGTATTCCGGTGGCAGCGGGCATCCTTTACCCAATTAACGGCTTCTTGCTAAACCCGATGATAGCGGGCGCAGCAATGGCGTTGAGCAGCGTGAGCGTGGTAAGTAACAGCCTGCGGTTGAAGTGGAAGAAGTAAAACAGTAAAAATCACAAATCAAATAAGAAATTACACAACAATTCTGAACCAAATAGCACTGAAATTTGCATTATCAATAACTCTTAAATTTATTAGCAATGGAAAATAAACAATTTCAATTCAAGACAAACATTAATTGCGGCGGTTGTATCGCATCTGTAAAACCACACTTGGACAAGGCAGAGGGCATCTGCCATTGGGACGTGGACACCAACAATAAGGACAAGGTGCTTACCGTGAAGTCCGAGGGAATTACCGAGCAAGAAGTAATATCCACTGTGCAAAAGGCAGGCTTCAAAATAGAGCCTTTGAACGTCTAATCCAAAGTCTTTTAAAATGCCCTTTTCTGACCGAACTTTTACAAGGGTAGGCTTTCAGGAAAGGGTATTTTATCAATTCTGAAAAAAGACTGAAAGGCTATTGCGGATGTAGTATTTTTTGTTTATATAGCAAAAAAAAGGCAAAACGATAAAAAAAAACCAATCTTATTTGTAACTTTGTAGCGTTGAAAAATTTGAGAATACATATAAGCATTTTAACACTTTTCTTTTTGGGTTTCTTCCTGATGCCCAATCAGAGTTATGCTTGTTCCAAAAAATCAACACAAACCGAGCAGTCTTCCTGCTCAAAAGAAAAATCCAAAAAATCAGAACATAAAAAAGGTTGCAAGGGCAAATCCTGTAAAAAATGCAAAAGTGACAATTGCGGGGGCGGTTGTTCACACAGCTCTTGCAGGTGCGGTGCTTCAATCACTTCTTTAAGTTTACCAGTTATAATCGAATTAAAAGCAAAAAATCAATTTGCAGCAAGTAAAAAGCAAAAATTCGGTTTCAAAGAAGCCTATTATTCTTCGGGCTTTTTCTCCATTTGGCTACCGCCTAAAATAAGCTAAAACTATGGCCTGATAGCCATAGGTGTGTCCTGTCAGAAGCTGTTCCGGCTTTTGCAAATCCCCTATTTGTATCATTTACTTAAAATTTAAAACAGAAACGGGTTTATCAATCCCCCGTTTCTCAAAATGTAATTATTATGAAATCATTATCAAAAATAGTGATGGTAATCGCCGTGTTACTATCATCAATAAACGGCTTCGCACAAATCAAGAATGCGAAAACAGAAACCGTAAAGATTTACGGCAATTGTGGTATGTGCAAAACCACCATCGAAAAAGCAGGTAACGTAAAAAAGGTAGCCAGCGTGGACTGGAACAAAGATACCAAGATGGCTACGCTCACCTATGACGGCGACAAAACAAATCAGGATGAAATCCTGAAACGTATTGCTTTGGCTGGTTATGACAGTGAGAAGTTCCGTGCGCCGGATGACGTATATGCTAAACTGGCTGGTTGCTGCCAGTATGATAGACCCGTGAAGACGGTTGCCAAAAACAAAGAGGCTGGCATGGACATGAATGCCGGACATGGCAATCACGACCATAGCCAAATGGCAGCTAATAAAGATGCAGCTCAAAACCAATCACAGCTAAAAGCTGTATTTGACAACTATTTTTCAGTGAAAGACGCTTTGATAAAAACCGATGCGGCGACCGCATCTGCCAAAGCCGCTGAATTGGCTGCATCCCTTAAAGCAGTCGATATGAACAAGCTATCGGCAGAGGAACATACGGCTTGGATGAAAGTGATGCAGGATTTGACGGCCAATGCGGAAAGCATTTCAAAATCAAAAGATGTTGCAAAACAAAGAAGTTCTTTTGCGGCACTTTCGGAAAGCATCTACACACTTGCCAAAGTTTCTAAACAGGACACCCCCATTTATTACCAGCACTGCCCTATGTACAACGGAGGTAAGGGAGCCAATTGGCTAAGTAAAGAGAATGCGGTTAAAAATCCATATTACGGCTCACAGATGCTCACCTGCGGAAGTACGGTCGAAACCATTAAATAACAGGTCTGAAAGCTATGGTACAGTACAATGACATGGTGCAGGCGCTTAAAGACCTAAGACAACGTGGGTACAGTATGGACTTTAGTCTGTTGCCGGACTGTCTGTACTGTACGTCAAGGAGCCTGAAACTAAAACCGGAGGATTTTACGGTTACGGAAACTCATAGGTTTGAAAGCCTCGACAGCAGTCCTGATAACAATGCCGTAATTTATGCCATATCGTCTAATGATAGTAAGAATAAAGGCGTACTTGTTGATGCCTATGGTACTTATGCCGAAGAAATGACCCATGAGATGGCAAAAAAAATTAAGTGCAACATAACTTTTAAAACCCCTTGTTATGAAAAAATATACTTGTCCTATGCACCCACAGGTGCTAAAAGACGAACCGGGCAAATGCCCGCTCTGTGGCATGGCATTGGTTCCCGTTGGCGGTGCGTCAGTTTCTCATGAACACACATCAGAACATGGGCATTCCGGGCATTCTCAACATGGCCATGCTGACGAAAACTTTAATAAACATGAGGGACATCATACAGGTGATTTCCTCACTCGTTTTTGGATAAGCCTTGTCATTACAATCCCTATACTGCTCCTGTCGCACATGATACAGCAATGGTTAGGTTTCTCGCTTGCTTTCAATGGCGATAAATATGTGTTGCTGGCATTGGGTACGGTGATTTATTGCTATGGAGGCTTACCATTCCTAAAGGGAATGATTGGCGAGGTGAAAGCCAAAGCCATAGGGATGATGACACTTGTTGCTATCGCCATATCCGTAGCCTATGTCTATTCCGTAGCCGTTGTATTTGGCTTGCAGGGTATGGATTTCTTTTGGGAACTGGCAACCCTAATTGACATCATGCTGTTAGGGCATTGGCTGGAAATGCGTTCCCAAATGGCTGCTTCACGGGCATTACAGTCATTGGTAGCGTTACTGCCCAACGATGTTACCGTGGAACGAGGCGGAGAAGCTGTAAAGATAAAGCTCGAAGACCTGCAAAGCGGTGAAACGGCTATCATAAAACCGGGTGAAAAAATTCCAGCCGACGGATTGGTTCTGGATGGGCTTTCATATATCAACGAGAGTATGCTTACCGGAGAAAGTGTTCCCGTAAAAAAGGAAAAGGACGGAAAGGTCATCGCAGGCTCTATCAATGGCGATGGTGCGCTGAAAGTTAAGGTAACAGCCGTTGGAAAAGACAGCTACCTGAACAGGGTTATCAATCTTGTGCAGGAGGCACAAGCTACTAAGTCCAATACGCAAAACCTTGCGGACAAAGTTGCCAAATGGCTCACCTTTATTGCCATTGCCGTGGGCATAGGCACATTTGCCTATTGGTATGCAAGCAGTGGAGATATTGCCTTTGCGCTTGAAAGAATGGTGACGGTAATGGTAACGGCCTGCCCGCACGCATTGGGCGTGGCTATCCCGTTGGTGGTCGCCATTTCCACAACGCTATCGGCGACCAATGGTCTGCTCATCCGCAACCGCACAGCATTTGAAACCACCCGTAAGCTATCTACCATCATTTTTGACAAAACCGGAACGCTCACCAAAGGTTCCCATGCCGTGGAAAAGGTTATTCCCTTTACGGACGAATACAATGCCGATGCAGTTATCCAGTATGCTGCCGCAGTACAGCAAAATTCGGAACACCATATCGCAAAAGGCATTATGGCTACATTGAAAGAAAAGAGGCTTGCGTTATGGAAGTCTGAAAACTTTAGCTATATGCAGGGTATAGGTGTAAAAGGTGTTGTAAACGGAAAGAGTGTTGTAGCTGGTGGCCCGAATTACTTCACCGAAAACCACCTTTCTTTGCCGGAAATTCCAACCGAAATTAATCAGGAAGCCGAAACAGTAAACTTTGTTCTCATTGATGACCGGGTAATCGGCCTCATTACTTTGGCAGACAGCATCCGTGAGGGGTCGGCACAGGCGATTGAGGAACTCAAAAAAATGGGCATCAAGTCCTTTCTGCTCACGGGGGATAACGACAGGATTGCTGCTGCCGTAGCCGGAAAATTGGGTATGGACGGGTATTTGGCCAATGTGCTTCCGCATAACAAGCAGGAGAAAGTAAAGGAGTTTCAGGCAAAAGGCGAAATCGTAGCAATGACTGGTGATGGTGTAAATGATGCACCTGCACTGGCACAGGCAGATGTTGGAATTGCCGTGGGTTCCGGTACGGACGTGGCTGCCGAAACAGCGGATATCATATTGGTAGACAGTGACCCGAGGGATGTGGTCAAACTGATTGACTTCGGCAAACTTACCTACAAAAAGATGGTACAGAACCTGATATGGGCGGTTGGCTACAACGTGGTGGCAATACCGCTTGCGGCAGGCGTACTCTATCCGAATTTTGTTTTAAGTCCCGCTATGGGTGCTGTGCTGATGAGTGTAAGCACCATTGTAGTGGCTATTAACGCAAGTTTTTTAAAAATCAAAAAATAAATAAAAATGAAAAATCTAACATTATCAATCATTGCTGTTATCATGGCATTTGTAACAGTATCATGCAATCAGGCATCCAACAAAAACGAGCAGTCTTCAAGTGATACTGCTGTGGTATCACAAGAACAGCCAGCTTCCCAACCAAAAGAGGATGATACGGTAGCTGCGCCCGCTGTGAGCGAAACACCGAGCGGTCAGGAAGCAATAGCAACAGGAAAAGAAGAAACAAAAAACTTTTCTATTGCGCCCATAGTTACCGATTATCTGTCCTTAAAGAACGCCCTTGTTTCGGACGATGACAAAGCTGCCGCCAGTTCAGGGAAAAAGCTGTTAGCTACCCTGAATAAAGTGGACATGAAAGCCGTTCCTGCTGATAAGCACAAAAAGTACATGGACATAGCGGACGATGCTAAAGAACACGCAGAACATATCGGGGAAAATGTCGGCAACATCCACCACCAGCGGGAACATTTGGCCTCGCTTGGCGAAGATTTGAAAGACCTGATTGATTTGTTCGGTACATCGCAAACATTGTATCAGGACCATTGCCCGATGTTCAATGACGGTAAGGGTGCTGTTTGGTTCAGCGAAAACAAGGAAATCAAAAACCCTTACTACGGTTCTAAAATGCTGACCTGCGGTAAGGTGGAAAAAACAATTAACAGCAAATAAATTTCGGGTTATGGAAAATATGCAAAACAATCACAATGCGGGTCATGCCTCGGAGCATGGCACGCACAATCCAAAACATGCTTCGGGCATGTACAAACGCTTTGCGGTGATGGCTGTCGCCATGTTCGCAGTGATGTATTTTATCATGTACGCCATGATTGACGAGTGGCAGAACCTGATACCCAATATCAATAACCTGTACATGACCCTGCTGATGACCTCGGCAATGCTGCTTATCGAATTAGCGATAATGAAAGTGATGTACCCCAACAGGAAGATGAATTGGGCGATAGCCATCATCTCGGTTGCCGTTGGCATCTTTTCATGGTTTGGTATCAGGGAACAAATCAATGTCGGGGACAAGCAGTTTGCAAAGGGTATGATACCCCATCACGCAGCAGCCATATTGATGTCCGAAAAGGCACACCTGACCGACCCGGAACTGATAGAGCTGCAAAAAAACATACTTAAAACCCAAGCGGAAGAAATTGAACTGATGAAGCGCAAGCTAAAAGAGTTTGAAGAAAGTAAATAATAAAATTTAAAAAACAGTTTCGACATGAGCAAAATAATAATCGGCTTTATTTCCTTATCAGCCCTGCTATTCACCGCTTGCGGACAGGTAGGGTCAAATAAGGATGAAGCGACACAGCATTCGCAGGCAACTCCGGAAAGCCACGGGCATAGTAACCAAATAGGTGAATTGGTTCCATCGGATGAAGTCTGCATGGTCAACGATGCCTATATGGGCAAAAAGGCAGTTTGACGTAAAATTTGATGGTAAAACCTATTACGGATGTTGCGAAATGTGTAAGGAACGTATTCCAAAAGATGCGACCGTGCGGATGGCGATAGACCCCCTATTCCCATAAGCAGGTAGACAAAGCTAATGCGGTGATTGCTGTGACAGGAAATAACGGTGAAGTTTCTTATTTTGAAAACAAGGAGAATTATGCCAAGTATGTGAAAAAACAGTAGACACAAAAAGATGAAGCCACAATAAAATAATTATGACCATAAAGAAGAAAATCATATTGGGGCTGGCTGTCGTCCTGATTGCCATACAGTTCTTTCAGCCCTTACGGAACCAGGCGGTTGAAGTGCCAGCCACCCATATCGAAAGGGTGTACACCGTACCCCAAAATGTAAAGGCTATCCTTGTTCAGTCCTGTTATGACTGCCATAGCAACAATACCCATTATCCGTGGTACAGCCGTATCCAGCCCGGCGCATGGTACATGGCAGAGCATATAAAAAAGGGGAAAGAGGAACTCAACTTTAGCGAATTTGGCGACTATTCTGTCCGCAGGCAGCGAAACAAGTTCAGGGCTATGGCCGGGCAGGTTAAGGACGGGGAAATGCCGTTGTCATCATACACACTAATTCATCGCAATGCAGTATTGTCACCGGAGGATAAGCAGGTTTTGATAGCGTGGTTTAGCACAATGGAAGACAGCATTAAATAAAATTTTTCAAATCATGAACAGATATAATAAAATACCTATAAGAATTTTGCAAACAGTGCTGATACTGCTTTGCACGCAAACGCTGTTTGCACAGAGAGTGGTGCATTACGAGCTGTATGTAAAAGATACGCTTGTCAACTATGCAGGTAAGCAAAAAAGGGCAATTGCCGTAAACGGGCAAATCCCCATGCCCACCCTTACCTTTACCGAGGGCGACACTGCCGAAATAGTGGTGCACAACCAATTGAAAGAAAGCACATCACTTCACTGGCATGGTGTGTTCCTGCCCAATAAAGAAGACGGTGTGCCCTGGCTTACACAAAAACCCATCGCACCGGGCACAACCTACCACCTACCGTTTTCCGATTATCCAGCATGGTACGCACTGGTACCATTCCCACTCAGGATTGCAGGAGCAGATTGGCATGTACGGAAGTTTTATCATGAAGAAAAGAAGCGATGATAAGACATTCAGAAAAGGAATTGACGATTTGCCGACCGTTCCAATTATATTAAGTGAGTGGACAAATCTTAACCCCGATAATATCAACCGTATGCTACACAATGCAAATGATTGGGCGGCCATTAAGAAAGGCGCAACACAATCATATGTTGAAGCTATTAAGGAGGGAAAATTAGGGGTAAAGGTAAAAAAACGAGTGGAAGCGGATGCTGGCGATGGATGTCAGTGACGTTTACTATGATAAAATCCTAATAAATGGTAGCCATAGCACCGATTTGAAAACAATTGATGGTAAAAAGCTAAAAGCAGGCGACAAAGTCAGATTGCGTGTTTCCAATGGAGGGGCGTCTTCATATTTCTGGCTACGGTATGCTGGAGGAAAAATTACAGTAGTAGCGAATGATGGGAATGATGTTGAGCCTGTAGAGGTGGACAGGTTAATCATTGCCGTTTCTGAAACTTACGATATTGTAGTGACTATCCCTCAAGATGGTTTGGCTTACGAGTTCTTAGCAACAACCGAAGACAGGACACAATCTGCGAGTTACTTTATAGGTGATGGGGTCAAACAGCTTATTTCTCCACTCCCACGATTGAAGTATTTCGAGGGGATGAAGATGATGAACGATATGATGAAAATGAATGGCGATTTGGACGATATGGGCATGAAGATGAGCCTTAACCAAATGGACATGAATGTAGTGATGTATCCCGAAATTACCGGAGATGCAACAAAAAAAGCAGACCACAGTAAGCATGAGGGTATGGATATGGATAACGACGCTAACCGTTACAACGCTAATGCCTTGGGAGACATCAAAACATTAAATTATGCTATGTTGCAATCACCTTATAACACCTCTCTTCCAAATGATGCGCCTGTAAAAGAGTTGAAATTCACACTTACTGGCAACATGAACCGCTATGTATGGAGCATGGATAATAAAATACTTTCGGAAACTGACAAAATACCTGTAAAAAAAGGAGAAATTCTACGGATTACCATTTATAATAATTCAATGATGCGGCATCCAATGCATCTTCACGGATTTGATTTCAGGGTGATAAACGGAAAAGGCGAAAAATCGCCGCTTAAAAATGTGTTGGATATCATGCCTATGGAAACAGATACCATTGAGTTTTTAGCAAATGAGGAAGGTGATTGGTTCTTTCATTGCCATATATTATATCACATGATGGCGGGAATGAACAGGGTCTTTGAAGTTGGAGACTACAATAACCCCTATCTACCCGACAAGGCAAAAGCCTATAAAGAATTGCAAAGAGAAAGTAATATGCCTCATTTTATGGCACAAAACGATTTTGCAACCAATGGTAATGATGGAGAAGCTATGCTAATGAATGCACGCTACCAATTAGGAACAGAATGGCGTTTAGGCTATAATAGTATGCACGGTTATGAAGTAGAAACCCATTTAGGTAGATACATTGGAAAGATGCAATGGTTCATGCCCTTTGTAGGTTTTGATTACCGCTACCGTAAAATGGGAGAAGATGAACACGAAAAGAACATATTTGGACAAACCAACAAGAAAGACACCCGCAGGGCGTTCAGTTTAGGGTTTATGTATACGTTACCTATGCTGGTCAATTTTCAGGCAGAAGTATATCATGATGGAATTGTGAGATTGCAGTTAATGCGTGAAGATATACCAATTTCAAAAAGACTAAGAGGTGGTTTTATGGTGAATACCGACTTAGAGTATATGGGAGAACTTAGGTATATCATTAATAAGAATATAGGTATACGTACCCACTATGATAGCGATATGGGCTTTGGTGTGGGGCTGGCATTGACTTATTAAAATTAAATAACTAAGGGTTGTAAACTGCATAACCGTAAAAAAATATCGGTAAAAAAAAGGAGGTGATGCAGGTGTAATTCGCAAAGACTAACCTGCATCATACTACAACCCTTTAAAGTATGCAACAAAAATCTATCTATCGTTCCATCATCAATACGGTAGAGGTTGAATTTTTTTAAGCAGTAATTGCATCATAAGCTAATACGAACAGTGTTAGCTTTTCTGTATTAACCAATAATATATTACATCAAAATGAAGCGAATGGATAAATTTTACAATGAAACATATCTTAAATTGGAAACTGCAATCCAGGAACTGGAGATTGAAACCGACTGCCCCATAAAAAGAATTGAAGCCGTTATACACCATATCATACAAAGCCTTGCCGACTTAAAGGACTTTGTACTGAAAAATGACTTTAAGAATATGGAAGAAGAAATCCATTTTTTCAAGTATCAGAAACCTGTTATTGTTTCAAAGCTCATCTACTACAATGCCATCTATAAATCGAAACAAGAAGACCCTACGGGAACAAGCGTACCAAGAAATATTTTACCAAAGAACTGAAAAAGCTAAAAAGGTTCTTTGAAAACAACCTTGATTTTTACAAGTATTACCGCAGCAATAATTCTTTCGTTGACGAAAAATTCTTTGTGCGTGGCAAGCACGATATAAGGCTGTGGTTAGACACATTTTATTTTGAAGCAGACCATCGTTTTTCTACTTCACACGATTATAAGGTTGCCAAGATTATTGCCAATGACCTGATACAAGTTTATTTGGAAGACAGGCTCAATAACATCAATGTGAAAAGGGGTTCGGACAATTCATTGAAATGGACGGCAAGTAAAACGGCACTGACGGAACTCATATATGCACTGTACTCCCACGGTGTATTTAACAATGGGAATACAGACATAAAATTGATAGCTAAAACTTTTGAAGAAGCCTTTAATATTGAGTTAGGCGATTTTTACCACACGTTTATGGAACTGAAAGCCCGTAAGATAAACCGAACCAAATTCCTTGACAGCCTGTGTGAAGCCCTAATAAAAAAAATGGACGAAAAGTAACGACTATTATAATACGCCACGAGGTGAATGAACGCCTTTTGTCCGTATAATGCTTTCCTGCACCTTTGGGGCTTCATTCTGCTTTTCTGCCTGCTCCGAAGCATCTTGTTTGGTTTCCGGCGTAATAGATAGCTGTATCTTTCTTTCTACGGCAGCCAGTTCCGTTTTAAGCTCACTCAATCGACTTTCCTTAGCCCAAGTACCGTTAACCACTTCCTGAAGTATCGGCAGGTCTTTTTGTATTTCAGCGATTTTCTCCTGCTCCTGCTTCACAAAGCCCGGCAGTTTTTCCAAAGCCCTTAAAAAATTCATTGCGGCGGTTTCGGGGTCTTTTGCCATCAGACCGTTATTGTAGGTGTACTTGATATTGCCCTCGCCAGTTATAAAAAATCTATTGACCCTTTCGAGTGTTGAATTATCCTTTGGAAGTTCTGTTTTAACCAATAATTGAAACCCGTAGAGGTTGCCTATTTCACGATAGTCGCCTGCCGTGCGGGCTTTGTTCGCAATCTCGTTCAGTTTTGCGCCTATTTGTTTCGGATTTGCATTGGGCGGCAAGCCATCTAACAGCACAGGGTTTTCGATTGTACCGTCCGAACGCTTTTGCAGGCGTTGCTGTAAGTTTTCCCAGTCGGTACTCATCCGGCTCAAACGGGATTGAGTGCTTTGCAACATTTCCATATAATCCTGTACCTTAAATTTGGCACTGGATTTAGAGCGGTTGAACGCCTGCTTTTCGCTTTCCAGTCCGGCAATCTGTTTTTCCAGTTTGGCTTTATCCAACAGGTCTGTATTTCCTGACAGGATTGCCACATATTCCGAAAAGTTCATTCCCGATTTTTCGTCCATACTTCCCTCGTCAATCGTTCTTTTGGTCAGGTTGTTAGTCTTTAACTGGTCGATGAAAAGCTGCTTATTATACAGCAGGTTGAATTTGTAACTGTCCAACGATTTTTCAACTGCATAGATAATCACAGCAACTTTATTATCGGCAAAGAATTTGGCAATCTCGTTGCCTTTACGGATTG
>JAHHDV010000007.1 GCA_019739295.1 Taibaiella sp.
TACCGGAATTGAGGAAAGGCGCTATGCCAGCCGGGATCTGGTAACTTCAGATCTGGGCTTTTTTGCAGCCCAAAAGGCTGTCGCAAATGCTGGGATTGATATAGAAACGCTGGATTACATTATTTTCGCACACAATTTTGGTGATGTACGGTTTTGGGACCATTCAGTCGGATATGGTCCCCTCTTTGGCTTCCCGGGTGAAGCACCTCTTAAAAATCAAAAACAATTTTTGTGTAGCATACGATGTCCTGTTTGGCTTGTCCCGGTTGGATTGAAGGAGTGATACAGGCAAATGCATTTATCAGATCCGGAATGGCAAAGAGATGCCTGGTGATCGGTGCAGAGACGCTTTCAAGAGTCTCCGACATTCATGACAGGGACAGTATGATCTATGCTGATGGTGCCGGGGCGGCGATACTGGAGATCAGCCGGGATGATTCAGGTATACAATCTCATATATCAGCCTCCTTTACATTGAACGAAAAGGATTATCTGAATTTTGGTAAGTCTTTTAACCGGGAAAGCCATCCGGATGTAAAATACATCAAGATGAATGGCAGGAAAATATATGAATTTGCATTACAGCATGTACCGGCTGCAATGAAGCAATGTCTTGATTCAAGCGGCTACGGGGTAGCGCAACTGAATAAGATTATTATACACCAGGCCAATGAAAAAATGGATGAAGCAATCGTGAACAGGTTTTACCAGTTATATCATATGCCCGTACCTGAGCATATCATGCCTATGGTAATCCAGAAAACTGGGTAACAGCAGTGTGGCTACTATTCCTTCTTTGCTCACGATGATTTTACAGGGCGAATTGCCTCATCACAACATCAAAAGTGGTGATGTCGTGTTGTTTGCTTCAGTGGGTGCCGGAATGAATATCAATGCACTTGTGTACAGGTTTTGATGCACTATAGGATCATCTGTCTTTTATAAGGATACTCCGGGAAATCAGTGCGTTTCTTTCCTCCTTAGCTGGTGCCGGGCGTTTCCATGTTCTTCAGGGATTCTTCTCGGTCTGATTCAGCTCATAAGGATACTTTTTGGTTGGATCCCCTACTGTGATGTACAGGACCCATACGTCTTTATGGATTCAGCGAAGGTTGATCTTTGTCCTGCTTCACCCAGATCAGCTTAGTGGTATCGTATCCTATTGCTTCTGCTTTTTTCAGGTAATCATCTTTGACCGGATCGGGCATTGTCTTTTCCCGGGATAATAGCCAGAGGTACTTTAGGTTCTTACCGGCTACTAAAGCATATCGATAATCCTCATCAATAGCTATCACATTATATCCTGCGTAAAAAGGCTTGAAAAAGCTTACTTTCAAGGCAGCTGTCTGTTTATTCCTGCGAAATTTGGCAATTCCCCGGGCAGATTTCCATTCATTGGTCTTGTAGTTGTAACCCATGTTCATGACCCCGATTTCACCATTTTCCATTTGCGTATACCGCGCAGTGACATTATCGAGATTTTTTTCGAAGCGGTAATCGAAACGCGCTATTTCGTACCAGGTACCAAGGTAACGCCCGGCATCGAAATTATTTACGGGTACTGCCAATTTAGGAATGGAAGAGCAGGATGTGCCTAAAGCCAGAGCTGCTAAACCTATTCCTGTCGCGAGAATGATTTTTGTTTTCATCATAAAAATAATTTTGAATGAATGTAGTCGTTAACGTTAGGTCTGTTTTTTCTTTTGGTTATTTGTAAAATTTCATATCGGTCCTGTTATCGGGTTTGTTTGCTGGATCTATATAAATTGTACTTTACTTATACCATGGTTGAACTACGAATTTCGAGAATGTCAGGCGGATTCGGAACGCTATTAGGATAATTTTATCTATATGAGACAGGTAGTCCTGTTCCCGGCAGGAAGCGGGAAAAGGCAGGTCTGAAACCTTACCGTTGCTGTGATCCGTTACAGGTTAATGGTTTGATTCAGTTAAATGGCTGCCGAAATTCCAAAGGAGCAACAGAAGTCCGGTTTTTGGATAAGTGATGAAACAATTGCGGATGCCCAAATCCTAAAGATAAGCAATTTAACATAGTGAAGGTTTACCGCACAGCCACTAAATAAGGACAAATACAGGGCTGGTATTCATCGATTAGATTAAGATGGGTAGCGGCTGTCATTAAACCCGGAATGCCAACTAAAGATCTTTCCCGTTGCTTTTTTGTGTTGAAATTCGGCAAAAGTTTTGACAGAACGTCTGCTGCCTATTGCTTGCCGAGCTGTTCTGCCAGCCCGATAAGCAGCCCTTCGGTCCCGCGGATATAACAGAGCCGATACGCGTCTTCATACTGGACCACTTCACCAACGAGCTGTGCACCATGACTGCAGAGCCTGGATACCATTTCGTCAATGTCTTCAACGGTGAACATGATACGGAGGTATCCCAGCGCATTAACAGGGGCAGTACGGTGATCTGAGATCACGGGCGGGGTTAGAAATTGTGAAAGTTCGAGCCGGCTGTGACCGTCGGGAGTGACCATCATTGCAATCTCTACGCGCTGAGCCCCAAGCCCAGTGACGCGTCCGGCCCACTCCCCTTCGATCGTGGTTCTTCCCTCGAGTATCAGGCCTATCTCCTGGAAAAAAGAAATAGCATTATCGAGGGATGCTACCACGATGCTGACATTGTCCATTCTAAGTAATTTATTTGCTATCATAGTTGGGTCTCCTTATATGATACAAAGATATTGTCTTAATTGTAATATTGCCTGATTAAAGTTTACATATAGCAGTCTGAGCTTTGTATTAGGGCAGGGAATTGAAAGACCGATGTTCTAATGATTACCCGGGCTGGAATAGGAGCACAAAGCTCCTGTGCCGTCCCAGCTCTGCCTGATTATAGGTGGAACCTGTCGTTCAGCGCCTGGTGATTTCGAATCCAGAACAAAATAATAATGTGTTTTGACTTTTGCCATTCAAGGCTTGAAGACAGGATCTTTATCGGAAAATGCGGGTCGGTTGTAATCGTTCTTAAATAAAAAACACCTGAAATATTTGCACAACCAAATGGTTGTATGTATATTTGCAACCAAATGGTTGTATTATGATCGGAAGACGAGACGTTTTTCAGGCCATTGCAGACCCTACCAGAAGGATGATTATCCGGAAGCTGATGAGTGGCCCGCTGAATATTGGCCAGATCGCTGCGGATTCGGGCATTACCAGGCAGGGAATCGCAAAGCACCTTAAAGTTCTGAGTGAATGCGGGATGATTTCCGTTATTCAGAAAGGCAGGGAACAATTCTGCGAAGCTCAGCTGGACCAGTTAGATGAGGTAGTCGATTGGGTGAACGTATCCCGTAAGCTGTGGCAGCAGCGCTTAGAGAAACTGGACAAATTTTTAGCGGAAACAAAAAAAAGATAAATATGAAATCACAAGACCGGGAACTTTTGATCACACACTTGTTTGATGCGCCCATCCGGGCGGTTTTTTGATGCGTGGACTGATCCTGAAAAGCTCAGGCATTGGTATGCGCCGGATGGATGCACTATAGAGTTCAAATCCATCGACGTTACACAGGGAGGGCAGTTCCATTCCTGCGTTCGTGATCCGGTACATGGTGATTGCTGGATTATGGGCACCTATTTGGAAATACGACCGCCGGAGAAGCTTTCTTTTACAATGCAGCTTTCTGATGAAAGTGGCCGGGTGAGCGATGCGTCAAAAGCCGGGAAGCCGGCAGGATGGCCTCAGGAAATCCTTACCACCGTGTCTTTTGAAGCGATCGGTGACCAGACAAAAATAACCATTCATCAGGACTGTTTCCGAGGAGGAAGCTAAGAAAACCGGTGCTTATCAAAGCTGGATCAAAATGTTCAACAAACTCAATCAACAATTCATCAACGAGATATGAAAAAAGCTATCGGTATTGCCGTAATTTTGTCAACAATATTCATGACTGCTTTCAAAGAAAAAGCCTGGTTCCATCAGCCGGAACAAAAAAGTCGTATCGGATTATATGGAAGGATTCAATGCAGGTGATCACCATAAGATATTATCCTGCCTGACGGATGATGTGGTATGGGAAATGCCCGGGGTTTATGCTCATTCCGGCAAAGAAGCATTTGATAAGGAAATAGAAAATGATGCATTTGAAGGCAAGCCGGTAATAAAGGTTATCCGCCTCGTTGAAGAGGCTGACATCGTGGTCGCTGAAGGTACCGTACAAGGGAAAAGAAAGGGAGGTGAGGTATTCAGTGCTGTGTTCTGTGATGTGTTTCATATGAGTGACGGGAAGATCAAGAGGCTTACCAGCTACTTGATGTTTCCCAACCCATAGCTGAAAATGGTCAATTGTATGGAGACAGGCACTAACCGGTGTTGTGGTTACGGTACTCAGTTATGGGTCGCTAATCCGGCAATGACGTATAGTACAGACAGAGCACATGAGCCGACTGTTTTCGGTATATAGTTTGCTTTTTATATAGCGTACCCAGATTCCGGAAGAAACGTGGCTCCTGGAGCCGTCAGCGGCCTTATCTGTGTGGCCTGTACAGCATTTGTTAGCGTTGCTGCTTTTTGTTGTTTGAGGCAAATGGATCATGATTAAGCTTATGAATAGCCGGACAGCATATAGGGTTAAGGACAAACAATTTTAAATAATAAACAGGTTAAATAATTATAAAATGGAATTCTCACCGTTCAATAAGGTAGTTCAACGTTGTCTTCAGGGTATGGACATGGAAGAAAAAGGTCAGGCTGAAGAAGCAAGCAAGCTGTTTCTGCAGGGTTGGGATGAAGCTACAGAAGATTTTGAAAAGTTTCTTGCGGCTTACTATGTAGCCCGGCATCAAAAATCCGTCTCCGGCAGATTAAAATGGCTCGAAACGGCTTTGGGGTATGCTTTAAAAGTAGATGATGATACGGTTAAGAGTGCTTTCCCCTCTCTTTATTCTAACATTGCCCGATGCTATGAAGATTTAGGTGATACAGCAAAGGCAAAGGAGCATGCTGACCTGGCTCTTTTGTTTAAGAACAATCCTTCCGACAAAGGTCCTTTTTATCATGGCACAAAAGCAGATTTGCAGGTTGGAGACTTACTGACAGCGGGCAGCGATTCCAATTACAAATCTGAACTTAAGATGAATCATATCTATTTCACGGCTTTGGTGAATGGCGCGGGGCTTGCGGCTGCATTGGCAAAAGGCGATGGACGTGAACGTGTGTATATCGTTGAACCAACGGGCAGCTATGAGCACGATCCGAACCTGACAGATAAAAAGTTTCCCGGCAATCCGACCCGTTCCTATCGCTCGGGGGCACCCTTGAAAATCACCGGGGAGGTAACAGAATGGATGAGACCGGCTCCTGAAGAACTGCAAAAGTTCCGTGAAAAATTATCAGACAACACAGGAGAAATAATCAACTAATCACTGACTACTGACAGGGACGATGGGCGGATACCTGGCACTGCTTCGAGTCTTTTAATTTATTAAATAGCTGCAAATTTACTTCAAAAGAAAACCATTCTGACAACGGAAGTAAGGTAACGAAGCGCTATAGGCCGGTGGCTGGCAGCGCGGGAAAAAAAACAGAGACTGATGTATGTGTTATCAGGACAATAATTATAATTTTGAAATATCGAAGTGAATATGCCCGGCAAATATACCGTATATACCATAGGCCATTCTACGCGCAGTTCAGATGAGTTTCTGGCTATGCTTCAATCTTTTGGGATTAAAATGCTGGCGGATATAAGAGGGCTTCCCGGATCCCGGAAGTTCCCGCAATTTGACCAGGAAAACCTGGAAGCTTCATTGCAGGAAAAGGGCATACGATACAGGCATATAAAAGAGCTGGGCGGAAGAAGAAAAGTACATAAAGATTCTCAAAATACCCGCTGGCGAAATACTTCTTTTCGCGGCTATGCCGATTATATGGAAACAGAAGGATTTGCACAAGGTATTACAGTATTAGAAGCTATGGCATCGGAATCGCCAACTGCCTATATGTGTGCTGAAGCGGTGTGGTGGCGGTGTCATCGCTCTATGGTATCCGATTACCTGAAAGCAAAAGGATGGACCGTGCTGCATATTATGGGTGTGCATCAAGCAGAAGAACATTCCTATACCTCACCTGCAAGGGTGAAGGGCGACCGGGTATTCTATTCTGACGAAGATTTGTTTAACTCATAGATTATTTATCGACAAGAAGTTTAAAATAGGGGACAGGATAAGCGGGAGTTCAGAAGCAGGAAGGATCTCGGTGTGGTAATCAAAATACATACAAAAGATTTCGATTACAAAGGATATACACACCACCGGAGCCGAACCGCAATATGCAATACAAAGTGATCAAACAGATCATATCGCAGTACATAAAGGTGCTGCGTCGACAAAGCTTGATTGAAAAGCAGTAAAGAATGAAAGCTGCACACAGCGATGACTATAAAGAGCAGGTCTTGGAATTAAAAATGTTTGCACATTATGGATCAAAGGTTTCCTGGTTTCTACCTGATTAAGGTCATATCTCCCTTTTTGATGATATCTTCATTACTTCCCGGTGATGAGGATGCTTTCAGGTAATAGAAATATACGCCTTGTTCAGCCGGTATACCGTTTATTTTTCCATCCCAGCCTTTATTCACTCCCCGGGAATCGAATACCAATTCTCCCCAACGGTTGAAAATCTTCAGGTGAACCAGTTCTAAAGGACAGTTAATGACCGGTTTGAAATCGTCGTTCAGCCCATCATCATTGGGCGAAAAAGCATTAGGCATCATGATACAATAGTCACAGTCCAGGAAATGGACAGTAACAGAATCTGTAAACACATCACCGCACACGGTAAAAGACTGGCGCAAATAGGTGCCGGATGCTGACACATCGATACAGCAGGTAGTGTCTCCTGTGCTCCACAAGTAGTTGAGACCGGGCGCCGGTGCTCCGATACGGACCGTAGGCGCATTGCATTCCACGATTCCTTCAGGAAGTGCTACCTGGACCGGGGCTGCCGATACACGCAAGGTATCGCTTCCGTAATAACAGTCAGATGAAGCTGTAACATAATAAACACCTGTATCGGCAATAAGGATAGATGCAGTAGTATCTCCCGTGCTCCATAGGTATGTATCGAATCTGGCATCATAAGCATTAAGTATGAAAGTCGAGGTGTCGCACAGGAACGTATCATTGCCCAGGTTGATCTGCTGCAGACCCAATTGGCCTGAAACGATAAAAGAATCTATATAGAACAGGCAGCTGTCAGTATTGAATGACTTCACCCAATAGATGCCGCTATCTGTTATGCTCTGGCCCGGAGATGTGCTTCCATTGCTCCACACATATTCCGTGGCGGTGACTCTGCCTGAAAAATGCAGGGCGTCCTGCCCGCACAAAGAGGTATCGGTAACAGTGCTGCCCGCTGGAAGACCGTCAAGATCCATGACGCATACATCATCATAATAATAGTACACATAGGAATCGGAGGGTGTTCCAGTTACCGCTGACATGGTCAGTGAAGCCTTTGGGCTAAAGTTTCCGATAGTGATCCACCGCTCAGCACCTATGGCAGTGAATGTACCTGACACCATGCTCCAGCCTGCAGTATCGGTAAGACTGATGCCTGCCGCGCTTTTGATCTGGGGTGTAAGGTCATCAAAAGGAAGACCGGAACCTGTTCTTTCTTCAGCATGAACACTGAAATAGGCACCCATTTGATCGAGTCCGCAGCAAGTTCTGCCTGCAACCTCAGGTGATCCTCCTGACAGGCTTAGCCAATAACTCACATAATACCGGTGTCCGGCCACGAGCGGGGCCAGAAGCCTGGCTTCTATATATTCCCGGTACTCGGGTATATATATATCCTCTTGTTTGGAATATGCTCCCATATAGCTATTTCCTGTCCGGGCAGACTGGTAGCCGAAGACATTCAGAGGCACATCGAACAGTATAGAGCAGGGATTGAAATAGTCAGGCGTAGCACCGCTGGCTGTATGCCAGTGCTTTACTGAAAAGGTAGCTGCACTTGGAGGAGTCAGGTCCAGGTAGAATGCCGGGCAGTTATCATAATCTTCAAAGGAAGGATTAGGCACGAGATTCTGTGCCTGAACATAAAGGGTATCACTCGAAAAGACTATTACAAAAAAGAAAAACACAAAACGCATACCCTGGAAATATTAATTATGCTTTAAGACAGTTCTTCTGCTGTACAAGTTGGAAAAAAGTTGCTATTGGGGGAACAATTTGTTACAAAAGAAAAAATTAAAATATCGAACTTCGTAAAATTCCTTATGACAGCCCATACATGGAAGAAGGAGTTTTATTGCCAGCTTATCACCAAACAAACCTGGATGTTTTTCTACAGTAAAAAAGGTTTGAAGCCACGATGAGCGGATCGTTGGAGATTTTTTAAAATCGTATTTCCAGGAAAAGTGCAGGCACCGGTAATGGGTATGAGCGCTTCGGTAGATGAGGTCGTATTTGAATGGGAAGGCAGGTCCTACATCTTTTGACATGGAAGTGTATTTACTGCCTTACCCATATATCATTCAAAGTAAAATGAAAAACATATGACAGAATTTTGGGAAGAAGCATTTAGAGATAAACAGGAAATGTGGGGTGCAACACCTGCGAATGCTGCTGTGGTAGCCGCTGAAATGTTTGCTGCTAAAGGCTTAAAAAAAATATTGATTCCGGGTGTTGGTTACGGACGGAATGCGCAGGCTTTTCTCAGCAAGGGAATGGAGGTGACGGGCATTGAAATTTCAAAAACAGCGATTGACCTGGCAGGAAAATATTATGGGAAATCGTTGAAAATCCATCATGGATCGGCAAGCGACATGCCATTTGATCATAATCATTACGATGGTGTTTTCTGTCATGCATTAATTCATTTATTAGATGAGGAAAAAAGAGCGAAATTACTTCAGGATTGCTACAATCAGTTAGCAGATGGGGGATATATGGTTTTCACTACAATATCTAAAAAGGCCCCGACTTATGGACAGGGAACATTCATCAGCAAAGACCGTTTTGAACAATTCGGTGGTGTGAAAATATTTTTTTATGATGAACAGTCTATTCAGCAAGAATTTGGAAAGTATGGTCTCATCCGGGTTGATGAGATCGTGGAGCAGTATCCGTTTTATTCGATTCAGTGCAGTAGTGATCGCAGTCCTTTGTCATCCGGATAATGCTTTAAAGGAAGCGTTCCCTATATTTACCCGAAACAAACAGAGGAAACATTTTTTAGAAGTATGCAGTTACAAACTGCTGCTCATTTTTATAACCACTCTCCTATGGCTTTAAATACATACCAGAACATGTAAAAGCCGGCATTGATCATTAGCAGACCTTTTGCAGTCTTAATGCGATCGCTTCACCTACGGCTTTAAATGCCTTGATTGATTCAGGCATTGGGCTTATTGTTTTTCCTTTGAAACTTATACCACCAATCTTCTTTTAAATGATCCGTTATAAGTATAATGGAATTACCAACTGTTTTAGCTTTTTCAACAACTTACAGGAAGAAATTCAGAGAAACCCTTAATCATAAATGTGATAATACAGAGCTTAATAACAGGAATAAAGGAAATAGCCATATTGTCTTAAGATATCCAACAGTATAATATCCTGATGGAGAATATAAATTTAAGGTCAAATTTGGGCAAAAAAAAGCTGCCCTAATATTTATATACCATCAATCCTATTACTGGAAAAATGCTCTTTAGTAATTTGCAGTGAAGCCTGGTAAAATTAAAGAGGGACATGTACTTAAAGGAAAAAAGAGAACCCTATTCAAAAAGTTCTTTAAGGAGGTTTGGTTTCCTGATTCTATTGTAGTTAGAAGAATTCCAAAAGCAGTTTGGATTTGTGCCTAACTTTAAGAGAGATGAAGAAATATACTGCTTTCAATATTCAATCACCCCTTATCGTATTACTTCTTTAACTTTACTCTTACAAATAGATTTTTAGTATGAAAAAAGCATTTTCTATATTGACTCTTAGCCTGATTGCTGGACTATATGCCTGTGATGGAGGTAAACCTACGCCTGAACCAGAACCAGATGAATATTTCTCTTTCTATGCGGATGATGAATACTTTAATTATCCACAAGTAAAGGGCTTAGGATTTACCGGTGAAGGGCAAACTTTAGAAGCCCATAAGATAGGGGGTACTGAATATGTAATTTCTGGAAGATTGAAAGATGCTCCGGATGGTCTTATATCACTCTATTTTCCTGGTGGCCATATTCCTGATCAGGATACTTTTGTTTTGACAGAGGCATCTATATATGATTTTCGTAGTTCAAGCAATAATTTTCGAATAGAATCACCTCTTAGTGGTAAGGTTATCTTTACAGAACGAAGTGGTTCCCGCCTGACTGGTACATTCGAATTTCAAGCATTTAAGTATCATCCCGAAACAGGAGAACTGTCTGATACAGTTATTTCCATCACCGAAGGCAAATTCTCTATTATTCCCAAAAGCTAACCCCTTTTATAATATTATGATAAAATTCTATTCCAAACTATTAATTTCCCTATTCTTATTGACTGGTTTTGTGCAAGTATTTGCACAGCAGAGTAACCAATCCCTTGTTCCATATTGGGTAGAACAGGACAGTTTGTTCCAGCACCTGAGTAAAACCAATATTGATGCCCTGTATGATAGGGTGCATCAATGGGCAGATCTGCACCATTTCAATACACAGACAGAAACATTGTCTTATGAATACCTGATGCAGGCTTGGCACGAATTATATTTATCAACTTATAACCGAAGTCAGATTATTGCCAGTAAAGATGTAAGGAAAAAAGCTTCTATAAATTGGAGTCAAGGTAAAGGAATAACAGTAGGTTATATTGATTATGAATTTCATAATATAGCCCCTTATGCAGAGGACAGTGGGTTTATTGTCAAAAACCCACAAGACAGTCTATACTATGATGGCACAACTCCACAAAACGCTTATCAGGTTAATCGCAGATCATTACCCATCATAGCTTCTGACGAGATAGAAGTTGGTACGCAGAAGTTCTATTTTGATCCGACAGTGAAATTGGTCAGTAGTAAATTTGCTAATCAAAGTGTGACGATCACCATTCGCAGCGGAGGCTTGAGCATTACCCTTACACCCGGACAGACCAAAACGCTGAATATATCCAATGGTCCATCTGGCAGACCCTCTGTAAGCCTGGACATGAGCATTACACCCGGCATAATGCACACCTTCCCTGAGTATTTGTTTTTAGTGCCTGAGATGGGATTGATAAACTCCGTAACCACCAACGAATGTCATAGTACTAAGGATTTGGATCTTTGGTCCGGGCCTACATTAACCTTCCAAGGTTATGATGAGTCTGTACCTACTCAAGGAAAAGGGCAATACACTGTTTATTATAAGATGAACAGTACAGCTCCCGGGGATTGTATTGACAATAAGATTACCAAGCCTGTGATAATATTGGATGGTTTTGATCCACAGAATGATAACCAAAGGGATACTGATGATCTCTGGGAGTTATTGTCGTATGGCAGTACAGGACATTTTGGAGATGATATGCGTACCCAAGGTTATGATGTAGTAGTACTTAATTTTCCTGTTTACACAGATTCTTTAAAAGGTATTTATGATAGGGACGGAGGTGCTGATTATATAGAGCGTAACGCTATGGTATTGATCGCATTAATCAATAAAGTAAAGCAAGAACTGGCCACTAATGGAAGTTCTGAAGAGATTGTGATTATTGGCCCAAGTATGGGTGGACAGATCACCCGTTATGCCCTGAAGTATATGGAGAATAATGGTATGGATCACAAGACAAGGCTCTTTATTGCCTTTGACAGCCCCAATCACGGAGCCAATATTCCTATAGGGATTCAGTCTGCCATTTTTTATTCAGGATATTATAAGGATATGGAAGATGCAAAAAACAAGTATGATACCAGGCTGGCAACACCTGCTGCTAAGCAGATGCTGATCCACCAGTTAGGTATCCAGAAGTATACAATGCCTTTTCCACCCTATCATGAGTACTTCTTAATAACTTATAGTGAGCCATTCAATAATACCTGGCAATCTAATATAAATCTTATGGGTTACCCGGACAATCTGAGGAAAGTTGCTCTTGTAAATGGGAATAATAGTGGTCAATACAAAACAGGAGGTTCAATGATGATGATGTATAGTGCTAATGATGTATCAGGGATATTAGGCGACTTGGCTGAAATGAAAATATATCATTTATCCAACTCAGGATCATTTACGTCTTTTTATTATGAGGAAAAGTTCAAAAGCCCGGTTACACTTACTTATAACAATACAAAACCTTATGGCAATATAGATGCAGCTCCCGGAGGTACGTATAATGGTTTGGAACAGCTCAAAGAAGGAATGGATACTATTCTGGGAAACTTTTTGGCAAAAAAGTTGATATGGGGCCTGATTGATGTAGTAGGTAATGGAACAATCGATTATTATTCTGGTGACAGGCAGTGCTTTATGCCGATAGCCAGTACTTTAGGATTTAAAAATCCTTATTTTAACTGGGCCACATTAGATGTCAATAACCGGAACCTGGTTTGTGAGAACCTGATTGAATTCGATAACTACTTTACAGAAGTAGATGAGTTTTACAATTCTGCTGAACAGAATGCTAATCATGTCCGAATCAATGAACGCTCTGCAAGATGGGCTATGGAAGAAATCAAATATGGTAAAGAAGGCTGCCCTAATATCTGTTCTGCCGAGATTGAACAAGTAGGAGGAGATAGCTATTTATGTCCAGGAGTAAATTATACCTTTAAATTGGATGTGAATGTACCAACAGGAGCTACTACCACTTGGGAAGTCAGCACAGGACTGACTATTGTTTCATCTAACAATAACCAGGTAGTGATAAAATATACCACTGGTGGGGCAACACCTTATCATCGTTTTGTAAAGGCGACTATCATACCAAAAATAGGGGGCGTACAATGTAGTGCTTCAAAAATTATATTTAAAGATGGCTTACAATACGGAGAAGTGTTCAAATATGAGAACATGATTCATCCTACGGACACTAATCGCTTTATCACAAAGGTAGTCCCTGACCTTCCCGGAAGCCAATACAGCTGGAAGCCAGATGATGCTTCTTCCTGGGGTCCTATATTGTCAGGGAATCAAAGAGATTATCTAAGAATACCGCATGTTGGTCCCACTAAGTACTACTATACCAGGGTGTATATCCCTGGTTGTTCGTCTATAGTACCTGTCGAAGAGCTTACAGGAGAATATAGCAGACACGGATTTGAATATTCAGGAGGAGGAGAGGTAAGTATGGAAGTGGAAAGGCCGAATGAAAGCCGGGAGCCTTTCAAACTTGTTCCTAATCCTACGGAGCATAACTGGGAAGTAATTGTTCCTGAAGAATTTGTCAATAATGACCTGATGATCCATATCTATTCCATGGATGGCAGGAAAGTAGGAAGTTTACAATCCAGACAGGCGAATGTTGTGCATATTCCGGCAGGTCATTTGCTCTCCGGCAATTATATCATTGAGATCATAACTGGCAAGGAGAAGGCCATACTAAGAGGGTTAAAGCAATAAATTGCTGTCTCCTAATAAACAAGATGCTTTGAAATAATTATAAAACTAGTAACTCTGTATTTTAAAACTAAAAACCTGAATTATTGAAGAAATAAAAAGCAATAAATGATTTACTAAGGTTTGAAAACTGGCTTGATTAATTGCTTTTAAAGCGTTTTATATTTGGGTAATTTTATTTATAAATACTTATTGTTTTTCTTCCTGGCAGCTTCTTTATTGGCTCAATATCAAATATGTCGCCATAAACTCTCCCCAGCTACAAAAAATTGAATTGTGTCCCCCTGACAATTTTTCCAAAAAGATTGTTCTCAATTTGTCCCCTCTGTAGTCCCCCATAAAATAAAAATCCTTGCAGCTTATTGATTTTCAAGATATTATTTATAATAGGTGGCGGAGAGAGAGGGGTTACCTCACTTTGCTTGGTAATCCCGATCCAGGAAGGGGCTTCAAGTAATGGAGAGCCATTTGTTTCGCTCATTACTTTATTGGTTTCATGAAGTTTGCGTGAGCAAGCTCGCAAATCTCCCAAAACCAATAAAACCCGACTTTCGTCGGGCTTTTCATTACTTGGCGGAGAGAGAGGGATTCGAACCCTCGATGCAGTTGCCCACATACTACCTTTCCAGGGTAGCTCCTTCAACCACTCGGACACCTCTCCTGCTGAATTTTTGGCTGGCAAATGTAAGGATATTTTTGGATATACCATCACTAATTTTTACGCAACGGATTTATTAGTACCTTTGTGCTTCAATGAATGAATGAATTATGAAAAAAATATTATTTGCACTTCCGCTATTGTTTGCCCTGTCCTGTGGTAATGCGGATACGGAATCAACGACGACCTCTACTGCTGAAAATCATGAGGGACATAATCATGACGGGCACAACCATGACGGACATGGACATGAAGCTGAAGAAGTGAGCTATAAAACTCATGACCCGGTTTGTAAAATGAAAAGAGACGAAAGCTGGACCATCGTTTCTGTATATAATGAGGATACAGTAAAGTTCTGCAGCGAACCTTGTAAAACATCTTTTGATAAAAACCCTGCAAACTATACTGCACAGAAATAATGAATCCCCTTTATAAGGATCAGCTATGGATGCGGCAGGCATTGCACCTGGCCTTATTAGCAGAAGGTAAGACTGCACCGAATCCTATGGTTGGTGCAGTTTTAGTTTACAGGGAACGCATCATAGGTCGGGGCTGGCATCACCGGGCGGGAACCCCGCATGCCGAAGTCCATTGTATTCAATCCGTGGCAGAAGAAGATCAGCAGTGGATTGCTCATAGTACAATGTATGTTACTTTAGAGCCCTGCTCTCACTTTGGAAGGACACCGCCTTGCTCCGATTTCATCATTGCCCATAAGGTTCCCAGAGTTGTGATCGCCTGCCGGGATACCTTTTCTGCAGTTAATGGCAGTGGCATCCGGAAATTAACAGAGGCAGGGATAGAGGTGGTCCTGGACATTTTAAAACCGGAGGCACGGTGGATCAACCGCAGGTTTTTCACTTTTCATGAACAGAAGCGCCCCTATGTGATGCTGAAATGGGCCCATACTGCTGATGGCAAAATGGGATCCGGTACGGATCGGCGATTGATGATCAGTAATGCATTCAGCAATAGGTGGGTCCATCGTCTGCGCACATCGAACCAGGCCGTCATCATAGGGTCCGGAACCGCAATGCAGGACCGGCCTTTACTGGATAACCGGCTCTATCCGGATGGCATAGCCCCGGTTAAGGTCATACTGGATGCCTCCGGAGCGGTGGATCCGGGAATTCCTTTGTTTCAGAACGGAGCCTCTTCGCTCATTTTTACCCGGAATGAAAGTCTGAAAGGGCGATTTTCGGATCATCCCGCGGTTGAGGTCCTGTACAGCGGGCGGGGGTGGAGCATTGAGGCGGTTTTGAAAGTGCTGTATGAGCAGCGTATTCAATCTGTTCTGGTAGAAGGGGGTAAGCAGGTGCTGGAAGAATGGATCCGGGACGGAGTCTGGGATGAAGCCTGGACCATCCGTTCTGATACGGCTTTTGAGGATCCGGGACTGGCAGCACCCGGACTCACCCGGGCAAGACTACAGGATCAATTTTATATAGAAAGAGATATCATCAGCCAATTTGTACACCAGGAAAATGAATACTACCTACAGGACGATTACAGCACAGGCGGAAGGGATATTTAAGGATCGCGGCAGCAAATTCCTGGCTTATGCCTATCCGTTTCAGCAGAAGGGTGAGCTAAAGCCTCTCCTGCTACAGCTGAAGAAAGAGCATATCAAAGCGGTACATTTCTGCTATGCTTACCGGCTGGGGACTGAAGGTGCGGATTTCAGGGCGAATGATGACGGTGAACCGGGGGGTAGTGCAGGAAGGCCTATCCTTGGTCAGATTGACAGCTTTGGGTTGACCCATATTCTTGTGGTAGTGGTACGGTACTTCGGAGGAACACTTCTCGGTGTGCCGGGATTGATCCATGCTTATAAAACGGCAACTCTTGAAGCGCTGCAGCAAACGGAAATGATAGAGAAGGATATCGAAAAAGCATTGACCATCGAATTCGACTATCCTGTTCTGGGTGAGGTCATGAATGCGGTAAAGTCTTTTGACGCCGGAATTGCCAACCAGGATATGGGCCTGTTTTGCAGGATCGTGATTTCTGTCCCATTGGCCCGGTTCAGCGGGCTGAAAAAAAGAATGGAAGATATCTATGGTGTAAAGGTAGAGGAGGAATGATACAACGGGTTTCAGAACGGATATTGATGACCGTATATCCCGAGGGCTTTTCTGCCGCCTGTTTCGGTTTATTGTTAGAACACCGGGTTGGTATCCCTTTCCGGATCTTTGTCCGAACGCCTGTCCGCTGTCGCTGATGCTACATAATTAATTCCTACTTTTGTCTGGCAATGAGATTTCCATTTTATAAATACCAGGGTGCAGGTAATGATTTTATTTTGATTGATAACCGGACACAGGGTTTAAACCTGAGCCCGGTCCGGATTGCAGAACTTTGTGACCGCAGGTTTGGCATTGGTGCAGATGGACTGATGTACCTTAAGGAAGAACAGGAGTATGATTTCAGGATGGTTTATTTCAATGCCGACGGTCATGAAAGCACGATGTGTGGCAACGGGGGAAGGTGCATGACATTGTTTGCACACGATCTGGGAGTGATAGGAAAGCATGCAGATTTTGCAGCTACGGACGGGAGGCACCGGGCGGAGGTTCTGGAGGATGGCATGATAGCATTGGGAATGATTGACGTTCCTGAGATCCGGTTTGGTCCCGGAGAGACAGTGCTGGATACGGGAAGTCCTCATATCGTTATTCCTGTTTCCGGTCTTGCTTCTTATGATGTATATCAGAACGGGAAACGCATCAGGAATGAAGAGCGGTTTGGTCCCAAAGGGATCAATGTCAACTTCACGGAGGGTAAAAATCATGTGCTGCATATCCGCACTTATGAACGCGGTGTAGAAGATGAGACGCTTGCCTGTGGGACGGGGGTTACGGCGGCGGCTATCAGCAGTGTAGGAAAGCAGGTAGGAAAGTTCTCTATCCCGGTCCAGGCTGCAGGTGGGAAGCTGCAGGTGGATTTTCAGAAAACAAGCCCGGACAGTGCCGAACAAATTACGTTGACCGGGCCCGCAAAGTTTGTATTTAAAGGTGAGATCGACCTTGAGGGTTAATCACCATCTCCAAATAATAAATATATGCAATACTGGATTATTAAATCAGAGCCGAAGAAATATAGCTTCGCACAGATGAAAACAGATAAGAAAACGATCTGGGACGGTGTGCGCAATTATGAGGCCAGGAATAACCTCAAAGCCATGAAGAAGGGGGATATCTGCTTCTTTTATCACAGCAATGATGATAAAGCGATCGTGGGTATTACCGAGGTCAGTAAAGCATTCTTCCCGGATCCTACTATTGATGATGACACCTGGGTAGCTGTAGAGGTGAAATATAAGAAAGCAGCAAAGCACCCGTTGGACCTGGCTGCTGTTAAGCTCCATAGCGGGTTGCAGCATCTGGCCCTGGTCAATCGCCAGCGTCTTTCCGTATCTCCTGTTACTGCCCCGGAAGCAAAGATTATCTTAGGGTTACTCGGACTGGATTAGACCGGGATATTGCGGGTCCCGCAGCGAATACCCGTGTTCCATTGAAATCACCTGATTGGTGGAATAACGCGGTTGTTCCTTCGTTTTTTCCTTTTTGTAACCGGATAAGAATGCAGGAAAAACAGTTAAATAAGAAGGGATACCATATGCCTGTCATCTGTCTATCCGTTCGCTTTCCTGATCCACTCCCATAATACAATACCGGCGGAAACCGAGATATTGAAGGAATGCTTGGTGCCAAACTGCGGGATCTCCAGGCAATAATCGCAAACATCCAGTACTTCATTGGAAACACCATGAACTTCGTTTCCGAAAATAAATGCCAGCTTCTGGTCTTTCCGAAATGGCGCATCTGCCAGGGAAATACTGTTATGGACCTGTTCAACGGCTACGATTTGGTATCCTTCTTCTTTCAGCTGCATTACAGCTTCAGTGATCGAAGTGTGGTAGGTCCAGTGAACGGATTCTGTGGCCCCAAGGGCTGTCTTTTGAATATCGCGATGAGGAGGTCTCGGTGTCAGCCCGCACAGGATGATCTGGGAAACATTAGTAGCATCTGCGGTCCGGAACACGGAGCCTACATTATGCATACTCCGGACACTATCCAGGATGATGGTAACCGGGAAATGTGCTGATTCCCTATGCGCTTCCGCATCCGTTCTTCCCAATTCTTCCATGGATTTCTTCTTAAATATCTGGTTCATCGGTTTCTTTTTTTTCAGGAAAATGAAAAGCACTGTGGACAACTCCGAACAGCGTTTGATCAACTGATGAAAGATGCTTTGATCATCAATAGTGTAATAAGCTTACTGACAACCAAAGCATCTTTTGAGATCACTTCTTGCTATATTGTTTTCATACCGTTATACGGCCTTCCCATGGCATTGCTTGTATTTCTTACCGCTCCCGCATGGGCAGGGATCATTTCTGTTGATCTTAGGTTCCGCATTTATGGGTTGCTGTGGCTTCGGAGCATTCAGGGGTCTGCGCTGGGCAGTACGTGCCTGTCCAGGCTCTGTATAATAATCATTTTCATCTGCGGCATAATCCTCACCGGCTGCATCCACTGCCTCGCTATTGTCATACAGGTTATTGTAATCTACAGGTTGCTGTATATTAGCCTGCGGCGGCGGAGCCTGGATCGGAATTCCGGAGCGATACAGGAATGAAATGATATTGTTATTGATTTCCAGGAGCATTTTCTTGAACAGCTCGAACGCTTCAAACTTATAAATCAGTAACGGATCTTTCTGCTCATAGGACGCCATCTGCACAGAACTTCTAAGGTCATCCATAGCCCTTAAGTGTTCCTTCCATTGATCATCGATCATAGCCAGGGTGACAGATCTTTCCAGCTGATCGATTACTAATTGACATTCACTTTCAATAGCTTCATCCAGGCTGACAGAGATCTGCAGTCCCTTATTGCCGTCAGTGAACGGAACCAGGATGTTGTGCACCTGGGCCTGTTGCTCCCGGATCATCCTGAACTGGGGCAGCATGCCTTGCCTGAGCTCTTCTGTTTTTCTGTTATAGAAGGCCAGGGCCTGCTGGTATAAAGCTTCTGCAAGCTGCTGCGGGTTCTTGAGATCGGCTTCGCTTACTTCCGGATCAATATGTAATGTCTTCATTACTTCGATTTTGAAGTTCTCCTGGTCTCCTGCCTGCTCTGCCAATGCCGCACATACGTCATATAATGCATTGTCCAGATCGAGTTTCAGCCTTTCCCCGAACAGCGCATGCCTTCTTCTTTTGTAGACCACATCTCTCTGCGCATTCATGACATCATCATATTCCAGTAATCTTTTCCTGATACCGAAGTTGTTTTCTTCTACTTTCTTCTGTGCGCGTTCGATAGACTTGGTGATCATGCTGTGCTGTAAGACCTCACCTTCCTTGTGCCCCATTCTGTCCATCATAGAAGCAATTCTTTCAGAACCGAAGAGCCGCATCAGATTGTCCTCCAATGAAACGAAGAACTGCGAACTACCCGGATCTCCCTGGCGGCCGGCACGTCCTCTCAGCTGCCGGTCTACACGACGGCTCTCGTGGCGTTCCGTACCGATGATCGCCAGACCCCCGGATTCTTTTACGCCTGCGCCCAGCTTGATATCCGTACCCCGACCTGCCATGTTGGTAGCGATAGTCACAGCCCCGGCTTGCCCGGCAAGGGCAACGATATCTGCCTCACGTTGGTGCTGTTTGGCATTCAATACATTGTGCGGGATTTTCTTCTGCTGCAGCATTCTGCCCAGCAATTCGGAAACTTCAACGGAGGTAGTACCTACCAGTACGGGTCTTCCCATTGACCTCAACGCCTCGATTTCATCGATGACGGCTTTATACTTCTCTCTCTTTGTTTTGTATACCAGATCTTGCTGGTCCTTCCTGGAAATAGACCTGTTGGTAGGGATGACCACTACGTCCAGCTTGTAGATTTCCCAGAATTCTCCCGCTTCTGTTTCCGCAGTACCGGTCATACCGCATAGCTTGTGGTACATCCGGAAATAGTTCTGCAATGTAACGGTGGCGAAAGTCTGGGTTGCAGCCTCTACCTGTACATTTTCTTTGGCTTCGATAGCCTGGTGCAGGCCATCCGAGTAACGGCGGCCTTCCATGATACGGCCTGTCTGCTCATCCACGATTTTAACTTTCCCTTCGATTACCACGTACTCCACATCTTTTTCGAACAGGGTATAAGCTTTCAATAACTGCTGAACGGAATGGATACGCTCGGCTTTTACAGCATATTCCTGGATCAGGTCATCTTTCCTTTTGGCCTTTTCTTCCGGGGTAAGGTCCGTATTATCTATGGCAGCCAGCCCGGTGGACATATCAGGAAGAATAAAGAAGTTAGGATCTTCCCCTGCTCCCGTGATCAGTGCAAGGCCTTTGTCGGTCAGGTCTACGCTGTGCTGCTTTTCATCTATGGTAAAGAATAATTCCTCTTTTACTTTAGGCATGTGGCGCTGCTGCTCACCGATATAGTGATTCTCTGATTTCTGGAGGATCTGCTTGTTGCCATCTTCGCTGAGGTATTTGATCAGGGCCGAGTTCTTGGGAAGGCCTTTGTAAGCCCTGTACAGGTACAGGCCTCCGTTATCTTTATCTGCTTTTCCTTCGCTGATGAGTCTTTTCGCTTCGATAAGGGATTGGTTAACGATCCTGCGCTGGGCTTCGATGATCTTTTCGATTCTCGGCTTCAGCAGGTGGAACTCCTGCTGGTCCCCCCTGGGAATAGGTCCTGAAATGATCAAAGGTGTTCTCGCATCATCAATCAACACCGAATCGACCTCATCGACCATAGCAAAGTGATGCTTGCGCTGTACCATATCCTCTTTGCGGTTCACCATATTATCCCTCAGGTAATCGAACCCAAATTCATTGTTCGTACCATAGGTGATGTCAGCGAGGTATGCATTTCTTCTGGACGGCGAGTTCGGCTGGTGCTTATCGATACAGTCCGTGGTCAGGCCCAGGAATTCGAAAATCGGGCTGTTCCATTCCTGGTCACGGCGGGCAAGGTAATCGTTTACAGTAACGATATGGATGCCTTCACCAGCCAGTGCATTCAGGTAGGCAGGAAGTGTAGAAACCAGGGTCTTACCTTCACCGGTCGCCATCTCGGCGATCTTACCCTGGTGCAGCACAGATCCGCCGATAAGCTGTACATCATAATGGACCATATTCCAGGTCACCTGCGCGCCGGCGGCGGTCCAGGTATTCTGGTACGTAACTTCTTCCCCGTTGATGCTCAGATGCTGCTTGCCCTGGGTAACTAATTTTTTATCCAGCTCTGTAGCTGTAGCTTTGATTTCCGTATTTTCCGTAAATCTTCTGGCTGTTTCTTTGACTACTGCAAATGCTTCTGCCATGATTTCCTGGAGTACCTCTTCCAGCTGCTCGTCCTTTTTCTTCTTCAGCTTGTCAATATCATTGTAGATTTTGTCTTTGCCTACGAAGTCCGTACTGTCTAACTGCTCTATTTCCTTGCTCTTCTCCTCGATCTGGTCGTTGATCTCTTTGAGGTGTTCGGCAATTCTTTGTCTGAACTCCTGGGTCTTGTTCCTCAGCTCATCGTTGCTGAGTTCATGATAAGATTCAAAGTGCTGGTTTAACCTCATCGATGATGGGTTTGTAGCTTTTTGACATCTTTTTCGGATTTACTTCCTCCGAATATTTTTGAGAAAAATGATTTCATGGTAATATAAAATTGATGGGGGCTAAATCCCTGTTTCTTTCCAGGGCTGCGTTTTGAAATAAAAATTTGGAATAATGACAACCCCCCTGATCCATAAGGGGTATAACCGGGTTCCTAAATTCTCAGTTGCATGTTGAGACCAGCGATCACAGATCTCTGATCGGAAGGGATTTCGGGAAAATACTGGCGGGGAGCCGCCTGGATGGATACATCCCTGACCTCATTAAAATAATGATGTTCCTCAGGGAAAATGAATTCCGATTCATAAACCAGATCCTGCTGATGGATATTGGTGATACCGCTATATTGCAGGTAATGCTCCTGTTCATGCTGCTGTAGCTCGCATGGCATCTCTGCATAAGGCTCAATTTCTTCATCCTCCAGATCAAAATAGCAAATATTAGCTTCGCAAAATATGGATTTCCATTTATTTTTGATCAATAGAATTGATCGCATAAGATTGCTGAAAAGCAACCAATGCCACCAGTAAAGATCCTAATGAAATTCTATTAAAATGCCATTTGATGAGCCATGTTCTCGTCGGATACTATTCAAATCCTGTGCAAAGTTACCTGAATATGCCAATAAGTCATAATTTTTTCAGATTTAAGTATAAGGATAAGCCAAAAATTGACAGTAGCTTAATCTTTCAGTGTTAGGGGCAGTTCCAATAACTTTCTTTAATTCTAATATATAGATAAATTTAATTATTCTATATTTTTAAACATGGATATTTTGGCTACATTTGCCACCTTTATAAAATTACTGAAATGATCCCCAAAGAAAAGACTATCCCTGGTTCATCCGTCACTGAAGAATATACATTCCCCGGTGCGGTTCAATGAAGTCGATGCTCTGGGGGATCGTATGGCATGGACATTTTATCAATTACTTTGAGGCAGGCAGAGAGGCTTTTGGATGGAGCAATGGCATCTCTTATCTGGATATCCAGAAGGCAGGGGTTCACCACACCGGTGATCAAATCCGTCTGCGAGCATAAGTTCCCGTTAAGGTATGGGGACACCGTTCGTGTGGTCACTACTTATCATCCATCTGCTGCTGCAAAGCTCATATTTGGTTACAGGTTATATAATCAGGATGATGTGCTGGTTTGTACGGGTGAGACCATCCAAGTGTTTCTCAATAAGGATGGAGACCTGCAATTGTATTATCCTGATTTTTTTTGCAGCGTGGAAAAAACAGAATCCTCAGCAGAAGATGATACCGGTCTATATACATGAATACAATGCCTATACTCCTTTAGGAAATGGTATAAAGCAGAACATGCAGGCCCTGAGAGGAGGCGTATCCGGAATTCAGCCCCGGCAGGGCTTATTGCCCGGCCGGCAAGTGATGGCAGCAGCGATACCGGACGAAAGAATCCGGGAGGATCTGAAGCAGCTTGCACATACAGGTCTGCCTGATACCAGGATCGAACAGCTTCTGCTTCTGGCTGCAGCCCCTGTTTTTCAAAATATTGAAATTACCGGCAGGACAGGTGTCATTTTGTCTACTACCAAAGGTAATGTACAGGCACTGGCAAGTGGTCAGCTGCAGGATGCCGGGTTAACCGGGTTAGCAAGGTTTATGCAGCATTACTTCCGGTTGCCGCAACTTCCCATGATCATCTGTAATGCTTGTGTCTCCGGGGGTGATGGCAGTGGCTGTTGCCAAGAGGATGATACAAATGGAGGAATGGGATGAAGCCGTCATCATAGCTGCAGATGAGTTGACCCCCTTTGTGGTTTCCGGGTTTTATGCTTTCCAGGCATTGAGCGCGAGCAGGTGTCGCCCTTATGATATATCCAGGGGACGGCATCAACCTGGGGGAAGCAGCTGCGGCTATGAGGATCAGTAAAGCGCCTTCATCTATTCAGATCGCAGGTGAGGCATCTGTCAATGATGCCAATCATATTTCGGGGCCGAGCAGGACGGGTGCAGGTTTGAGAAAAAGCATAGAAGCTGCCCTGAAGGAAGCCGGTATGAGCCCGGGAAATATAGACTTTATTTCTGCCCATGGGACTGCCACCGTCTACAATGATGAGATGGAAGCCGTTGCACTGGATAGCCTGGGTATGAAACCGGATACCGATGCACAGCCTGAAAGCATATTTCGGACATACATTAGGTACGGCCGGGCTTTTGGAAGCCATCATCGGGATAGAATGTATGAAAAATGATGAAATGATTGCTTCAATGGGTATGGATGGGTTAGGCGTGAGTGTTCCTTTGAATGTCGTTACCCGATACCAAAAAGCAAAGATCAGCCGGTTTTTTAAAGACGGCATCCGGATTTGGCGGCTGTAATACAGCCATTATTTTTTCCAGAAGCGATTCAGAACTATGATCAGCACCCTGTCACATATTATCATTGAGAAAGGTATGATCCGCAAGGATGGAATACCCGTTTTCGGGGATGAGCACCAGGCCGGTGATTTCTCCGGGTTTGCCAAAAGCAGCATATGAGTCCCTGGGGAATGAAATATCCGAAATTCTTTAAGATGGATTGCCATGTGTAAACTGGCCTTACTGGGCGCAGAAGGGATACTGACGGAAGCAGTGAAAACTTGAGGCAGGTTACAGTATTGCTTTGCTTTTTTGCCAACCAATCATCCAGCCTGGATACGGATATCAGGCACCAGAATTCTATTCAGGATCCCGGGCAATTCTACCCAGGTCCTGCTATCTTTGTATATACATTGCCCAATATTGCAATTGGTGAAGTAAGTATCCGTCATCAGTTACAGACGGAAAGTATGTTCCTGATCCAGGAAGTGTATGACCGCGAATCCCTGAAACGCCAGGGCGGAATATTTGATCACTCATCAAAAATCAAAAATGGCGCTTATTGCCTGGGTAGAATATATGCAGGGGAAGCTATAAGCTGGAAAATGGAAACTGTTTAAGTTCCCTATAAGTAAAAATGAATATTCATATTTAATAAATAAATCGACAATGTCCGAATTAAAAACAGAATTAAAAAGCAGAATCATAGAAGCATTGAACCTGGAAGAAGTACAGGTGGAGGATATCGGGGATGATGCTCCCCTGTTCGGGGGACGGTTTGGGACTGGACTCTATAGATGCCCTGGAAAATCATCGTGATGCTGGACAAGCATTATGGGATCAAAACTTACAGATCCTAAAGAGGGAAGGGCCGTGATCACTTCTATCCATTCACTGGCAAGCGTTTGTAGCTTGCGCACAGGACCAAATAATGAGACAAGTCGCTATAACGGGTATGGGCATCGTTTTCTGCTATTGGCCATAATATAGCGGAGACCTGGCAGTCCCTCCGGCATTCCCGGCCGGGATTGGTACCTGTGCATAGCCTCGATTCCATCCATAAAGGAAAATTGAAAGTAGGGGAGGTGACCCTGTCAGATGATAGCATCAGGGCCCGGTATGGAATCCCAAAAGATTACCGTCATTACCAGGGCCGGCCTGCTGGCCATTGCCGCCATATCAGAAGCGCAGGAAATGACTGGGGGCATACATGAAGACTACCCGCGAACAGCTTTTGGTCTCTGCCACCAGTATCGGAGGTATGGATATGAAGGAAAAGTACTTCAAAGCCTATCCTTTTGATGATGATCGTGACCGGTATATCATCAGCAATAAACCCCGGGTATACGACAAGAAGCATTGCCGATCATTTCCCCGCCTGGGCGGATTGGTCACCACGATCAGCACGGCCTGCTCTTCTGCAGCCAATGCCATTATGATGGCTTGCCAGGCTGATCCAATCCGGTAAGGCAGACCGGGTGATAGCGGGAGGTACGGATGCACTGACTAAGTTTACATTGAACGGATTCAACACCCTGATGATTCTGACAGATACGGAAAATGCTCCGTTTGATGCACATCGCAGAGGGGTTGAAACCTGGGTGAAGGTGCTGCTTACCTGATATTGGAGTCAGAACGCTCCCTGACAGCATCGCGGAGAAAGGTGCTGGCTTATCTGAGCGGGTATGCCAATGCCAATGATGCCCATCACCAGACTGCGTCTTCAGAAGAAGGGAAAGGGGCTTACCTGGCTATGAGAAAAGCACTGGAGGCAGCCGGTCTTCAACCTGGTGATATTGACTATATCAATGTTCACGGTACCGCTACGGAGAATAATGACCTTACAGAAGGCAGGGGCTATGAACAGGGTTTTTAATGATCAGGTGCCGCCCTTCAGTTCTACGAAGCCATTTACAGGGCATGCCCTGGCAGCGGCAGGAGGATTGGAGGCCGTTTTTTTCCATATTAAGCCTTCAGCACCAGGCTATACCTGCTTCATTGAATTTCGGGAAACCCATAGCCGGACTGGACCTGATCCCCAATACAGCATTCAAAGCGCTTTCCATGGACCATGTGCTGAGCAATTCATTTGGATTTGGAGGTAATTGTTCAAGTTTAATATTTTCAAGATCATGAGACCGGTTTTATAATCAACGGAATAGGGGGTCGTCTCTGCACAGCGACCGGATATCCAGCCGAAGCCCGCTACACTTGAGGTGATCCCCGGTGATCCCGTCATCAGGGCCATCCTGCCGGATTATACCGGGTTGATCCCGCCTGCTATGGCCAGGAGAATGTCCAGGGTGGTCAAGATGGGTATCTATGCAGCCGAGGCTGCACTGAAAGATCAGGGCGGGAATGAGGCAATAGATGCCGTTTATCGTGGGAACAGGATCGGGCTGTATTGTAGACTCCTGAGAAGTTCCTGAATCATATTCTGGACCAGCATGAAGCGCATCTTACCCCGACTTTATTCATCCAGTCCACCCACAATACGATAGCGGGGCAGATTGCGCTGAACAAACAATGCAATGGCCTACAATATGACTTATGTGCAGGAAGGTAACTCGTTCTCTTCTGCTTTGCTGGATACGCTGCTCCAGTTTCGAGGACCAACAGGTTCATCAGGTACTCCTGGGCGCAGCAGATGAGATTTTCCGAAAGATCTGTAAGCTTATACCAGCATCTGGGCATCGTCAGGAAAGAAGATGCGCTGCAAGGTAGTGCGCAGGAAAAACCTCGGGTTCCGGGCAGGAGAGGGTGCTGTATTTTTTCCGGGTATCTGCTATGGGGGATGAACATTCCTATGCCTGCATCAGTGATGTACAATTATACCAGACTTTAACACCCGGCCAGGGTCAGCAGTGCCTGTGATTCCTTCCTGGGCGATCATCAGCTCCGTACAAAAGATATAGACCTGGTTGTACTGGGATATAACGGGAGCATGGATGACCAGGCATTTTATCAGGAGGCCCGAAGAGCACTTTCCTGATGCTGCAAGTATGGAATTCAAGAAGTTTTTCGGAGAGTTTGAGGACAGCTGAGGCTATGGGTGTAGCTATGGCTGCAAAAGGTTTGCAGGGACCAGACAATTCCCGGCGAAGGATTACGCAGAGCGGGAATCCGGAAGGAAATAAGGAATATTCTGATTTATAATCATTTTATGAAACCGGGATCATAGTTTTATCTTGATGAAGAAATGCCCAGGTTAAGAGTATTCCATATCGTTATGTTTTCCGTGGCAGTACTGCTTCTGGTTGCCATATTCCAGGGATGGATGGCGTATTGGATCGGGGTCCTGTGGATACTGGTTTATATAACCCTTTTTATTATAGGGATCTTTCATATCAGATGGGCATTTTTTTCTCCCCGTCTGGAGTAAAGGAGATACCCGGGGAAAAACAACACATTGCGATCACCTTCGATGACGGGCCGTCCGCATATACCAAATCTGTATTGGAAGTCCTGGCACAATATGATGCCCCGGCGACTTTCTTTTGCATCGGGAAAGAAAATCGAAAGATTCCCGGAAGTATGCAGGCTGATCGTAGATAAAGGACACATTATAGGCAACCATACTTATTTTTCATCATAAGCATTTCCCGTTTCAGGCAGAGGAAACGACTTTGCCGGAGCTGGATAAGACCAATACACTGATTCATTCCATAAACAGGTAAAAGGACGAAGCTGTTCAGGCCGCCTTATGGGGTGACCCATCCCGGCATGAGCAGGATACTGAAGAAAACAAGCTTTTATACCATTGGCTGGAATATCCGCTCCCTGGATACTGTGATCCATGATGAGGAAAAGATCTACCGGAGAATTATCAGAAGGATTCAGCCCGGCGCCGTCCATTTTGCTCCATGATACATCACAGCGCACAGTCAGCGTTTTGAAAAAATTATTAGCATATTTAAAGCAACAACAAATCAAAGTTGTTCCCCTGGATCAGTTATTAAAAATAGATGTTTATGAAAAATAAAAGGTGGATGATGCTCGTATTGCTTCTTATGCCATTGTTTTTCTTATAGCCAGGAGCCAATGAGTTCCTCCGAGATCAGTGCTTTCAAAAGCAGGATCAGTACGAATATCAAAGATGTCAGAAGCATCCGGGCAGATTTTGTACAGACCAAACACGTCAGGATCCTGAATCAGCCTGTCAGTTCTTCCGGGCAGCTGTATTTCGAAAACCCGGGCAAGCTGAAATGGCAGTATACGAAGCCTTATGCATACAGTGTTTTATTCAAAGATAACAAGCTGTACATTAATGACAGGGGCAAGAAAAGGGCAAATCAACCTGCAGAACAACAGGAACTTCGACAAATTAGGCAGGTTGCTGAGTGGTACAATGAACGGAGATATCTTTCAGGATCGGGATTTCAACATAGAATATTTAAAGGATGGGGACTGTTTTTTATAGCCAGGTTCAAGGCCTAAGAACGCGGCAATTCAAAGCTTATATCCAGTCCGTAGAGCTTTATTTCAATGGGAATGAGACTACGGTTTCCAGAATAAAGATGACGGAACCGAATGATGATTATACCCTGATCCAATTTTTCGAAAAAAGCAGTTAAATATCTCTATAGATGCTTCGGTTTTTAGTCAATAGGTGCTGCCTGCTGATCTTGATGGCAGGATATAGTCCGGTGACAGCACAAAACGCTGCAGCGTAAAGAAGTCAGCAACCCGTATTTCCTTCTGTCCGCCGAAGCGAAGATTTAATCGTTCTACCCTGGATTATAAAGAAAATTCCTGGTCAGGAATTTTAGCTGTCAGGCACTACCCTGAGGATAAATATGATATCATCTGGATGGATGAGATGGGCAGAACC
>JAHHDV010000008.1 GCA_019739295.1 Taibaiella sp.
AACGATGCTTTAGTAATGACTTCCAATTGAAGGTGTTTAGCTTCTTATGCACGCATTTCCCAGCACTTCAATCCTTGTTTTCTTTAAATGGGCTTTGACAATATAAATTTGGCCAGCACCCACATTTATACACTCTTTGCAGTGTCTCGGCAATTGAACCGTTCGTTACTAAAATTCCGGAACAAAACAACTGAGCATCAGAACCCCGCCGTTGGGCAGCGGTATTAGAGATGGTTTAAAAAAGATCGAGTTGATTTTGATTTCTTGCAAGAGCACTCCTTGATCTCGCAAAGCTGCTGAAAAAGCTATGCTGATTTATTCAAAGTAAAATAGAGTGTATATATACTTGGTCCATCGTTCGCAGCTTCCATAATCTCTTGATCTAAAAGTGAGTCTTTTGTGAACAGCTGTATCTGGTGCATCTGGTGGTGCCACGCGCAACTATAGTCTCGCAGCAACATGATAAATGACTTAAGACGCGTGTATATCTTTATATTTCTATTTTCATGACTTGTCCGAAAACCGGGCGATCAGCAAATCAATCAAAGGTTTGCTGGCCTATTTACTCCTAGTTTTCTTTTTGCTTTTGCAGAAAAGAACCAGGAGATGGCTATGTATCATGACCTTGCCTCCATGAGAGCGGCTCTTGAAAATGCCGATGTTTTGAGAAAGATTTTCCAATACTTGGATTTCCCAGAGGACGTCTGCCGTCTGGCTTTAGTGTCTAGAACATGGAGGGACACAGCTGCAGCTCCCGAGTTTTGGAGGGTTATAGATGTTTGGCATCAAGATATGCACCCAGACGTTCTCTGTGCAATCCTTCGCCGCCATTATGAGGTCCGGTCTTTGAATGCCCGCCACGTTGAGCTGACTACTGAACATCTAGCAGAGGTACTCCCTCTTTTAACGAATTTGGTGCATTTGGAATTGGAAAAAAACTCGGTATACAGTACAAGAGATAACTTTGTTATCTCAAAACTTACCACAACTGAACCATCTCCTTCTTGCTGGCGGCATTTGGGAAGCCCACCCACCATCTCAAGGCGGACAAGGAGCAGTCCCACTAGCATTGCAACAACAACACGATGAACCATTGGCATTGCCACAACAAATGCTCCATGGGGGTGGTCTTATAGCCCACCTCCAAGCAATGCATCCACACTCACATCTTCTCAATTTCCCAGGCGGTGGCCAACAACCTCGACTCACCCACCCTACTTTGCAAACACTCGTCCTACAAAACAGCGCCACCCCTAATTTATCCATCGCATGCCCTTATTTAACCAAATTACAGCTCCATCACTTCTCTGGTAATAAAATTTGCGTTCGTGGATGCCCTTACCTGCGAGAAGTCCATCTTTTAGGTGGGTTGCCTCCTGCAGAGAGTTTGGCTCAGTGCATACTTGGTATTGCAGGCGTTGGCCCTGATGGTCGTATTAGTGAGTATGTCACTGCAATGAATACGAACCATGGAGTACCACTGCAACAGCTGCATACGCTGGTATTAGACAGCAGTCAATATATTTCAGATAATCTATTGGAAGTTTGTGCTAGGAGATTTTCGAATTTAACTCGATTAGAGTTGCGGGGGTGTGCAAATTTCAGTGGTGGTGGTCTTGGGGTAGGTGATCCTCCAACTGCTGCTGGTGGTGTCGCAAACACTACATGGGAACGTTTAGAAGAGCTCCATATTATTGATTGTGATGCATTGACTGGTACTTTGCTGTCTACTGCTGTCAATGATCGAATGTTTGCGCTTCGTTCTCTGCACGTTGAAGGGTGCACCGCTCTCTCATCGTTGCGCATTGATTCTCGTTCATTGAGAGCCATACACTTGCGCAGACCTGAGCATTTAACCAACTTGGTACTGAATACAGTTAACCTGGATACGTTTAATTTGTTTCACAATAGCAGCACTGGCAAACCTTCTGCTCTTGTTTTACGCCACTTGAGTATCAGCTCTGCGAATTTGCGACAGTTGTCTTTAGCTGGGTGCCCTGTTCTCAACGGCATTGAATTAGGTTGTGCGTACCTACAAAAGCTGCAATTGATTGAATGTGATGCTTTGGTTAGTACTGGCAAACATCTACCTGCATTGCACAGTTTCAGTGATCTCCCCGAGTTGAGAAAAGTCAGTTTCCACGCCTGCCACATGCTGTCCTCTGTAAATATTACTTCTGACCAAGTGCGAGAAGTGAAGATCTCAGCTTGCAGAGCACTCGCTGATTTACGATTGGATTGCGATGTATTGAGTAATTTGATGCTGGTTGAATGCAGTTATCTTGAGAATATTGAAGTCTCTAGTCGAAAAATGAAATCAATATCACTAGGGTGCTGCCACAGTCTTCAACAAGCTACGCTTGCTCCATTACATGGGTTAGAAGAACTAATTCTCCGTGGATGCAATCAATTAAAAACTATCATTCTTGATTGCCCTGTGCTGCGACAAGTCGATGCCTCTTTGTGCGGTTCCTTTACTGATGAAGCCATTGCTGCGCTCGCCCGGTGTCCCAAACTGACACAGCTGAAAATTGGAGCGTGTAGTGAGGTCACAGCTTCTGGCATTACTAAAATTGGCGTTTTAAAGTATCTTCGTTCTTTAGACATATCTTTTATGCCTTTACAGGACCCTAGACCCCTTTTTCACTCTATCCGTGGAGTTGAAGACTTGACATTGAGTGATAATTTTGCAATGGAGCCAGAAGCATTATGCGTTATGATCCACGATTTATTCAAGACATCCACTATTTTAAAATATTTAAATGTTTCAAATTGCAATATTGGACCTGAAGCAGCTGCTTCATTGGCTGTCAATTGCAAATTACCTATATCACTCGCTGTGAACGTCATCCGTGGTGCTCCGGGGAATGGAAGCAACCAGCACCAATTATGGCCAGCCTTGCATTTGAGCAGTTGTACTAATGGTACTCGTACTCATCCTGGAGGGTTAATTTCTGAAGTGAGGGAATTATCTATGGTAAAGATCCTTGGAATTGATGCTTTCTACTTGGGGCTAGTCCCTACAAACTTGGCAATAGAGCATCATCTCACTGGTGTGCCAGTTTACGGTACAATTTCGCCGTGTGCTGATACACCCTTCATACACGTAGAAACTCCATTAAAGAATCTTAAAGAGTTGAATCTAGGTGTAGGAGAGTTTCAAAAAGTGGCAATAGCGTTACCTCATCTTCGTTCTTTGCATTTAAACAATTGTGGGAAATTGTCTGAAGTTACCTTGCACTGCCCGAGACTGACCCGAGTATCGTTGGCAGCTTGCCGTAGCATGAGTGCTGGAGCGATATTATCTGCAATTAGAGGATGCCCTATGTTGAAACATATTGATATCAGTCTTGCAGGACCTGGTGTCAGAGATATTGAGGGCTTGTGTGGACTTATTAAACAGCAACAGGGGGCTGCTGCTACACCGGCAGGGGCGTTGGAGATTTCTTTCTGAACGCCCTCGAGACCAATAAAGGCCCCTGTTATTGAACACATTGATGTTTAAATTGATAATAAAATGAATACATATATTTTTCTGTTGCTTTCGATATTTCTATTCAAATTTAGATTACGCCTTGAAAAATGAGGCGCACGCATGGTGTTGGTTTTCATTTTCATTCCAAACTCTCCCCTGTGCATGCCACTATTTTTTTCTTCGTCTCAGTTATTTATCGAGAAAGAGCAATTTTCTGATGGAACAGACGCGATAACTTCAATATTTTGTATACAATACCGGTTGATTCATTCCAAGTATAATACAACGGTGGTAAAATGAAAACAGAACCCACCGACGGTGTTTTTTGTACAGCTAGCTTTTTAGTGTCATGGTCGGCACCTTTTTTTTTCCTGTAGAGAACACAATGTAAATGTATAGTTTTATTACTATCAATTATTTAATTAGAGGTCTATCTCCAGCTGATGTATCGCATGTCTGTTGCCAATGGTAACTCTATTCTCTTTAAGTAAAAAGATTTGGATTTAACTTGCTTCTCCATGTTCTTTCTTTCTGCATCTTTTTGGTCGTTTGCCAATGACAGGAAGAGAGTCTTTGTCAGGTATACGTGCACTTCTTGGATTTAAGAACTAATATCGGCTTACTAGGATGTTTGGGGATTTGAAGCAACTGGCAGTCGGTCACCTATTGTTTGTTCTTCTTCTACAAGACTAAGCAGCTGGTGACACCAGTGGTGTTTCCGCTTCGTCTCGCCCGCCTTCATATTTTAGAACATTCCGCGCCTTCGCAGGGTTCTCGCTTAAGTTCTGCTCTGTGTTACTAATTTCGATACCATCAGCTTTAACGTTCCCTGATTTTTCTTCGAGATCAAGTTCCTCTTCAAAAAAAAATGCCAAAGAATGTGCCGCCGCTGGGCAATTTGTTGTAAGGCATATCCCCTGCTTCCCAGGGCCCACCCTCAAGATCGGTGTCTATTGATGCTATTGCTGGAATAATAGTTAGCAGTTTGCAGTGGAGATGCTGGGTTTAAGGAGCATATTTAAAAGTGTGGGTACGCCGACGGCAGTCACTGAGTGTACCTTCTTACAGAGTGTTTATTTATCCCTTTGCCGAGACTTAATCGGCATATTTCAATTTCAGCGTAGCATCAATAAAGTGAATACACTGATCTCTGAGTTCCAAGTGCTTTTATTTTGCTGAAGAATTTTTATTTTTGGCTGGGGAAACAAATTTTAACATTGCACCATGGCAAAGCGTTCAACAGCAGGGCTTGTCAAATATGTCAAGTTCTTGATGGAGGCAGGTGTTATGGAACGGCCTCTTTGGTTGGATGCATTAGAAAGGTGTGCTTCTTTTCATCTTACATCACATTTAGTTGCAAATATTTTATTTACTTGCCTGTCTTTCCATATCGCTCTTAAAGCAGCTCTTTCTACTTTACTCACACTGCTCCAATACCATTGCCTTAAACGATTTCCCTCAAACCCACTTGCAGAGTCGCACCTCCCACTCTCACAAAAGCGGGTCGACGCCCTCAAAGCATCCGCTTCCCTGAAGACGAAATTGTCCGTGCCTATTACAAACGTAACCCTGGTGCAAGCTTAGAACCCATATATTTAGGCAGTTTCGAACCTAGTACTGCCCGTAGATTTGCAACCAGACAACTAGAATTAATGGATCAAGGTATTTCTCGTAAAGACGCTCGCTTGCAAACTCAATCTGAATTTAAAGCAGAAGCAGCAGCATCAAATGAAAAGGGGGTGATTGCTACAATACAAGCCGAAGAAGAGATACATTTAGATCAAGCTATAAAAACGTATGTAGAAAGGCATGGGCATAAACCATTGCAGCAAATGAATACTCGTGAAAATTACGGCTCCCATGGTAGCCACAATAATAATAGGGCTCAAATGATTAACACGGCGAGAGAAGCCATGAGGAAGCTCCCAGCACCTCCAGTGAAGACTATGACGAGTGACGTGCCAGCAGCAGAATAAATCTATATTTTGTAGTTGACATGTCGCTCGGCACCATGCATGTAAAAAATAGTAATTCTTTGGATCAGATCATACAAGATTGCTCGCAGCTTATCTTCCGAGCGTCAGGAATCAGCTGTGGTGCTTCAATTGCCGTCTTCAGCTTGTGCGATGCTTCTAAAAGGGATTCTTGGGCTTGGGAAAGGTGATTGACAAAGGAAGTGGCGAGGTGGTCGGTCTCTGAGGGAGGCTGGGAGACTTTGTTAGTCTCCGGATAGCTGGATCTAGGCTTTGAAGTCACCTTTTTCCAGTCTTCCACAGCCATTCGCACTTCTTTGAGTCGTTTCAGCAGTGCAGCGAGAGTAATATCTTGGGCTGTTGTCTGAGAGTTTGGAGCCGCATTGCCGGACCCTTGGGACTTTAGCTCGCTAGTACGCTTTCCCATAATACAGTCACATATAATGACTTGGCGAATGTTTGAATGGAATGCCAAATACCTATCTAATATTTTCATTTAAGCCCCTCCCTTGAAGTCAACCCAAAACGCTCAAAGTCACTTTGAAAGTGAGGAAAGTGCCAAAATTATCCGCTTAAACCCCCACCAATTCTGCCCTGAAATTGATAAATCGATAATATATCAACTATTTTTCGAACACTATTAAATACCATCATGTCGGCAGCTATGAGCATCTGCGCTCGTGCAAATAATAAGATCACATCTTTTCAAAATCGCCCTTCGAGGCGACGAATTTCACCTATTACCGCAGGCAGGTCCTACACGAAATAGTCCAAATAAAACCTTATTTATTGCAATCACTAGCGATACTAAATGCAGCAATAATTTTTCAAACTTATCCCTCACAGCTGGCGGTAACAAGAGTGATGCCACAAGCACTCACTTTCGTCCTACCGAATGGGTCAGCAAAACACTCGAACTCCCAGGTTATCCCCGCGGATGCCATGTCATTCACCGCCAGTTATTACAAAATTTACCTGAAATTGCAGAATTTGAAGTTGGATTTGCTCAATTTTTCATCCAGCACACCAGCGCATCTCTCACTATTTCAGAAAATGCGTCGTCTGATGTTCCGTTAGACCTAGCAGATGCCCTAGATAAGCTCGCCCCTGACGGAATGCATTACCGCCATTCTGATGAAGGTCCAGATGATATGCCAGCACATATTAAAAGTTGTTTAATGGGGCCTAGTTTGATGTTGCCTATAGCACAAGGCCGACTTGCATTGGGCATATGGCAAGGAATCTACTTGAACGAACATAGAAATTATGGAGGGCCGAGAAAGATTGTAGTGACTATTCAAGGCCAAAAAAGAGCCGATGGGAGGAAATATAGTCAGTACCAGTGATATCAGAACCTGGATTGGATATAAATAATACCTCAATCATGATCTTGTTAAATTACAAAATGCAACGCTTTACTTATAAGTAACACATGTGAAAAATTTGAATATGCAATGAGAATGATGCAATGCGAGTATTGTGAAACCAATACATAAAGGGACATACTATTCTTTCTATTTCCTAGGCTCTTCAACATCAGGGTTTCTTTCATTTTTAAACCCACCTGTAACGTACGGAAAGTGCTGACCCCCGGTTCCAAAATGCCTCAATTTAGCATTATTGGGATCTCTCCCTTTATCAGGATTAGGTCCTTGGAACGTATGATGATCAGCAAGTTCTTCTTCAGCAGCAATACGTTCACGAATCCTTTCTGCTACTTCATGCTCAGGAGCTGAGGGGTCGTTTCGGTGCTGAGCTACTCTTTGCGCCATCGATGCAAGACCCCCTGAAGCAACAGTACCTTCTTGGCGCTCAAGCTCACGCGCAGCTTCTTTGATGATTTTATTTGCTAAAACTTTAGGGTTAGGTCCGGTAGCCACAGCACTAATGCCTTGAGGAAGCTCTTCTTCAGAGTACTTTGCTGCTGTTTTGGACGCGATATAGTCGGAACCGACCTCCATTATTTTGGAAGCAAGGTCTTCAGGAAGGTCTCGGTTGAGGTGGACAGCGTGTCCATGGTGACGAGGCAAGTTTTTAACAGGTTTGCTGGAGTCGTCTGTGGGAGATCTTGGTTCAAAGGAGTGACGCTCGTTTACAGACATTATGCTTTTTGCTTGGTCTTGAAGGGGAATTGGAGGCGTTGGATAAGTACAATTAAAGTTAATTGCGTTTACGACAAAGTTTAAATGTAGGGTAAAATGGGTTTATTGAGTAAAGTAGAGTGAACAAGAGGGCAGGACGTCTATCCCAATGCTGCCCAGTCAAGCTGAAGCTGGGGTGCTGCGAACAACCCCTCCCTGCTGTTAAAAAGTTCAAAAGCCTTCGAAACTCGTCTTCTAGGGACTAATATAAATTGTATAGAGCTGTCCAAGTTCTCATATACATTTTGATTGGAGTCTACTACCTTTTTGGCTCAAACAATGGCGTCCAAAGGTGGCTCTGGTGGTGCTGACCTGTCGACCACCAGCGCTGGTCAACCCACCCTCAGCCCCGCTGCTGCAGAGCGGGAACAGAAGGCCACCGGGTCTTCTTGGATTGATGTTACCCGCAAAATACCCATGGTACCTCCTCGTTTAATGGCTGCAATAGAGGGCTGGAGTTTTGATAGCCTCAGCAGCCAACAGGGCAAGGTTTTCATAATTACAGGTGAGATTTAGACTATAGTTATTGTTATTATCATTAGTAAGCCTTTCATGGTTACCATATGCATTTTATGCACTGTTCTACACATTGCACCTTAAAAACAACAACTGCTATTTTTCTTTCTCTCGCAGGTGGCACCAGCGGTATCGGGGCTGAAGCATCTCGAGAATTGGCTAAGAAAGGAGCCCATGTGATTATAGCTGCACCAGATCTTGAGCGCAGTGAAACTATCTTGCAGGAAATGCGTCGCTCTACTCCAGACTTGCTAGGCAGATTGGATTATATTCCTCTCGACTTGTCTTCTCTCCACTCTATTCGAAACTTTGTACAAGAGTTTCTTTCTCGCAATTTACCCTTGCACGCTCTTTTATGCAACGCTGCATTGCAATTACGTGATGCTGATAAAACAGCGGATGGAATGGAACAGCGTTGGGGCACTAACTTTGTAGGTCATTTTTACCTTGCACACTTGCTTCTTGGAAAATTGGGGGAAAACACGCCTTCGCGGATTGTATTTCAATCCTCTCTTGAAGAACAGGCAGGTTCTATTCCGTGGGAGGACCCTTTGGGAATGAATCCACCTCCTGGTGCTGATTGGTATGCGTCTTCAAAGCTTGGAAATCTCATGGCAGGCCTTGAGATGGCCAGGCGCTTACAGGGCACATCGCTTGACGTCTTTGTAGTGCACCCAGGAGTTGCTCAGACTGATATTTTCCACAAGTATGAAAGACATCCTGTAGGGTCTATGTATCGCCAGCTTATGCAAGCTGTTGGTGGACAGAGTGCGTATCGCGGGGCTTTGCCTCTCGTTTATGCCGCTGCCGAGCCTTCCTTGCAAGGTAAAGGTGGAAAATTCTTGGGACCTCGTTATACAAAAATAAATCTGATTAGCATTCTCGGCCAAGTCTACAGTTTTGCATCATTGGCTCCGATCAATAAAGAAGCAAAGTCACTTCATGCCAGATTCAGATTGTATGAACAGACTGCTGATGCTCTGGAGGGCTTGTTGCATCAGCCTTTGCCCAATCGTCTGAGAGGAGTGCCGTTAATGCCGAAAATGGAAGCAGCTGTTGCAGCTGGTGGGGGTCATGTAAAGAGAACGGAAGGAGGTGTCGCTGCAGCTACAGTTAAAACGGCTGAAGAGTAGAAGGATAATGGTTTACTTTGTATGCTACTTTGGGTTCTGCTTCTTTCTTTTTGATTCCGCTCTATCTCGCCTCAACCCTAGTTTTGCTAGCTTACATGCATTCATCCACTTGTCCTGTAAATAACCTTGCATTTATTCGGAAATCCATATAATTACACAAATCCGTACAATCTTTCAGTCAAATAAAGAAATAGCAAAGAAAATAAATTCAAAATAGTCAATAAATTACATTTTCTATCATCATATCGATAGTTTTTCTTCAAACGCCATGATGAATTTGATTTTCTTTATCAGCCAATGCAACTGTCGCTGCAGGTGCTAATCTCTTTTTACTTCCTAAACTACCGCTATATAGAACAGCAGCATTACTATTACTATTTTCCAGTTCAGAAACACGTTTCTGTGCAGCCACCAATGCTTCTTTCAAAGCAGCCTTCTCTCTAGCAGCACGATTTGCTACCCTATCCAATTCATATTCAAGAGATCTCACATCGCGCAACTGATCAAACACAGTGGCCATGGTATCACCACCAGCTTGACGAATATCTTCTTTAAGACGATATTGCAAAGCTTGTAATTTCTCCTCACGACGTCTACTTTTGCGTAAATCATTTTCCAGGTCTGTGCATCTCTGTTCAAGAGCAGCGAGTTTGGTGCCAACAGGGCCAGCAGCAGCGAGAGCACGTTGTTGCGATACCTCTGCCTCTGTAGCAGCGCGGTGAAGTTGACCTTCAAGGGATTGAATGCGAGAATTAAGAGAAGCGATTTTACGTTCTGAATCTTGTGCAACCATAGCAGTATGTCTTTCAGCAGTGGCTTCAGCAGCGGCAACCTGTTGGGCAGCAAGCTCTTGCTGTGCCTGGACAGCAGAACGCTCAATTTCAAGCTCAGAGCGAAGAGATTCTAAAGTGGATGCAAGGGAAATTGCGTCTGCACGTTCTTCAGTTAATGCAGCTTCTGTAGCAGCTGCACTTGCAATAACACCTTCTAATTCATTTTGCACTTCAGTCAAGCGAGACTCCAAATCTACACGAATTTCAGCTTCACGTTCCCGAACAGCTACTAATTCACCTTCTGCAGCAGCAACTCTACTTTCAAGTTCAGCTACTGTAGCTTGTGCTTGCATGAGAGCTGCAGATTTCTCAGCAATGCCAGCATCAGTTTCATTTTGAGCAGAGCGCAAGTCTTCTACCACAGCTTGCCACCTGGCAGCTTCTGTCAAAGCAGTCTCAAGCTCGGATTCAACCATCTTACGCTCAGAAGTCATTGATTTCAGTTCGCATTCAAGCTCTGTAAGGCGAGTTTCCAAGGCAGCAGTGTTTTCAGCATTTGCGGCCACCTGGGCACGGAGACCCTCAGCCTCTGCAGCAACCTCTGCAGCTGCATTCTTAGTAATTCCAAGCTCATTTCTGACATCACATAATTCCATTTTAGCTGCTTCTTCACGGGTTTTAGTAGCTTGCAACTCGGCAGTGGTCTCTTCAATATGCTCATGAGCAACCTCGGCAGTCGCTGTAGCCCTTGCCAGTTGTTCTTCGAGAGTTCTGCATTGCTGAGCAGCACCTTCAGCTGCTGCTTTAAGCTCCATACCTTCAGACATACTATCATTAATTTGATTTTCTAATGAAGAGACATAGGCGGCATGTTCTTGAAGACTAGTCTCTGCAGCGGCAATTTTCTGAGCAGCCTCTTGCATTGCAGCATCGGCATTGAGCTTATCTTGTCCAGAAGCAGCGACAATCTCTTCCATTTTAGATTCAAGCAAAGCAATATCAGCTTCTAATACAGCAATGCGAGTTTTGGCAGCTTCATCATTGGCCGTAGCTGATGACTGAGCAGTTTCAAGTTCCTCACGAGCACCGTCCAACTGACTTTGCAACTCCTCAATACGAGGAAGCTGAGCTTCTGCGTCTTTTAATCTTTCAGCAGTCGCAGCAGCTTCAGCACCAAGACTCTTCAACTCAGTTTCTAAAGTGGCCTTTTCGTGTGATACCATTGCCTTGGCGTCCTCAACATCAGCAAGCATTGTTTCCAGTTTAATAACTTTTTCAGCTGTTGCTGCTGCTTCTTCTGTCTTTTCAGAAAGCTCAGCACGCACAGCATTCAAATCAGCTCTTAAATGCTCTCCCTCGCACTCTGCATCTTCAAGTTGAGCACTTAAATCTTCAACACGAGCGGTCGCCTCTTCACCTGCACGCTGTGTTTCCTCCAACTGAGCAGTGAGGTTTTCAATTTCAGCTTTTTTCCCTTCCAATTCAAACGTAGTTCGTTCTAAATCAGTTTGCGCTGCCATGAGAGAATCTTCCAAAGTAGCTAATCTACTTTTTGCTTGATTGAACCCTTGCATCACAGATTCACGCTTCCTTTCTTCTACTCCAGCAATGCGACTCACCGTCTTACCCAACTTGTCCAGCTGAGCTTTAGCACCGCGAAGTTCCCGATCAACAGCAGCCTTTTCCATCTGAGCAGAGTTTTTATCAGCAATAGCGGTGCGGAGTTTGCCTTCAAGGTCTTTAATTTGGTTACGTAATCGCTCAGTGTCCTTGGCCGCACGGTCTGCAGCCTTCTCGGTGCCCTTGCTACCTGCACCGGCGGATTTCAATGCAAGATTTAAGCGAGCAGTTTCGTCTTTATACTTGCGTCTCAGTTCTTTAAGCTCTTCGGCAGCATTGATTGATGCAGCAGCTAATGCAACTTTGCCTTCGAGCTCAGTCTTGGCAGCTTCAAGGGCAGTGTTGACAGCAACAAGTGCTCCCTTCTCTTCACCCACTGCAGCCAAAGCAGTGGAATGACCCTCTGCTGCAGTAACCATCTCAGCACGAAGAGATTCGATTTGCTCTTGAAGAGCGTTTTTCTCCTTTTCAGCTTCAACAGCTTCATTTTCAGCCTTCTCTTCCAAAAACTGGACGTGCTGTGCTGCAGCATCAGCGCATGCTTTGGTTTCTTCCAGTTCAGCAGTAAGAGCTGTCTGAGCCTCTTGTTGAGCAGATAACTCCGCATTAAGACGTTCAAAATCAGCTTCACGTGCAGCTAAAGCTTCTTCAGTAGCAGATTTTGCAGCAGCAAGTGCATCTTCCCGCGCCTGTGCAGCAGCCAGAGCTTCAGCATGTTTTGCAGCAACAAGTTCAGCCTCAGCAGCAACACGCTGTGCAGCAACTTTCAGTTGGTCATGTAAATCAGATATTTCTTCATTAGAGCTAGCTAGAGCACGATCCAATTCTTCCTGCAACTTAGCTACTCTACCTTCAGCAGCATCAGCAGCAGCTTTAGCTTCCTTTGCCCTGAGCTCAGCTTCGGTAGCACGTGCCTCTGCCTCTCCAGCTTTTTCGACTGTAGCACGAAGTTCATCTTCTTGACGTTTTTGGTACAGAGGAGCACGTTTTCTGCTTTCAAGATCAGAAATGTGGGCACTAAGGCGCTCAGTTTCTTCATATAAGCTGCGAGCACGCGTCTCCACCTCTGTTAACTTATCTTCTGCAGCAATTTTAGCAAAACGAGCTTCATTTACTTCATCAGCAAGAGACTTTGCCTTTTCTTCAGCTTCAGCTGCAGCACATTTGGCCTTTTCAACTTTGGCGTTCAGGCGTTCTTTTTCTGCTTGTGCTTCAGCCAGCTCTACTTTTGCCTTTTCAGCAGACTCAAGCTCTTCGCGTAAACGAGCAGCTTCAGCAGTGAGTGTTTGCAACTGCTGTTTGACTTCATCACCATCAGCAGTGTCCATATTTTGAGCAGCAGCGACAGCAGCTTCAAGCTCAGTGACAGTTGCAGATACTGCATCTCTCTCTGCAGCAACCTCGGCAACTTCTTTTTCAAGTTGACGAGCCTTCCATTGCGCTTCTTTCAGCGCAGGACCCATATTATCCCGCTCTTCAGCTACAGACATGAGCTCATCTTCAGCATCACGCAATTGCTGCTGGGTGCGCTGTGCACCCTCGGCCAAAGAATCCAATTCACGCTGCATTAAATCATTTGCAGTCTCTAGCTCACGAACACGAGCCTGCAGTTCAGAGACATCTCCTCCCATAGCTTGATGAGAAGAACGACGTGCACTTTCATCTACACCACCACCACCCAAAGATTCAGAGCATTGAACTTTTCGGGGAGGAGAGACACCAGCAGACCAAGAGAGTAAAGCACCACCATCCGAACGACGCTGTGCACCACTTGCATTCGTAGACCCATTTACACCATCTTCAGTAAGTACCGCCAAGTTGGGAAGTAGAGGTCGTTTACGTTGTCCAGCTCCAGGGCACCATGTCTCCCTACGACTGTCCCTCTTCTTCTTCTTCCCCCCACCAACAACAGCAGCATCAGGGGACCCTCCAACTCCTACAGCTCCAGCAGTGTTACCTTCCAGCATTAATCGTGCCATATTGTCGACTTTACGTTGAGCACGTTCACGTTCCTCCTTTTCTGCTGCCAATGCTGAGCTCATATTATTTCTTTCTTGATCCTTGTGAAGCAACTCTGCACGAAGGCGATTGATCTCTTCTTCAATATGAGCAGCATTGCCACTGGATTGCAGTGCTTTACGCAACTCTTCAATCTCATTTGCTTGTCGTTTCAACACAGCAGCATCAGACAATACCTCATTCACAGTGGCATTGTTGACGACGCGCTTTGCACGACATGCAAATCGCAAGGTGCTATGACTTTCTTCTACATGCTGAGAAGCAGGGGTAATGGCACAAATAATAGCCGTTTTGGCGTTACCACCTAAAGAAGGCTGCAAAATACGAGTCAACTTAGAGTCACGGTAAGGGATGTGACCTCCAGCAGCAGCAACACCTTCGGACAATTTATTAATGACCGTTCCTAGAGTGAGCAAACTTTTATTTATAGCAGCACCTTCTTTTGCACGCTGTCCTTCAGCTCCAGTTTTTGCAATCCGTTCACTACCAGCTAAATCAACCAGAGTTAAAGCAGAAACACGTATAGCACCAACATCACCACCACCAACGTCAACGCCACCACCAGCAGCTGCAGTGGTACTTCGAGATTCAATCACCATACGGAAGATGGTATGTGAACGGGAACTATTTTTGTTCATCTTAGTCTCACCAACATGACGGTGACTTTCACCTTCTGCAAGCAGTTGTAACACTTGTTCTGGCCCTGATACGATATCTTCACGAAGACCAGCAACATAGATACCAGATTCTTTAGATTCGTGGACAGGGAGTTTGCAATTTTCTGGGGCTAAAAGATCATTGATATCTTCATTGTAGAGCTATAGATGTAATCAGAATAGGAGAGAGAAGATTAGTTATAGAGTTAATTTCAAGATGGAAGTGCCAGGCCATAACTGACCGAGGCGGTTGCTGCTAAAAAGTAACTAAGAAATTAAAACCCTTACCTCCATGTATGAGACTCGTAATAAGAATTCGCGATCTTTAGTAGCTGTAATCAAGTCAAAGATTTCGCGTACAGCCAATGGAATAATACCAGGCTCAGTATCAGTTCCTCTCATTGTGTGCGTCTTACCAGAGGATGTCTGTCCATAAGCAAAGACAGTTGAGTTGAAACCCTCAACGACTTGATGGATAAGATCTCTGGTAGTGCGTTGATATACCTGAGCAGTGCAGCAGGGTCCATCAAAGATGTTATCCAGGGTGTAAGGTGCTGCATCGCTCAACAAAGCAGCTGTCACGGGGTCTGCTTGAGCGATCTTGTTGCTCTCTACTTTCCAAGCTTTGCCCTTTTCCTTTTCTGCATCGTTTAATGGGCGCACCCGAACGTGCACGCTGCAAAGAGAAAATAAAAGAGGAGAAATATTAAAATCATTGAGGTGGTTGCAGCATGTCCAAATATAAACATCATTTTGAGCCCTCGTTGCATAGAATACAGTCGCCAAATATTCCGTTAAATTTACCTGATATTTTCTATGCTTGACATTGTTGCGTTTTATCAAGCAGCTTGACACAACTCGAAGTGGTCGTTGCGATGCCAATTTCCTTCTATTTACACTTCGACCCGAAAGCACATCTCGGCTCTTTGCCTATTTATCTCTACAATATTTTTGATAATGCACTGCTATAGAAAATTCGCAAATTTAGTGGCAAACAAGAGTTCATCAACCGCCTGAAAAAAAAATGCGCCAAAAGTGCTGCCAGCAGCATCATAAAACCAGTTTCTACAGATGCCCATTGGATAAACGTGCATTGCAATTCAGTTTATATCATTAATTGCGGATTATCCCATGAGCCCAATACATTTTTCCGGGGCCATCATAACCCTCATTCGCTTGCTCCCTGTCCCTGCTCCAAGGCCTGGGCTCTTGCTTAGCCGTGGCTTTCATGTATCTCAGAGATCCGAACGTCGTAGAAATGCGGCATTCAACGACACTGCGCAAGGAACAGCTGGCGAGCAAGTAGATTGCACGACTCCAAAAAAGCGGCGGCGGCGATTAGATGAAGTGTGCTTAGAGCAGTACCCAGAATACAGCCGCAATGTTATTCAATCATGGATAGCTCAAGGTAAGAAAGACGTTTTACGCAGGGTGGGGTAAAATGGAACTAAGACTATTGTATGATTAGACAATATCTAATGTTTCTCTTCCCCGCTTTTTTCCTCTCCCAGGCAAGGTGCTTGTCAATGACAAGGCTGTTTTAAAAGCAGGCACCCCTGTTCCAACTACTGCTACCGTCGTCATTACGGCAGAACAACCCAAATTCGTCTGCAGAGCTGGTCTTAAACTAGAAGCTGCTCTCGATTACTTTAAGATTGACCCCACTGGATTTTCTGCTCTTGATTCAGGTTTATCAACTGGTGGTTTTACCGATTGTCTACTTCAAAGAGGGGCTTTACGGGTTGTAGGAGTCGATGTTGGGTATGGACAAGTAGCTGAAAAGGTGCGAGTAGATCCTCGTGTTACAATCATGGAAAGAACAAATTTACGGCATCTTAGGCGTGGAGATTTACCTGAAGGTGCTGCTCCAGTGGACATTGTTACGCTAGATTTATCTTTTATTTCCTCTTTAAAGATGCGGGAAACGGTCTGCGATATACTGAAATTAAACGGTGGGCAGTTACTTTTACTAATTAAACCACAGTTCGAAGCTGGAAAGACAGAGGTGAATACTGGAGGGGTGGTGCGAGATCCCGAGGTGAGAGCTAAAGTGGTGAATAGTGTGATTGAGGGTTGGAAAGAAGTAGGATTTGAATGTCTAGGATGGATGGAATCGCCGATAAAAGGGGCTACGTCCGGGAATACGGAGTATCTGGCGCATTTTATTAGAAATGGAAAGGTGGTGGAAGTGGTGAGGACGACGAGTCAGAAGACATCCGTGTGAAAATGTCCTAAAACGAGCCCAAATCAGGATGGGTCCTTCCGAGTAGTGCAGAGCCGGGGGAAGAAGATATTTGAAGACGGCTGGGCGCTTAATCACTGACTCCAACTTGAATCCATAAGCTTATCCATAATAATGTCAACGGATACCTGGATTTGGTAAAAATTTTCTTCCTGTCGAGACTTCAATTCAAAAAGCTTTCCTTCGGATGCACGGCAGTCTTTTTGCAGCATTCAAGGCTTACAATTCAAGCCAAAAGCATTTCCATAAAGTATTGTTGTGTCCGATTGAAGCTGGCGTAGCACAAATACTGTAACAATATGGCAACAGCTTTGTTGTTTCTCGCGGTCATTATCGCATCCGGGGCAATTACCGCAGCTCCCGACGAATTGCGAGTGGTTCTGTATGAGAAGTCGAGATGGCCCATGACACGCAAAATTGAAGGATCTGATGGTGATTTTGAAGGTAAGATGTGTATGGGACTTATCTCCATCTTAGATCTTTCAAATTTCACCCCAGCAGTTGTCGTTAGGGGTTGTCTTTATTTAATTCTGTTGTTTATCTTTCGTGAAATACTTCTCAATAGCACTCTCCAAGTTCTTAGTAGCTTAGTAGCGATTAATTTTAAAAATCAAAATTAAATCCCCTCACCGTCAATACAAACACTCGTTATTGTATGCAGGGTATGAGCCTGCAATTGCCAAGGCACTCTGCAATGAACTCGGCGTTACCTGCACTTTTGTACCTACCTACGATCTTGATGCCCGCTTTGAATTACTTAATAATGGCTCTGCCGACCTTGCTCTAGCTGATATCACCGTAACCCCTGAACGCGAAGGAATCGTAGATTTCATTGAACCTTACTACTACGGTTCAAACTTCCAAATATATTCTGCTAACGAGACTGTCAATATCACCAATGGCTGGGAAGGCCTGGCCGGCAAGCCAGTTTGCCTTACCGAAGGCAGTGCCAGCGAACAGATCGCTACCCGGTTGAATTTGAACCCTGTCGTTATTCCTTCTGCAGACGAGGCTGCTACACAGGAACAGGTCCTTGCAAATATCAGAAACGGTGAGTGCATTGGGTTCTTTACAGATTACGTATCAGGCACCAAGTTTGACTTGTCGCCAATCGAGTTGCCTGCTCAAAGCGCTGATCCAAATGCCCCGTCATACCTCGGCATGGCTGTTGCAAAAGGTAATGAGGAGCTGAAGAAGGAAATCACCGCTGCCAACGAGGCGTTATTCAAAGGGGGTGCTGAGAGCACGATCCTCGCGCTCGAAAGACAATTGCTTGTTGCTAACGGCTTGAAGGCGAATGCTGAGCTTGCCGCTGTCGCAAACCCTGCGCCTGTTCCTGCTCCTGGCCCCTCCCCTGTTGCTTTGCCCGTCCCTGCTCCTGCTCCCATCCCTGCTCCCATCCCTGTTCTTGCTCCAGTGCCTGCTCTGGCTCCAGTGCCTGCTCCCATCCCCACCCCGACTCCTGCCCCTGTGCCTGCTCCCATAGTGCCTGCTTCCCCATCCTCTGATTCTGCGCCAGCCAGTGGCGCTACTAAACCCTGCATTGTCGTGACATTCGCCATTGCGTTTATTATTGGAGCTTTTGCCTTCGGTGTATAGCCAGAAGATGGCTATTGAAATTGTGGGACAAAAAGTTTTTGTTGACCGGTGAGCATCGCGACCTTTTATTTAATTAAGAAATTTGATCTGCTTTACTTAAACGAGACGATACTCCTTTTGATTAACATAACTTGTAACAACAATGTCTCGTCTACTACGGACTATAAATCAGCAAAGACTACATCAAATTTACAACGGATCCAAAAAGTTCAGTGGCTCGTCTAGGGTGGATCGAACGAAGGGCAGCCCTGGGCGCTGAGCAACTGGACAAGAAGCGAGCCAGTCTCTAATCTATTTCATGCTCATTCAAACTCATCAATATATTTCGAAGACGTAGAAGACTCAGAATAATAAAGTTTATAGCGAACAAGGCGAGGCTCAGAGAGTTTCGATCTTTGTAGTGCCTCCTTGTTTCAAGTCGGAATTCTGAGTCTGACTTCAAGTGCTTTGAGAAGCTCTTTAGACGCCCATTCGCCGTCTCGAATCAATTGCACTAAACGTATATACGGATTGAAACAGCGAGCTAGGCAATGCGGCTGCAACAGAGAGTGCTTAGACGACTTGCCCGTCCAACTAAAAGCATCGGTAAATATTTCTCTTCAAGAAGCGTGATCCGAGCTCTTGCTCTAGCTATTCTTTGCTTACAGGCAAGTTTATATTGCAGACGGAAGCCGAATATTTCGAGTGCAAAGTAGCCTAGGTCGCATAAATGCCAAAATTTTAATTTCAATTTTTCCTCCACCCTAAAAAAAAATGCTTGCCCGCCCATGCAGGTATCAACTGCTGGTGCTCAATCAACAACGCTGCTTCCACAAGGATGCCATGTAGCTGACACTCCTCTAGTAACATCTCCAGTATGGGACATTTCTCCTGATGGAGGCAGTTTCAAAACCATGTACATTATGGTAAGTTTTAAGTTTCTAATTTTTTTCTCGACCTTTTGTGGTGATGGCCTCTACAAAAACTGAACGCTCTCTCTCCTTCTTCAATATTTCCTGCAGCCCACAGGCACTTTATCTGAGAGATTAGCTGCTGTAGCATCTGCAGCTACTCTTGCTCGCAATGCTCAAGTTAATTTCATCGTTGTTTGGCCTGAAGGTGGCGAAGTTGATTTTGCAGCGGCATGGAGTGATTTATATCAAAGCCCTAATTTACCTACAGGGCCATTTCCAAGTGGTAAATATTCTCAAATTGAGGATACAAAGTGCAAGGTGCATATGGTAGAGAGCTATATAGATTATCAAGCAGTGCAAAATAACTGGGAAGAGTAAGAAATTTCGTTTATTATTAAATTTTTTTGATAAATAAGCCTTTTCTCTGAATCACCTATGCCAACGTACCCCATTCTAATTCTCTTTAATCACTTTAGCTAACTGGCTATTTCTCTCTTTCGCTGTATATAAAATTAACCTACAGGGTCTCTCACCATACAAATGAACAAGCTCTCTGTCTCCTTTCTTCCTCCAACTTTCTACCTGGATCTAAAGATGCAGCATGGTTTTATAAATTACTCACCCCATCTCCACAGTACGTTTAGCTAGGAGAATAGCTTTTAATTATATATATACAGTAGATGTGCTAGTAATTAATGCTATGTAGCGATTTGATTCCTTTTAATATAAAGCATTAATCAACTATTCTAATTATCTCTTCTTCTTTACAGGGTCTTGGCGTTGGCTGCTCCTTTTATCGAAGAACAGCAATGGTCTCATTGGGGACAATGGATCGGTATCCATTCATGCAAAACACAAGAATGTCTTGCTAAAAACAACGGCGCACCCCCTCAAGCATCAGATTTCCTCACTGTAGCCAGACAGTTTGCAGGAATGCCACTTGACGGTGAATCTGTCCCCAGATTTTTCATAGTAAGCGATGATTCAAAAGAGGAAGAAAGTATCAAAGAAATGATTTGGAACATGAATTTAACTGGTGCCAAGAGTGCTGGAGTAGTGTTTCCTAGTAAATTCAAGTTTACGCACCCGAATAGTGTCGCTGGATTGAGAGAAATAGCTGGTCAGTTGCATTTATTGAGCAAAACAGTTCTCGTCATTGGGACGCCAGGGAGTAGCTTGAGCAGTGCCGCAGCTGCTGCTGGGGAGAGCTACTTGGTATTTGCTGAAGGTGGCAATACGTTGGTGAGTGGTGGTGGTGATATTGGAGTTTTAAATAACGCGACTCGTGTAGAGATTCCTGCTGAGAAGGATGGTCTGCGTGCTGCTCTATCGGGAGGAAGCAGAGTTGGTGAGAGCGCAGAAGCGGTAGCTAAGAGCAGGCACATGGCTGGCTAGGAAAACATATTACAAATAGTTTGACATCGTTCTTTTCCATCCTTTTTTTAAGCCTTAATAATTTGAATGCACTGTCTTTGGTTGTGTTGTGTTGTGTTGCATTGTTTTCCTTTTTCGTTGCTTGACTTTGTGCGAGTGAACCCTGCAGTGAACCCTGCATTTCAAAAAACAAAAGCATACTAAGCAAGTGAATACAGGTATCTACTAGTAGTGGTTAAGCATTTTAGTTTTATTTTTTCTTTGGTCTTTATTCTTTAAACTCGAAAAATTCAACGTAGAAAGCCAAGCCAGCTGAAACTGAGTACGAGGTAAAAGACAAAATAGAATATCAATGCATTTCGGCTCAAGGTCTGTTGCACTAATTCCACCACAGAAAGCAATGTTGTGGTAGTAAATTTACAGGTACACTTAAGAATATGCACGTTAGGATGGCTTCTAAAGTTAAAAAAGGCATCGGCATTTTAGACGCACGTCTCACTCGCATGCTGTGCATGAATATATATATATCAATATGTCACTGGAGCGTTAGTTTCATTCTGGAACCCACAATATGCTATGCTGTAGAGTTCTCGGTTCCAGGCCTGCATGCCCATTACTTGGGTGACGGAAGGCAAAACAGGTGAATACGTACCAGATGTCGTTTCGGAACCTGGTTTGATAGTTGAAGTACACTTAAGGACCGTGACTGCAACATCGGGTGAAGCAATAGCATGGCATTGTTATAAATGGAGATTGTATTGCTGAAGTACACTTTTACGGACCGTGACTGCAACATCGGGTGAAGCAATAGCATGGCATTGTTATAAATGGAGATTGTATTGCTGAAGTACACTTACGGACCGTGAATGCAACATTGGGTGAAGCAATAGCATGGCATTGTTATAAATGGAAATTGTATTCTAAAACTTCATTATTGATACATAGTAATAACGAATAATACACTGTTTAAGAAAAATTGTCGTGTTTATTTTATTATTGTATCATATTCGATCTTAAATATCTACTACGTAAAGCCCTTCGTATTATATCTCACCACACGCCATCTCTAGTTGACTGCGTGTAAACAACACGTGCGTTCCTCTCATACGCACCAACACTTCTGCTACTTCGCCTTCATGCCACACCAACCTCTGCAGTTCCTTCAACCACGGCAATTTTTCTAATTCAATCCATTGCCGTCCTTGAGGATCCACATACGTAGTCTCTCCATTAAACAACTGCATGCTCACAAATTGTTTTAAGCACACCCCACTTTGTAGAGCCTTGAGTATACTTCTAGTGTATTGCGTATCTCTGCTGGCAGCATTACCGTTGAGGGCAAATTTAATAGGTGAGAGATTGGGTGGCAGCAGTGGGGAGACGTCGATTGGTTTGCCTTGTTGCTGTTGTTTGGTAGATGCTGCATCGCATGCATAGCACAAATGCATCAATAGTGCACCAGTATACCTACAATGTTTTTGTTTTTTACTCTCTAGCATTGCTTTCAGTACGCCATTCGCCTCCCTTTCGGACAACAGCACCACAGAATTATCCCCTGGCAGCAGCAAGAACACATCAACAGGGCGCAAGTATTCATTTATAGCGAAAACACCGTGAACACGCAGAAAAGATCTTTTTTCAAATGCGCTATCATCTGCCGAGCTCAAGAAATTCGTAGTGCAATAGACTTTCTTACTCCAATCAATGTCTTTCTTCACACGTGCCGGATGCAAGAACGCAGCCACTTCAACCAGGGTCCTCACTTGCACAGTGGCAGAGATATCCAGAATACTAGTAGCTGTAAGCACACTCTCATACCTCCAGTCGATTTCTTCCCGTGCTTCCAATCGAGCAATCTCACTTTCTACCTCTTCCTCCTCTTCTTGTTCCACCTCAAGTTCCTGCTCGACTTCTTCATTCAAGCCACCGACTGCTGTAACCTCGTAGCCATCACCGTACAGAGAACTCCTTTCCTGAATTACTTTCATCATTTCTTGATCAGGATTTTCAGAGATCTTCTTAGTGGCTGCAAATTGAGAGACCACCGCACCAACTGGCTGTTTGGCTCTGCTACCACCATACAGTTCTGATAGCTCCAGCACTTCATCTACTAATAACTGCTCTTCTGGTGTAGTAGTAGGAGCAGTAGTAGAAGCAGAGGTAGAATGACCATTATCATTGATGCTACGTGTTTGTGCGTAGTCTAGGCCTTGCTTGCTCCATTCTAAAATACCCTTTAATGTGGCGTCAACAGTGTTATTCATAACCCACTGCAACACATCCTTGGACGTGATTTCAGAAGATTCTGGAGCTGTATACGCAACGTCATTGTTATTATATTGCTGTTGAACTGTTCTAATCTGCTCTGTGATGTCTGCAGTGCCTACAAACACCACCCGCTGTCCTCGCCCAAGCTGCCGCAACCGCCCAGCTGCCTGCATTAATTTATCTTTAGCAACTTCGAGTTGTTCAAATGAAACGTTAGCGTCTTGATTAGAGTAGAGTATTGCCTGGCAGGAATACTACGGGCGTGAAGGATAGAGCTGCCGCTGCATGCTGCGGTGTGCTGCGTCCCGCATTGCGCCACGCTGAGGTAGGAAGAAGGAACCAGAAAAACAGAGTTATTCGAGAGGAAAAACGATTAAGGAAGGGAAATTAAATACAGAGAATAGTATCTTTGTTAAAATTACCTGTGAAAACTCCAGTTGTCCAATCCTATCAAAATCAATGGGATATCATCAGAGAGACGAATTGTATCTCCACCTGTAGAACGATGCAATGCCACCAACGCACACCCATAGTCAGGAAACCAGGTCACGTTCTTGTCAGATCCAGTAAGATATTCAGCTGTAGATTTTAGTAAGGAGAGGTCTGCGTGTGTCAAAGTTGGCCAGGTAGAACCAACGATGCTATCTCCAGAAGAGGGACTCTTCTTGCCGGCCACATATAGAGCAGAAACAAACCTGCGAAAGACGCTGTGAAATAGTTCTGGATGGCTCTGATTGTCACTTGCAGCTATATGGGTGAAACCATAGATGCTAGAGAGAACTTTTTCTTCCTCACACCACAACCGTTGACGTTGGTTGATGCTTGGAGTCATCTTCAGTTGCGACGAATTTCAGGGTTGCCGATTCCCGTGTGGCATTTAAATGCACATTATACGAGCGATGCTAGATTGCAGATTTATTTGAGTAATTCCTTCGGTTTTATGATTTGGATAACATTGTTATTTCTTTCAATTGAGGTTAAACGTTAGCTGCCAAGATATAAGGAAGGCATAGACAGATTGAAAATAATATATATTATTTTTATTGAACAGTTGGAAATCAAGCTACGCTAAAGCAAAACCAATCCTATTTTTGAAAATTAGTTTTTCTAGCCGCTAGACGACGCGGCGTTTAATTGAATTCCCCAATTTTAAGGTGCTAAAATGGAGCTACAAACGCCGCCATATCCCTCTTGCTCGCCAAAATAGCCATCATAGCACCAAACGAAGCACAACTCAACGCAGCCCCAAACCAGTACCTCTTTGTCCAGCTTCCCGCCGCTACTTCAGGGGGAACGAGAACCCCAGACGGAGAATACATTAACGAACCGTGCACTGGCCTTCTAGGGGGCATATACGAATTAGTAGGTTGATTATGTTTTGGAAACACATCTTCTGTGTCGCCGGGTAGTTTATGGCTGGCTAAAATTGCAGCAGCAGGGTCTCCTGTTGGGTCGGAGGCGGGGGTGCCGAGAGCACTGGCACTGGCAGCTTCAGCCTCGCTAAAGCTACTTCCAGGGAGATATGGGTTGGTGGGGGACATTAATAAGAGGTGGTAAGGGACGGAAAGAGCTGCCCCGGTAGCTGCAACAAGCCACAAATCGCCACGGCCCTCTGCAAAAACAATTCACCAAGGAAAAAGAATTAAAAACAAGTACTTTTCTCTTTGTAACACAAATCTTCTCTACTGGCCTTCATAATACGCTGCAGCTGCGCATCCACAGCTCGTTGCAGAAAGAACAAGGCTGAGAAATCGAGTGCGATGATGATAGTATTGAGCTGAACTTCCGCCGTTGAGAGGGGTTCCAGCAACCGCTGCATGCAGTCCAACGCCTGCTTGTATCCCCGCAGCCGCTGTCGCAATTAACTCATACATATTGGTGAATTTATATAAGGTAAGTTTAAGATAGCCATGCAGATATATCAATTAGTCCAATGGGATAGCTTCGGGGCGCTGGCCAGCAAGAAAATTTGGTTTTGACCTATTTTGAACACTGATTTCTTCGTCAATTGGGTAATACACTATGCAACCATGTTTGTGCCAAATACACGGCAGCCTTTGTTGCCGGCACCAAGGCGCAGGTATGTTTAGTTGCGAGGATTTCTTGGATTAAAAGTTCAAATAATATTTTACGTATTTAGCCCTGAATTGCCAGAAATTCACATCCCATACTATTTTTCGCGGTTTCCAGAGCTCAAAATCGGCAAGGTTCTGCGCCATCATTGAAAACTTTCTCTTCAGCACTCGTTTGGCTTATTCTCACCATCATCGCTGTCTCCCTTATTTTCTCATACCGCTTCCTCCCTTCATCGAGAGAAAAATACACTATTACTGAACGAACATTAGACAGCGAATATGAATTATACGTGCTACATCATGAACCGTCGTCCCATTTCTGTTCCCTACCTCGCCGCCCTCTAATCTGTGCTCATGGAGGTGATCTCGAATCGGCCCCTCCAAACACCCTGTCTTCTTTTCAAGCTGCATTAGAAGCTGGAGCAGATTGTATAGAAGTGGATGTATCAATGACAAAAGATGGGCAATTAGTGGCTCTGCATGATAGAGATTTGGCTGCATTGTTGGATATTATTCGCAGTGGCGGTGGCGGTACAGCAGCAGGGAGAGGGACAGGGACGACAGCGGCGCCCTTCCTTGAATCTAGACTTCCTTCCTGGAATAGAAGGTTAGTCCATTCTTCAGACTTGTTTCCTATAATAGGGGACTACACCTGGGATCAACTTCTTAAGCTAAAATGGCAGAAAGACGGCTCTGGTGTTGCTCTAGTCGAAGACGTGCTCGATCTAATACTCAGTTCTTCTTCTCATGACATAGCCATAACTCTCGATATTAAGCTCACAGACTCACATAATGAAATTTTAGAAGCAGAGTTAATGGCTCAAGCTGTGTTTGATCTGTTAAAAAAGACAAATTGTGGCCAATACTGTATGACGTGGTCTAAATCTGATGTCTTTGTAGCAGCAATGAAAATTGTCGACACCAACCAACGTGTCGGACTTGTCGTCTTAAATGAAACTAGCGCATCACGCACAGCAAGAATGCATGAACCACTACGTTTACAGCATCTAGGTGCTGAAGTAGCAGGGGTGCACTACCGCATGGCGACCACAGAGCTTACAAAGTTGTTAAAAAAAGCCAAAAGAGAAGTGCACATTTGGACTGCGAATACCGCTGCAATGATGACATTAGCTTTAGATGCTGGTCCTGATGCTGTAGTGACGAGTCATCCTAGGAAATTGCTAACGGCACTGCACGCGAGGGCGGCTGCATGCGCTCGAGGAAGAAAGGAAAGCTCCTCTTTCTAGATTTTTTTTTTTCCACCCGAGTAAGTAAAAGTGACTTTATGAAATAATATTTCATGAGTAACTGATAAAACAGTTCTTTACAAATGTATAAAATTGTATATGTATCTTCATTCACTCTTCAATCCATATATGTATAAATCCTTGCTTATTTATAAGCAAGGATTTTATACATATATGGATTGAAGAGTGAATGAAGATACATATACAATTTTATACATTTGTAAAGAACTGTTTTTATCAGTTACTCATGAAATATTATTTCATAAAGTCACTTTTTACTTACTCGGGTGGAAAAAAAAAAATCTAGAAAGAGGAGCTTTCCTTTCTTCCTCGAGCGCATGCAGCCGCCCTCGCGTGCAGTGCCGTTAGCAATTTCCTAGGATGACTCGTCACTACAGCATCAGGTACCCAGCATCTAAAGCTAATGTCATCATTGCAGCGGTATTCGCAGTCCAAATGTGCACTTCTCTTTTGGCTTTTTTTTTAACAACTTTGTAAGCTCTGTGGTCGCCATGCGGTAGTGCACCCCCTGCTACTTCAGCACCTAGATGCTGTAAACGTAGTGGTTCATGCATTCTTGCTGTGCGTGATGCGCTTAGTTTCATTTTAAGACGACAAGTCCGACACGTTGGTTGGTGTCGACAATTTTCATTGCTGCTACAAAGACATCAGATTTAGACCACGTCATACAGTATTGGCCACAATTTGTCTTTTTTTTAACAGATCAAACACAGCTTGAGCCATTAACTCTGCTTCTAAAATTTCATTATGTGAGTCTGTGAGCTTAATATCGAGAGTTATGGCTATGTCATGAGAAGAAGAACTGAGTATTAGATCGAGCACGTCTTCGACTAGAGCAACACCAGAGCCGTTCTTTTCTGCCATTTTAGCTTAAGAAGTTGATCCCAGGTGTAGTCCCCTATTATAGGAAACAAGTCTGAAGAATGGACTAACCTTCTATTCCAGGAAGGAAGTCTAGATTCAAGGAAGGGCGCCGCTGTCGTCCCTGTCCCTCTCCCTGCTGCTGTACCGCCACCGCCACTGCGAATAATATCCAACAATGCAGCCAAATCTCTATCATGCAGAGCCACTAATTGCCCATCTTTTGTCATTGATACATCCACTTCTATACAATCTGCTCCAGCTTCTAATGCAGCTTGAAAAGAAGACAGGGTGTTTGGAGGGGCCGATTCGAGATCACCTCCATGAGCACAGATTAGAGGGCGGCGAGGTAGGGAACAGAAATGGGACGACGGTTCATGATGTAGCACGTATAATTCATATTCGCTGTCTAATGTTCGTTCAGTAATAGTGTATTTTTCTCTCGATGAAGGGAGGAAGCGGTATGAGAAAATAAGGGAGACAGCGATGATGGTGAGAATAAGCCAAACGAGTGCTGAAGAGAAAGTTTTCAATGATGGCGCAGAACCTTGCCGATTTTGAGCTCTGGAAACCGCGAAAAATAGTATGGGATGTGAATTTCTGGCAATTCAGGGCTAAATACGTAAAATATTATTTGAACTTTTAATCCAAGAAATCCTCGCAACTAAACATACCTGCGCCTTGGTGCCGGCAACAAAGGCTGCCGTGTATTTGGCACAAACATGGTTGCATAGTGTATTACCCAATTGACGAAGAAATCAGTGTTCAAAATAGGTCAAAACCAAATTTTCTTGCTGGCCAGCGCCCCGAAGCTATCCCATTGGACTAATTGATATATCTGCATGGCTATCTTAAACTTACCTTATATAAATTCACCAATATGTATGAGTTAATTGCGACAGCGGCTGCGGGGATACAAGCAGGCGTTGGACTGCATGCAGCGGTTGCTGGAACCCCTCTCAACGGCGGAAGTTCAGCTCAATACTATCATCATCGCACTCGATTTCTCAGCCTTGTTCTTTCTGCAACGAGCTGTGGATGCGCAGCTGCAGCGTATTATGAAGGCCAGTAGAGAAGATTTGTGTTACAAAGAGAAAAGTACTTGTTTTTAATTCTTTTTCCTTGGTGAATTGTTTTTGCAGAGGGCCGTGGCGATTTGTGGCTTGTTGCAGCTACCGGGGCAGCTCTTTCCGTCCCTTACCACCTCTTATTAATGTCCCCCACCAACCCATATCTCCCTGGAAGTAGCTTTAGCGAGGCTGAAGCTGCCAGTGCCAGTGCTCTCGGCACCCCCGCCTCCGACCCAACAGGAGACCCTGCTGCTGCAATTTTAGCCAGCCATAAACTACCCGGCGACACAGAAGATGTGTTTCCAAAACATAATCAACCTACTAATTCGTATATGCCCCCTAGAAGGCCAGTGCACGGTTCGTTAATGTATTCTCCGTCTGGGGTTCTCGTTCCCCCTGAAGTAGCGGCGGGAAGCTGGACAAAGAGGTACTGGTTTGGGGCTGCGTTGAGTTGTGCTTCGTTTGGTGCTATGATGGCTATTTTGGCGAGCAAGAGGGATATGGCGGCGTTTGTAGCTCCATTTTAGCACCTTAAAATTGGGGAATTCAATTAAACGCCGCGTCGTCTAGCGGCTAGAAAAACTAATTTTCAAAAATAGGATTGGTTTTGCTTTAGCGTAGCTTGATTTCCAACTGTTCAATAAAAATAATATATATTATTTTCAATCTGTCTATGCCTTCCTTATATCTTGGCAGCTAACGTTTAACCTCAATTGAAAGAAATAACAATGTTATCCAAATCATAAAACCGAAGGAATTACTCAAATAAATCTGCAATCTAGCATCGCTCGTATAATGTGCATTTTAAATGCCACACGGGAATCGGCAACCCTGAAATTCGTCGCAACTGAAGATGACTCCAAGCATCAACCAACGTCAACGGTTGTGGTGTGAGGAAGAAAAAGTTCTCTCTAGCATCTATGGTTTCACCCATATAGCTGCAAGTGACAATCAGAGCCATCCAGAACTATTTCACAGCGTCTTTCGCAGGTTTGTTTCTGCTCTATATGTGGCCGGCAAGAAGAGTCCCTCTTCTGGAGATAGCATCGTTGGTTCTACCTGGCCAACTTTGACACACGCAGACCTCTCCTTACTAAAATCTACAGCTGAATATCTTACTGGATCTGACAAGAACGTGACCTGGTTTCCTGACTATGGGTGTGCGTTGGTGGCATTGCATCGTTCTACAGGTGGAGATACAATTCGTCTCTCTGATGATATCCCATTGATTTTGATAGGATTGGACAACTGGAGTTTTCACAGGTAATTTTAACAAAGATACTATTCTCTGTATTTAATTTCCCTTCCTTAATCGTTTTTCCTCTCGAATAACTCTGTTTTTTCTGGTTCCTTCTTCCTACCTCAGCGTGGCGCAATGCGGGACGCAGCACACCGCAGCATGCAGCGGCAGCTCTATCCTTCACGCCCGTAGTATTCCTGCCAGGCAATACTCTACTCTAATCAAGACGCTAACGTTTCATTTGAACAACTCGAAGTTGCTAAAGATAAATTAATGCAGGCAGCTGGGCGGTTGCGGCAGCTTGGGCGAGGACAGCGGGTGGTGTTTGTAGGCACTGCAGACATCACAGAGCAGATTTGAACAGTTCAACAGCAATATAATAACAATGACGTTGCGTATACAGCTCCAGAATCTTCTGAAATCACGTCCAAGGATGTGTTGCAGTGGGTTATGAATAACACTGTTGACGCCACATTAAAGGGTATTTTAGAATGGAGCAAGCAAGGCCTAGACTACGCACAAACACGTAGCATCAATGATAATGGTCATTCTACCTCTGCTTCTACTACTGCTCCTACTACTACACCAGAAGAGCAGTTATTAGTAGATGAAGTGCTGGAGCTATCAGAACTGTATGGTGGTAGCAGAGCCAAACAGCCAGTTGGTGCGGTGGTCTCTCAATTTGCAGCCACTAAGAAGATCTCTGAAAATCCTGATCAAGAAATGATGAAAGTAATTCAGGAAAGGAGTTCTCTGTACGGTGATGGCTACGAGGTTACAGCAGTCGGTGGCTTGAATGAAGAAGTCGAGCAGGAACTTGAGGTGGAACAAGAAGAGGAGGAAGAGGTAGAAAGTGAGATTGCTCGATTGGAAGCACGGGAAGAAATCGACTGGAGGTATGAGAGTGTGCTTACAGCTACTAGTATTCTGGATATCTCTGCCACTGTGCAAGTGAGGACCCTGGTTGAAGTGGCTGCGTTCTTGCATCCGGCACGTGTGAAGAAAGACATTGATTGGAGTAAGAAAGTCTATTGCACTACGAATTTCTTGAGCTCGGCAGATGATAGCGCATTTGAAAAAAGATCTTTTCTGCGTGTTCACGGTGTTTTCGCTATAAATGAATACTTGCGCCCTGTTGATGTGTTCTTGCTGCTGCCAGGGGATAATTCTGTGGTGCTGTTGTCCGAAAGGGAGGCGAATGGCGTACTGAAAGCAATGCTAGAGAGTAAAAAACAAAAACATTGTAGGTATACTGGTGCACTATTGATGCATTTGTGCTATGCATGCGATGCAGCATCTACCAAACAACAGCAACAAGGCAAACCAATCGACGTCTCCCCACTGCTGCCACCCAATCTGTCACCTATTAAACTTGCCCTCAACGGTAATGCTGCCAGCAGAGATACGCAATACACTAGTAGAAGTATACTCAAGGCTCTACAAAGTGGGGTGTGCTTAAAACAATTTGTGAGCATGCAGTTGTTTAATGGAGAGACTACGTATGTGGATCCTCAAGGACGGCAATGGATTGAATTAGAAAAATTGCCGTGGTTGAAGGAACTGCAGAGGTTGGTGTGGCATGAAGGCGAAGTAGCAGAAGTGTTGGTGCGTATGAGAGGAACGCACGTGTTGTTTACACGCAGTCAACTAGAGATGGCGTGTGGTGAGATATAATACGAAGGGCTTTACGTAGTAGATATTTAAGATCGAATATGATACAATAATAAAATAAACACGACAATTTTTCTTAAACAGTGTATTATTATTACTATGTATCAATAATGAAGTTTTAGAATACAATTTCCATTTATAACAATGCCATGCTATTGCTTCACCCAATGTTGCATTCACGGTCAGTAAGTGTACTTCAGCAATACAATCTCCATTTATAACAATGCCATGCTATTGCTTCACCCGATGTTGCATTCACGGTCAGTAAGTGTACTTCAGCAATACAATCTCCATGTATAACAATGCCATGCTATTGCTTCACCCGATGTTGCAGTCACGGTCAGTAAGTGTACTTCAGCAATACAATCTCCATCTATAACAATGCCATGCTATTGCTTCACCCGATGTTGCAGTCACGGTCCGTAAGTGTACTTCAGCAATACAATCTCCATTTATAACAATGCCATGCTATTGCTTCACCCGATGTTGCAGTCACGGTCCGTAAAAGTGTACTTCAGCAATACAATCTCCATTTATAACAATGCCATGCTATTGCTTCACCCGATGTTGCAGTCACGGTCAGTAAGTGTACTTCAGCAATACAATCTCCATCTATAACAATGCCATGCTATTGCTTCACCCGATGTTGCAGTCACGGTCCGTAAGTGTACTTCAGCAATACAATCTCCATTTATAACAATGCCATGCTATTGCTTCACCCGATGTTGCAGTCACGGTCCGTAAAAGTGTACTTCAGCAATACAATCTCCATTTATAACAATGCCATGCTATTGCTTCACCCGATGTTGCAGTCACGGTCCTTAAGTGTACTTCAACTATCAAACCAGGTTCCGAAACGACATCTGGTACGTATTCACCTGTTTTGCCTTCCGTCACCCAAGTAATGGGCATGCAGGCCTGGAACCGAGAACTCTACAGCATAGCATATTGTGGGTTCCAGAATGAAACTAACGCTCCAGTGACATATTGATATATATATATATATATATATTCATGCACAGCATGCGAGTGAGACGTGCGTCTAAAATGCCGATGCCTTTTTTAACTTTAGAAGCCATCCTAACGTGCATATTCTTAAGTGTACCTGTAAATTTACTACCACAACATTGCTTTCTGTGGTGGAATTAGTGCAACAGACCTTGAGCCGAAATGCATTGATATTCTATTTTGTCTTTTACCTCGTACTCAGTTTCAGCTGGCTTGGCTTTCTACGTTGAATTTTTCGAGTTTAAAGAATAAAGACCAAAGAAAAAATAAAACTAAAATGCTTAACCACTACTAGTAGATACCTGTATTCACTTGCTTAGTATGCTTTTGTTTTTTGAAATGCAGGGTTCACTGCAGGGTTCACTCGCACAAAGTCAAGCAACGAAAAAGGAAAACAATGCAACACAACACAACACAACCAAAGACAGTGCATTCAAATTATTAAGGCTTAGAAAAAGGATGGAAAAGAACGATGTCAAACTATTTGTAATATGTTTTCCTAGCCAGCCATGTGCCTGCTCTTAGCTACCGCTTCTGCGCTCTCACCAACTCTGCTTCCTCCCGATAGAGCAGCACGCAGACCATCCTTCTCAGCAGGAATCTCTACACGAGTCGCGTTATTTAAAACTCCAATATCACCACCACCACTCACCAACGTATTGCCACCTTCAGCAAATACCAAGTAGCTCTCCCCAGCAGCAGCTGCGGCACTGCTCAAGCTACTCCCTGGCGTCCCAATGACGAGAACTGTTTTGCTCAATAAATGCAACTGACCAGCTATTTCTCTCAATCCAGCGACACTATTCGGGTGCGTAAACTTGAATTTACTAGGAAACACTACTCCAGCACTCTTGGCACCAGTTAAATTCATGTTCCAAATCATTTCTTTGATACTTTCTTCCTCTTTTGAATCATCGCTTACTATGAAAAATCTGGGGACAGATTCACCGTCAAGTGGCATTCCTGCAAACTGTCTGGCTACAGTGAGGAAATCTGATGCTTGAGGGGGTGCGCCGTTGTTTTTAGCAAGACATTCTTGTGTTTTGCATGAATGGATACCGATCCATTGTCCCCAATGAGACCATTGCTGTTCTTCGATAAAAGGAGCAGCCAACGCCAAGACCCTGTAAAGAAGAAGAGATAATTAGAATAGTTGATTAATGCTTTATATTAAAAGGAATCAAATCGCTACATAGCATTAATTACTAGCACGTCTACTGTATATATATATAATTAAAAGCTATTCTCCTAGCTAAACGTACTGTGGAGATGGGGTGAGTAATTTATAAAACCATGCTGCATCTTTAGATCCAGGTAGAAAGTTGGAGGAAGAAAGGAGACAGAGAGCTTGTTCATTTGTATGGTGAGAGACCCTGTAGGTAATTTTATATACAGAGAGAGAGAGAAATAGCCAGTTAGCTAAAGTGATTAAAGAGAATTAGAATGGGGTACGTTGGCATAGGTGATTCAGAGAAAAGGCTTATTTATCAAAAAAAATTAATAATAAACGAAATTTCTTACTCTTCCCAGTTATTTTGCACTGCTTGATAATCTATATAGCTCTCTATCATATGCACCTTGCACTTTGGATCCTCAATTTGAGAATATTTCCCACTTGGAAATGGCCCTGTAGGTAATTTAGGGCTTTGATATAAATCACTCCATGCCGCTGCAAAATCAACTTCGCCACCTTCAGGCCAAACAACGATGAGATTAACTTGAGCATTGCGAGCAAGAGTAGCTGCAGATGCTACAGCAGCTAATCTCTCAGATAAAGTGCCTGTGGGCTGCAGTATATTGAAGAAGAAGAGAGAGCGTTCAGTTTTTGTTGAGGCCATCACCACAAAAGGTCGAGAAAAAAATTAGAAACTTAAAACTTACCATAATGTACATGGTTTTGAAGCTGCCTCCATCAGGAGAAATGTCCCATACTGGAGATGTTACTAGAGGAGTGTCAGCTACATGGCATCCTTGTGGAAGCAGCGTCGTTGATTGAGCACCAGCAGTTGATACCTGCATGGGCGGGCAAGCATTTTTTTGTGAGGGTGGAGGAAAAATCGAAATTAAAATTTTGGCAATTATGCGACCTAGGCTACTCTGCACTCGAAATATTCGGCTTCCGTCTGCAATATAAACTTGCCTGTAAACAAATAATAGCTAGAGCAAGAGCTCGGATCACGCTTCTTGAAGAGAAATATTTACCGATGCTTTTAGTTGGACGGGCAAGTCGTCTCAGCACTCTCTGTTGCAGCCGCATTGCCTAGCTCGCTGTTTCAATCCGTATATACGTTTAGTGCAATTGATTCGAGACGGCGAATGGGCGTCTAAAGAGCTTCTCAAAGCACTTGAAGTCAGACTCAGAATTCCGACTTGAAACAAGGAGCACTACAAAGATCGAAACTCTCTGAGCCTCGCCTTGTTCGCTGTAAACTTTCTTATTCTGAGTCTCTTATGTCTTGGAAATATATTGATGAGTTTGAATGAGCATAGAATAGATTATGGACTGGCTCGCTTCTTGTCCAGTTGCTCAGCGCCCAAGGGCTGCCCTTCCTTCGATCCATCCTAGACGAGCCACTGAACTTTTTGGATCCGTTGTAAATTTGATGTAGTCTTTGCTGATTTATAGTCCGTAGTAGACGAGTCATTGTTGTTACAAGTTAAGTTAATCAAAAGGAGTATCGTCTCATTTAAGTAAAGCAGATCAAATTTCTTAATTAAATAAAAGGTCGCGATGCCCACCAGTAAACAAAACCTTTTGTCCCACAATTTCAATAGCCATCTTCTGGCTATACACCGAAGGCAAAAGCTCCAATAATAAACGTAATGGCGAATGTCACGACAATCCAGGGTTTAGTTGCGCCACTGGCTGGCGCAGGAACAGAGGATGGGGAAGCAGGCACTATGGGAGCAGGCACAGGGGCAGGAGTCGGGGTGGGGATGGGAGCAGGCACTGGAGCCAGAGCAGGGACGGGAGCAGGGATGGGAGCAGGAGCAGGGACGGGCAAAGCAACAGGGTAGGGGCCAGGAGCAGGAACAGGCGCAGGGTTTGCGACAGCGGCAAGCTCAGCATTCGCCTTCAAGCCGTTAGCAACAAGCAATTGTCTTTCGAGCGCGAGGATCGTGCTCTCAGCACCCCCTTTGAATAACGCCTCGTTGGCAGCGGTGATTTCCTTCTTCAGCTCCTCATTACCTTTTGCAACAGCCATGCCGAGGTATGTCGGGGCATTTGGATCAGCGCTTTGAGCAGGCAACTCGATTGGAGACAAGTCAAACTTGGTGCCTGATACGTAATCTGTAAAGAACCCAATGCACTCACCATTTCTGATATTTGCAAGGACCTGTTCCTGTGTAGCAGCCTCGTCTGCAGAAGGAATAACGACAGGGGTCAAATTCAACCGGGTAGCGATCTGTTCGCTGGCACTGCCTTCGGTAATACAAACTGGCTTGCCGGCCAGGCCTTCCCAGCCATTGGTGATGTTGACAGTCTCGTTAGCAGAATATATTTGGAAGTTTGAACCGTAGTAGTAAGGTTCAATGAAATCTACGATTCCTTCGCGTTCAGGGGTGACGGTGATATCAGCCAGAGCAAGGTCGGCAGAGCCATTATTAAGTAATTCAAAGCGGGCATCAAGATCGTAGGTAGGTACAAAAGTGCAGGTAACGCCGAGTTCATTGCAGAGTGCCTTGGCAATTGCAGGTTCATACCCTGCATTCAATAACGATTGTTTGCATTGACGGTGAGGGGATTTAATTTTGATTTTTAAAATCAATCGCTACTAAGATTGAGATAAGTCCCATACACATCTTACCTTCAAAATCACCATCAGATCCTTCAATTTTGCGTGTCATGGGCCATCTCGACTTCCCATACAGAACCACTCGCAATTTGTCGGGAGCTGCGGTAATTGCCCCGGATGCGATAATGACCGCGAGAAACAACAAAGCTGTTGCCATATTGTTACAGTATTTGTGCTACGCCAGCTTCAATCGGACACAACAATACTTTATGCAAATGCTTTTGGCTTGAATTTTAAGCCTTGAATTCTGCAAAAAGACTGCCTTGCATCCGAAGGAAAGCTTTTTGAATTAAAGTCTCAACAGGAAGAAATTTTTTACCAAATCCAGGTATCCGTTGACATTATTATGGATAAGCTTATGGATTCAAGTTGGAGTCAGTGATTAAGCGCCCAGCCGTCTTCGAATATCTTTTTCCCCCGGCTCTGCACTACTAGGAAGGACCCATCCTGATTTGGGCTCGTTTTAGGACATTTTCACACGGATGTCTTCTGACTCGTCGTCCTCACCACTTCCACCACCTATCCATTTCTAATAAAATGCGCCAGATACTCCGTATTCCCGGACGTAGCCCCTTTTATCGGCGATTCCATCCATCCTAGACATTCAAATCCTACTTCTTTCCAACCCTCAATCACACTATTCACCACTTTAGCTCTCACCTCGGGATCTCGCACCACCCCTCCAGTATTCACCTCTGTCTTTCCAGCTTCGAACTGTGGTTTAATTAGTAAAAGTAACTGCCCACCGTTTAATTTCAGTATATCGCAGACCGTTTCCCGCATCTTTAAGGAGGAAATAAAAGATAAATCTAGCGTAACAATGTCCACTGGAGCAGCACCTTCAGGTAAATCTCCACGCCTAAGATGCCGTAAATTTGTTCTTTCCATGATTGTAACACGAGGATCTACTCGCACCTTTTCAGCTACTTGTCCATACCCAACATCGACTCCTACAACCCGTAAAGCCCCTCTTTGAAGTAGACAATCGGTAAAACCACCAGTTGATAAACCTGAATCAAGAGCAGAAAATCCAGTGGGGTCAATCTTAAAGTAATCGAGAGCAGCTTCTAGTTTAAGACCAGCTCTGCAGACGAATTTGGGTTGTTCTGCCGTAATGACGACGGTAGCAGTAGTTGGAACAGGGGTGCCTGCTTTTAAAACAGCCTTGTCATTGACAAGCACCTTGCCTGGGAGAGGAAAAAAGCGGGGAAGAGAAACATGAGATATTGTCTAATCATACAATAGTCTTAGTTCCATTTTACCCCACCCTGCAAAAACCGTCTTTCTTACCTTGAGCTATCCATGATTGAATAACATTGCGGCTGTATTCTGGGTACTGCTCTAAGCACACTTCATCTAATCGCCGCCGCCGCTTTTTTGGAGTCGTGCAATCTACTTGCTCGCCAGCTGTTCCTTGCGCAGTGTCGTTGGATGCCGCATTTCTACGACGTTCGGATCTCTGAGATACATGAAAGCCACGGCTAAGCAAGAGCCCAGGCCTTGGAGCAGGGACAGGGAGCAAGCGAATGAGGGTTATGATGGCCCCGGAAAAATGTATTGGGCTCATGGGATAATCCGCAATTAATGATATAAACTGAATTGCAATGCACGTTTATCCAATGGGCATCTGTAGAAACTGGTTTTATGATGCTGCTGGCAGCACTTTTGGCGCATTTTTTTTTTCAAGCGGTTGATGAACTCTTGTTTGCCACTAAATTTGCGAATTTTCTATAGCAGTGCATTATCAAAAATATTGTAGAGATAAATAGGCAAAGAGCCGAGATGTGCTTTCGGGTCGAAGTGTAAATAGAAGGAAATTGGCATCGCAACGACCACTTCGAGTTGTGTCAAGCTGCTTGATAAAACGCAACAATGTCAAGCATAGAAAATATCAGGTAAATTTAACGGAATATTTGGCGACTGTATTCTATGCAACGAGGGCTCAAAATGATGTTTATATTTGGACATGCTGCAACCACCTCAATGATTTTAATATTTCTCCTCTTTTATTTTCTCTTTGCAGCGTGCACGTTCGGGTGCGCCCATTAAACGATGCAGAAAAGGAAAAGGGCAAAGCTTGGAAAGTAGAGAGCAACAAGATCGCTCAAGCAGACCCCGTGACAGCTGCTTTGTTGAGCGATGCAGCACCTTACACCCTGGATAACATCTTTGATGGACCCTGCTGCACTGCTCAGGTATATCAACGCACTACCAGAGATCTTATCCATCAAGTCGTTGAGGGTTTCAACTCAACTGTCTTTGCTTATGGACAGACATCCTCTGGTAAGACGCACACAATGAGAGGAACTGATACTGAGCCTGGTATTATTCCATTGGCTGTACGCGAAATCTTTGACTTGATTACAGCTACTAAAGATCGCGAATTCTTATTACGAGTCTCATACATGGAGGTAAGGGTTTTAATTTCTTAGTTACTTTTTAGCAGCAACCGCCTCGGTCAGTTATGGCCTGGCACTTCCATCTTGAAATTAACTCTATAACTAATCTTCTCTCTTCTATTCTGATTACATCTATAGCTCTACAATGAAGATATCAATGATCTTTTAGCCCCAGAAAATTGCAAACTCCCTGTCCACGAATCTAAAGAATCTGGTATCTATGTTGCTGGTCTTCGTGAAGATATCGTATCAGGGCCAGAACAAGTGTTACAACTGCTTGCAGAAGGTGAAAGTCACCGTCATGTTGGTGAGACTAAGATGAACAAAAATAGTTCCCGTTCACATACCATCTTCCGTATGGTGATTGAATCTCGAAGTACCACTGCAGCTGCTGGTGGTGGCGTTGACATTGGTGGTGGTGATGTTGGTGCTATACGTGTTTCTGCTTTAACTCTGGTTGATTTAGCTGGTAGTGAACGGATTGCAAAAACTGGAGCTGAAGGACAGCGTGCAAAAGAAGGTGCTGCTATAAATAAAAGTTTGCTCACTCTAGGAACGGTCATTAATAAATTGTCCGAAGGTGTTGCTGCTGCTGGAGGTCACATCCCTTACCGTGACTCTAAGTTGACTCGTATTTTGCAGCCTTCTTTAGGTGGTAACGCTAAAACGGCTATTATTTGTGCCATTACCCCTGCTGCTCAGCATGTTGAGGAAAGTCATAGCACCTTGCGATTTGCATGTCGTGCAAAGCGCGTCGTCAACAATGCCACTGTGAATGAGGTATTGTCTGATGCTGCTGTGTTGAAACGACAAGCAAATGAGATTGAAGAGTTGCGTAAAGCACTGCAATCCAGTGGTAATGCTGCTCATATTGAAGAAGAGATCAATCGCCTTCGTGCAGAGTTGCTTCACAAGGATCAAGAAAGAAATAATATGAGCTCAGCATTGGCAGCAGAAAAGGAGGAACGTGAACGTGCTCAACGTAAGGTCGATAATATGGCACGATTAATGCTGGAAGGTAACACTGCTGGAGCTGTAGGAGTTGGAGGGTCCCCTGATGCTGTTGTTGGTGGGAAGAAGAAGAAGAGGGACAGTCGTAGGGAGACATGGTGTCCTGGAGCTGGACAACGTAAACGACCTCTACTTCCCAACTTGACGGTACTTGCTGAAGATGGTGTAAATGGTTCTACGAATGCAAGTGCTGCACAGCGTCGTTCGGCTGGTGGTGCTTTACTCTCTTGGTCTGCTGGCGTCTCTCCTCCCCGAAAAGTTCAATGCTCTGCAGCTTTGGGTGATGATGGTTTAGATGAAAGTACACGTCGTTCTTCTGCTCATCAAGCTATGGGAGGAGATGTCTCTGACCTGCAGGCTCGTGTTCGTGAGCTAGAGACTGCAAATGATTTAATGCAGCGTGAATTGGATTCTTTGGCAGAGGGTGCACAGCGCACCCAGCAGCAATTGCGTGATGCTGAAGATGAGCTCATGTCTGTAGCTGAAGAGCGGGATAATATGGGTCCTGCGCTGAAAGAAGCGCAATGGAAGGCTCGTCAACTTGAAAAAGAAATTGCCGAGGTTGCTGCAGAGAGAGATGCAGTATCTGCAACTGTCACTGAGCTTGAAGCTGCTGTCGCTGCTGCTCAAAATATGGACACTGCTGATGGTGATGAAGTCAAACAGCAGTTGCAAACACTCACTGCTGAAGCTGCTCGTTTACGTGAAGAGCTTGAGTCTGCTGAAAAGGCAAAAGTAGAGTTGGCCGAAGCACAAGCAGAAAAAGAACGCCTGAACGCCAAAGTTGAAAAGGCCAAATGTGCTGCGGCTGAAGCTGAAGAAAAGGCAAAGTCTCTTGCTGATGAAGTAAATGAAGCTCGTTTTGCTAAAATTGCTGCAGAAGATAAGTTAACAGAGGTGGAAACGCGTGCTCGCAGCTTATATGAAGAAACTGAGCGCCTTAGTGCCCACATTTCTGATCTTGAAAGCAGGAAACGTGCTCCTCTGTACCAAAAACGTCAAGAAGATGAACTTCGTGCTACAGTCGAAAAAGCTGGAGAGGCAGAGGCACGTGCTACCGAAGCTGAGCTCAGGGCAAAGGAAGCTAAAGCTGCTGCTGATGCTGCCGAAGGTAGGGTAGCTAAGTTGCAGGAAGAATTGGATCGTGCTCTAGCTAGCTCTAGTGAAGAAATATCTGATTTACATGACCAACTGAAAGTTGCTGCACAGCGTGTTGCTGTTGAGGCTGAACTTGTTGCAGCAAAACATGCTGAAGCTCTGGCTGCTGCACAGGCGCGGGAAGATGCACTTGCTGCTGCAAAATCTGCTACTGAAGAAGCTTTAGCTGCACGTGAAGCTGATTTTGAACGTCTGAATGTGGAGTTATCTGCTCAACAAGAGGCTCAGACAGCTCTTACTGCTGAACTGGAAGAAACCAAAGCATGCGCTGATGCTGCAGCACAGCACGTCCAGTTTTTGGAAGAGAAGGCTGAAAATGAAGCTGCTGAAGCTGAAAAGGAGAAACACGCTCTTCAAGAGCAAATCGAATCTCTTCGTGCTGAGATGGTTACTGCAGCAGAGGGTCATTCCACTGCTTTGGCTGCTGTGGGTGAAGAGAAGGAAGCACTTGTTGCCGTCAACACTGCCCTTGAAGCTGCCAAGATTGAGCTCGAAGGCAAAGTTGCATTAGCTGCTGCATCAATCAATGCTGCCGAAGAGCTTAAAGAACTGAGACGCAAGTATAAAGACGAAACTGCTCGCTTAAATCTTGCATTAAAATCTGCCAGTGCAGGTAGCAAGGGCACCGAGAAGGCTGCAGACCGTGCTGCCAAGGACACTGAGCGATTACGTAACCAAATTAAAGACCTTGAAGGCAAACTCCGCACCGCTATTGCTGATAAAAACTCTGCTCAGATGGAAAAGGCTGCTGTTGATCGGGAACTCCGTGGTGCTAAAGCTCAGCTGGACAAGTTGGGTAAGACGGTGAGTCGCATTGCTGGAGTAGAAGAAAGGAAGCGGGAATCTGTGATGCAAGGGTTCAATCAAGCAAAAAGTAGATTAGCAACTTTGGAAGATTCTCTCATGGCAGCGCAAACTGATTTAGAACGAACTACGTTTGAATTGGAAGGTAAAAAAGCTGAAATTGAAAACCTCACTGCTCAGTTGGAGGAAACACAGCGTGCAGATGAAGAGGCGACCGCTCGTGTTGAAGATTTAAGTGCTCAACTTGAAGATGAAGAGCGCGAGGGAGAGCATTTAAGAGCTGATTTGAATGCTGTGCGTGCTGAGCTTTCTGAAAAGACAGAAGAAGCAGCAGCAACAGCTGAAAAAGTTATTAAACTGGAAACAATGCTTGCTGATGTTGAGGACGCCAAGGCAATGGTATCACACGAAAAGGCCACTTTAGAAACTGAGTTGAAGAGTCTTGGTGCTGAAGCTTCTGCGACTGCTGAAAGATTAAAAGAAGCAGAAGCTCAGCTTCCTCGTATTGAGGAGTTGCAAAGTCAGTTGGATGGTGCTCGCGAGGAACTCGAAGCTGCTCAGTCATCAGCTACGGCCAATGATGAAGCTGCCAAAACTCGCATTGCTGTATTAGAAGCTGATATTGCTTTGCTTGAATCTAAAATGGAAGAGATTGTCGCTGCTGCTGGACAAGATAAGCTCAATGCCGAGGCTGCAATGCAAGAGGCTGCTCAGAAAATTGCCGCTGCAGAGACTAGTCTTCAAGAACATGCTGCCTATGTCTCTTCATTAGAAAATCAAATTAATGATAGTATGTCTGAAGGTATGGAGCTTAAAGCAGCAGCTGAAGGTGCTGCTCAGCAATGCAGAACTCTCGAAGAACAACTGGCAAGGGCTACAGCGACTGCCGAGGTTGCTCATGAACATGTTGAAGAGACCACTGCCGAGTTGCAAGCTACTAAAACCCGTGAAGAAGCAGCTAAAATGGAATTATGTGATGTCAGAAATGAGCTTGAAATTACTAAGCATGCAGCTGCAGAGGTTGCTGCAGAGGCTGAGGGTCTCCGTGCCCAGGTGGCCGCAAATGCTGAAAACACTGCTGCCTTGGAAACTCGCCTAACAGAGCTTGAATCCGAACTGAAATCAATGACTTCTGAGCGTAACATGGTTGAATCCGAGCTTGAGACTGCTTTAACAGAAGCTGCCAGGTGGCAAGCTGTGGTAGAAGACTTGCGCTCTGCTCAAAATGAAACTGATGCTGGCATTGCTGAGAAATCTGCAGCTCTCATGCAAGCACAAGCTACAGTAGCTGAACTTGAAAGTAGAGTTGCTGCTGCAGAAGGTGAATTAGTAGCTGTTCGGGAACGTGAAGCTGAAATTCGTGTAGATTTGGAGTCTCGCTTGACTGAAGTGCAAAATGAATTAGAAGGTGTTATTGCAAGTGCAGCTGCTACAGAAGCTGCATTAACTGAAGAACGTGCAAACGCAATTTCCCTTGCATCCACTTTAGAATCTCTCCGCTCTGAGCTTGAAATTGAGCGTTCTGCTGTCCAGGCACAGCAAGAGCTTGCTGCCCAACAGGTTGCCGCTGCTGAAGCCACTGCTGAAAGACATACTGCTATGGTTGCACAAGATTCAGAACGTAAAATCGCTTCTCTTAATTCTCGCATTCAATCTCTTGAAGGTCAACTTCACCGCGCTGCTACAGAGGCAGAGGTATCGCAACAACGTGCTCTCGCTGCTGCTGGCCCTGTTGGCACCAAACTCGCTGCTCTTGAACAGAGATGCACAGACCTGGAAAATGATTTACGCAAAAGTAGACGTCGTGAGGAGAAATTACAAGCTTTGCAATATCGTCTTAAAGAAGATATTCGTCAAGCTGGTGGTGATACCATGGCCACTGTGTTTGATCAGTTGCGCGATGTGAGATCTCTTGAATATGAATTGGATAGGGTAGCAAATCGTGCTGCTAGAGAGAAGGCTGCTTTGAAAGAAGCATTGGTGGCTGCACAGAAACGTGTTTCTGAACTGGAAAATAGTAATAGTAATGCTGCTGTTCTATATAGCGGTAGTTTAGGAAGTAAAAAGAGATTAGCACCTGCAGCGACAGTTGCATTGGCTGATAAAGAAAATCAAATTCATCATGGCGTTTGAAGAAAAACTATCGATATGATGATAGAAAATGTAATTTATTGACTATTTTTAATTTATTTTCTTTGCTATTTCTTTATTTGACTGAAAGATTGTACGGATTTGTGTAATTATATGGATTTCCGAATAAATGCAAGGTTATTTACAGGACAAGTGGATGAATGCATGTAAGCTAGCAAAACTAGGGTTGAGGCGAGATAGAGCGGAATCAAAAAGAAAGAAGCAGAACCCAAAGTAGCATACAAAGTAAACCATTATCCTTCTACTCTTCAGCCGTTTTAACTGTAGCTGCAGCGACACCTCCTTCCGTTCTCTTTACATGACCCCCACCAGCTGCAACAGCTGCTTCCATTTTCGGCATTAACGGCACTCCTCTCAGACGGTTAGGCAAAGGCTGATGCAACAAGCCCTCCAGAGCATCAGCAGTCTGTTCATACAATCTGAATCTGGCATGAAGTGACTTTGCTTCTTTATTGATCGGAGTCAATGATGCAAAACTGTAGACTTGGCCGAGAATGCTAATCAGATTTATTTTTGTATAACGAGGTCCCAAGAATTTTCCACCTTTACCTTGCAAGGAAGGCTCGGCAGCGGCATAAACGAGAGGCAAAGCCCCGCGATACGCACTCTGTCCACCAACAGCTTGCATAAGCTGGCGATACATAGACCCTACAGGATGTCTTTCATACTTGTGGAAAATATCAGTCTGAGCAACTCCAGGGTGCACTACAAAGACGTCAAGCGATGTGCCCTGTAAGCGCCTGGCCATCTCAAGGCCTGCCATGAGATTTCCAAGCTTTGAAGACGCATACCAATCAGCACCAGGAGGTGGATTCATTCCCAAAGGGTCCTCCCACGGAATAGAACCTGCCTGTTCTTCAAGAGAGGATTGAAATACAATCCGCGAAGGCGTGTTTTCCCCCAATTTTCCAAGAAGCAAGTGTGCAAGGTAGAAATGACCTACAAAGTTAGTGCCCCAACGCTGTTCCATTCCATCCGCTGTTTTATCAGCATCACGTAATTGCAATGCAGCGTTGCATAAAAGAGCGTGCAAGGGTAAATTGCGAGAAAGAAACTCTTGTACAAAGTTTCGAATAGAGTGGAGAGAAGACAAGTCGAGAGGAATATAATCCAATCTGCCTAGCAAGTCTGGAGTAGAGCGACGCATTTCCTGCAAGATAGTTTCACTGCGCTCAAGATCTGGTGCAGCTATAATCACATGGGCTCCTTTCTTAGCCAATTCTCGAGATGCTTCAGCCCCGATACCGCTGGTGCCACCTGCGAGAGAAAGAAAAATAGCAGTTGTTGTTTTTAAGGTGCAATGTGTAGAACAGTGCATAAAATGCATATGGTAACAATGAAAGGCTTACTAATGATAATAACAATAACTATAGTCTAAATCTCACCTGTAATTATGAAAACCTTGCCCTGTTGGCTGCTGAGGCTATCAAAACTCCAGCCCTCTATTGCAGCCATTAAACGAGGAGGTACCATGGGTATTTTGCGGGTAACATCAATCCAAGAAGACCCGGTGGCCTTCTGTTCCCGCTCTGCAGCAGCGGGGCTGAGGGTGGGTTGACCAGCGCTGGTGGTCGACAGGTCAGCACCACCAGAGCCACCTTTGGACGCCATTGTTTGAGCCAAAAAGGTAGTAGACTCCAATCAAAATGTATATGAGAACTTGGACAGCTCTATACAATTTATATTAGTCCCTAGAAGACGAGTTTCGAAGGCTTTTGAACTTTTTAACAGCAGGGAGGGGTTGTTCGCAGCACCCCAGCTTCAGCTTGACTGGGCAGCATTGGGATAGACGTCCTGCCCTCTTGTTCACTCTACTTTACTCAATAAACCCATTTTACCCTACATTTAAACTTTGTCGTAAACGCAATTAACTTTAATTGTACTTATCCAACGCCTCCAATTCCCCTTCAAGACCAAGCAAAAAGCATAATGTCTGTAAACGAGCGTCACTCCTTTGAACCAAGATCTCCCACAGACGACTCCAGCAAACCTGTTAAAAACTTGCCTCGTCACCATGGACACGCTGTCCACCTCAACCGAGACCTTCCTGAAGACCTTGCTTCCAAAATAATGGAGGTCGGTTCCGACTATATCGCGTCCAAAACAGCAGCAAAGTACTCTGAAGAAGAGCTTCCTCAAGGCATTAGTGCTGTGGCTACCGGACCTAACCCTAAAGTTTTAGCAAATAAAATCATCAAAGAAGCTGCGCGTGAGCTTGAGCGCCAAGAAGGTACTGTTGCTTCAGGGGGTCTTGCATCGATGGCGCAAAGAGTAGCTCAGCACCGAAACGACCCCTCAGCTCCTGAGCATGAAGTAGCAGAAAGGATTCGTGAACGTATTGCTGCTGAAGAAGAACTTGCTGATCATCATACGTTCCAAGGACCTAATCCTGATAAAGGGAGAGATCCCAATAATGCTAAATTGAGGCATTTTGGAACCGGGGGTCAGCACTTTCCGTACGTTACAGGTGGGTTTAAAAATGAAAGAAACCCTGATGTTGAAGAGCCTAGGAAATAGAAAGAATAGTATGTCCCTTTATGTATTGGTTTCACAATACTCGCATTGCATCATTCTCATTGCATATTCAAATTTTTCACATGTGTTACTTATAAGTAAAGCGTTGCATTTTGTAATTTAACAAGATCATGATTGAGGTATTATTTATATCCAATCCAGGTTCTGATATCACTGGTACTGACTATATTTCCTCCCATCGGCTCTTTTTTGGCCTTGAATAGTCACTACAATCTTTCTCGGCCCTCCATAATTTCTATGTTCGTTCAAGTAGATTCCTTGCCATATGCCCAATGCAAGTCGGCCTTGTGCTATAGGCAACATCAAACTAGGCCCCATTAAACAACTTTTAATATGTGCTGGCATATCATCTGGACCTTCATCAGAATGGCGGTAATGCATTCCGTCAGGGGCGAGCTTATCTAGGGCATCTGCTAGGTCTAACGGAACATCAGACGACGCATTTTCTGAAATAGTGAGAGATGCGCTGGTGTGCTGGATGAAAAATTGAGCAAATCCAACTTCAAATTCTGCAATTTCAGGTAAATTTTGTAATAACTGGCGGTGAATGACATGGCATCCGCGGGGATAACCTGGGAGTTCGAGTGTTTTGCTGACCCATTCGGTAGGACGAAAGTGAGTGCTTGTGGCATCACTCTTGTTACCGCCAGCTGTGAGGGATAAGTTTGAAAAATTATTGCTGCATTTAGTATCGCTAGTGATTGCAATAAATAAGGTTTTATTTGGACTATTTCGTGTAGGACCTGCCTGCGGTAATAGGTGAAATTCGTCGCCTCGAAGGGCGATTTTGAAAAGATGTGATCTTATTATTTGCACGAGCGCAGATGCTCATAGCTGCCGACATGATGGTATTTAATAGTGTTCGAAAAATAGTTGATATATTATCGATTTATCAATTTCAGGGCAGAATTGGTGGGGGTTTAAGCGGATAATTTTGGCACTTTCCTCACTTTCAAAGTGACTTTGAGCGTTTTGGGTTGACTTCAAGGGAGGGGCTTAAATGAAAATATTAGATAGGTATTTGGCATTCCATTCAAACATTCGCCAAGTCATTATATGTGACTGTATTATGGGAAAGCGTACTAGCGAGCTAAAGTCCCAAGGGTCCGGCAATGCGGCTCCAAACTCTCAGACAACAGCCCAAGATATTACTCTCGCTGCACTGCTGAAACGACTCAAAGAAGTGCGAATGGCTGTGGAAGACTGGAAAAAGGTGACTTCAAAGCCTAGATCCAGCTATCCGGAGACTAACAAAGTCTCCCAGCCTCCCTCAGAGACCGACCACCTCGCCACTTCCTTTGTCAATCACCTTTCCCAAGCCCAAGAATCCCTTTTAGAAGCATCGCACAAGCTGAAGACGGCAATTGAAGCACCACAGCTGATTCCTGACGCTCGGAAGATAAGCTGCGAGCAATCTTGTATGATCTGATCCAAAGAATTACTATTTTTTACATGCATGGTGCCGAGCGACATGTCAACTACAAAATATAGATTTATTCTGCTGCTGGCACGTCACTCGTCATAGTCTTCACTGGAGGTGCTGGGAGCTTCCTCATGGCTTCTCTCGCCGTGTTAATCATTTGAGCCCTATTATTATTGTGGCTACCATGGGAGCCGTAATTTTCACGAGTATTCATTTGCTGCAATGGTTTATGCCCATGCCTTTCTACATACGTTTTTATAGCTTGATCTAAATGTATCTCTTCTTCGGCTTGTATTGTAGCAATCACCCCCTTTTCATTTGATGCTGCTGCTTCTGCTTTAAATTCAGATTGAGTTTGCAAGCGAGCGTCTTTACGAGAAATACCTTGATCCATTAATTCTAGTTGTCTGGTTGCAAATCTACGGGCAGTACTAGGTTCGAAACTGCCTAAATATATGGGTTCTAAGCTTGCACCAGGGTTACGTTTGTAATAGGCACGGACAATTTCGTCTTCAGGGAAGCGGATGCTTTGAGGGCGTCGACCCGCTTTTGTGAGAGTGGGAGGTGCGACTCTGCAAGTGGGTTTGAGGGAAATCGTTTAAGGCAATGGTATTGGAGCAGTGTGAGTAAAGTAGAAAGAGCTGCTTTAAGAGCGATATGGAAAGACAGGCAAGTAAATAAAATATTTGCAACTAAATGTGATGTAAGATGAAAAGAAGCACACCTTTCTAATGCATCCAACCAAAGAGGCCGTTCCATAACACCTGCCTCCATCAAGAACTTGACATATTTGACAAGCCCTGCTGTTGAACGCTTTGCCATGGTGCAATGTTAAAATTTGTTTCCCCAGCCAAAAATAAAAATTCTTCAGCAAAATAAAAGCACTTGGAACTCAGAGATCAGTGTATTCACTTTATTGATGCTACGCTGAAATTGAAATATGCCGATTAAGTCTCGGCAAAGGGATAAATAAACACTCTGTAAGAAGGTACACTCAGTGACTGCCGTCGGCGTACCCACACTTTTAAATATGCTCCTTAAACCCAGCATCTCCACTGCAAACTGCTAACTATTATTCCAGCAATAGCATCAATAGACACCGATCTTGAGGGTGGGCCCTGGGAAGCAGGGGATATGCCTTACAACAAATTGCCCAGCGGCGGCACATTCTTTGGCATTTTTTTTGAAGAGGAACTTGATCTCGAAGAAAAATCAGGGAACGTTAAAGCTGATGGTATCGAAATTAGTAACACAGAGCAGAACTTAAGCGAGAACCCTGCGAAGGCGCGGAATGTTCTAAAATATGAAGGCGGGCGAGACGAAGCGGAAACACCACTGGTGTCACCAGCTGCTTAGTCTTGTAGAAGAAGAACAAACAATAGGTGACCGACTGCCAGTTGCTTCAAATCCCCAAACATCCTAGTAAGCCGATATTAGTTCTTAAATCCAAGAAGTGCACGTATACCTGACAAAGACTCTCTTCCTGTCATTGGCAAACGACCAAAAAGATGCAGAAAGAAAGAACATGGAGAAGCAAGTTAAATCCAAATCTTTTTACTTAAAGAGAATAGAGTTACCATTGGCAACAGACATGCGATACATCAGCTGGAGATAGACCTCTAATTAAATAATTGATAGTAATAAAACTATACATTTACATTGTGTTCTCTACAGGAAAAAAAAAGGTGCCGACCATGACACTAAAAAGCTAGCTGTACAAAAAACACCGTCGGTGGGTTCTGTTTTCATTTTACCACCGTTGTATTATACTTGGAATGAATCAACCGGTATTGTATACAAAATATTGAAGTTATCGCGTCTGTTCCATCAGAAAATTGCTCTTTCTCGATAAATAACTGAGACGAAGAAAAAAATAGTGGCATGCACAGGGGAGAGTTTGGAATGAAAATGAAAACCAACACCATGCGTGCGCCTCATTTTTCAAGGCGTAATCTAAATTTGAATAGAAATATCGAAAGCAACAGAAAAATATATGTATTCATTTTATTATCAATTTAAACATCAATGTGTTCAATAACAGGGGCCTTTATTGGTCTCGAGGGCGTTCAGAAAGAAATCTCCAACGCCCCTGCCGGTGTAGCAGCAGCCCCCTGTTGCTGTTTAATAAGTCCACACAAGCCCTCAATATCTCTGACACCAGGTCCTGCAAGACTGATATCAATATGTTTCAACATAGGGCATCCTCTAATTGCAGATAATATCGCTCCAGCACTCATGCTACGGCAAGCTGCCAACGATACTCGGGTCAGTCTCGGGCAGTGCAAGGTAACTTCAGACAATTTCCCACAATTGTTTAAATGCAAAGAACGAAGATGAGGTAACGCTATTGCCACTTTTTGAAACTCTCCTACACCTAGATTCAACTCTTTAAGATTCTTTAATGGAGTTTCTACGTGTATGAAGGGTGTATCAGCACACGGCGAAATTGTACCGTAAACTGGCACACCAGTGAGATGATGCTCTATTGCCAAGTTTGTAGGGACTAGCCCCAAGTAGAAAGCATCAATTCCAAGGATCTTTACCATAGATAATTCCCTCACTTCAGAAATTAACCCTCCAGGATGAGTACGAGTACCATTAGTACAACTGCTCAAATGCAAGGCTGGCCATAATTGGTGCTGGTTGCTTCCATTCCCCGGAGCACCACGGATGACGTTCACAGCGAGTGATATAGGTAATTTGCAATTGACAGCCAATGAAGCAGCTGCTTCAGGTCCAATATTGCAATTTGAAACATTTAAATATTTTAAAATAGTGGATGTCTTGAATAAATCGTGGATCATAACGCATAATGCTTCTGGCTCCATTGCAAAATTATCACTCAATGTCAAGTCTTCAACTCCACGGATAGAGTGAAAAAGGGGTCTAGGGTCCTGTAAAGGCATAAAAGATATGTCTAAAGAACGAAGATACTTTAAAACGCCAATTTTAGTAATGCCAGAAGCTGTGACCTCACTACACGCTCCAATTTTCAGCTGTGTCAGTTTGGGACACCGGGCGAGCGCAGCAATGGCTTCATCAGTAAAGGAACCGCACAAAGAGGCATCGACTTGTCGCAGCACAGGGCAATCAAGAATGATAGTTTTTAATTGATTGCATCCACGGAGAATTAGTTCTTCTAACCCATGTAATGGAGCAAGCGTAGCTTGTTGAAGACTGTGGCAGCACCCTAGTGATATTGATTTCATTTTTCGACTAGAGACTTCAATATTCTCAAGATAACTGCATTCAACCAGCATCAAATTACTCAATACATCGCAATCCAATCGTAAATCAGCGAGTGCTCTGCAAGCTGAGATCTTCACTTCTCGCACTTGGTCAGAAGTAATATTTACAGAGGACAGCATGTGGCAGGCGTGGAAACTGACTTTTCTCAACTCGGGGAGATCACTGAAACTGTGCAATGCAGGTAGATGTTTGCCAGTACTAACCAAAGCATCACATTCAATCAATTGCAGCTTTTGTAGGTACGCACAACCTAATTCAATGCCGTTGAGAACAGGGCACCCAGCTAAAGACAACTGTCGCAAATTCGCAGAGCTGATACTCAAGTGGCGTAAAACAAGAGCAGAAGGTTTGCCAGTGCTGCTATTGTGAAACAAATTAAACGTATCCAGGTTAACTGTATTCAGTACCAAGTTGGTTAAATGCTCAGGTCTGCGCAAGTGTATGGCTCTCAATGAACGAGAATCAATGCGCAACGATGAGAGAGCGGTGCACCCTTCAACGTGCAGAGAACGAAGCGCAAACATTCGATCATTGACAGCAGTAGACAGCAAAGTACCAGTCAATGCATCACAATCAATAATATGGAGCTCTTCTAAACGTTCCCATGTAGTGTTTGCGACACCACCAGCAGCAGTTGGAGGATCACCTACCCCAAGACCACCACCACTGAAATTTGCACACCCCCGCAACTCTAATCGAGTTAAATTCGAAAATCTCCTAGCACAAACTTCCAATAGATTATCTGAAATATATTGACTGCTGTCTAATACCAGCGTATGCAGCTGTTGCAGTGGTACTCCATGGTTCGTATTCATTGCAGTGACATACTCACTAATACGACCATCAGGGCCAACGCCTGCAATACCAAGTATGCACTGAGCCAAACTCTCTGCAGGAGGCAACCCACCTAAAAGATGGACTTCTCGCAGGTAAGGGCATCCACGAACGCAAATTTTATTACCAGAGAAGTGATGGAGCTGTAATTTGGTTAAATAAGGGCATGCGATGGATAAATTAGGGGTGGCGCTGTTTTGTAGGACGAGTGTTTGCAAAGTAGGGTGGGTGAGTCGAGGTTGTTGGCCACCGCCTGGGAAATTGAGAAGATGTGAGTGTGGATGCATTGCTTGGAGGTGGGCTATAAGACCACCCCCATGGAGCATTTGTTGTGGCAATGCCAATGGTTCATCGTGTTGTTGTTGCAATGCTAGTGGGACTGCTCCTTGTCCGCCTTGAGATGGTGGGTGGGCTTCCCAAATGCCGCCAGCAAGAAGGAGATGGTTCAGTTGTGGTAAGTTTTGAGATAACAAAGTTATCTCTTGTACTGTATACCGAGTTTTTTTCCAATTCCAAATGCACCAAATTCGTTAAAAGAGGGAGTACCTCTGCTAGATGTTCAGTAGTCAGCTCAACGTGGCGGGCATTCAAAGACCGGACCTCATAATGGCGGCGAAGGATTGCACAGAGAACGTCTGGGTGCATATCTTGATGCCAAACATCTATAACCCTCCAAAACTCGGGAGCTGCAGCTGTGTCCCTCCATGTTCTAGACACTAAAGCCAGACGGCAGACGTCCTCTGGGAAATCCAAGTATTGGAAAATCTTTCTCAAAACATCGGCATTTTCAAGAGCCGCTCTCATGGAGGCAAGGTCATGATACATAGCCATCTC
>JAHHDV010000009.1 GCA_019739295.1 Taibaiella sp.
ACAGTCTTTGCTATCTGCCACTGGTGGTTGAACCAGTCAGGCCGTGGATGAACTTCCAGCACTTTCAGTACCTGCTAGATTTTAGAGCCAATAGCCATGGCCGGAGGACATTATACTAATAAATGCAATGTTACTTGTCAACTTCAACAAAAGATTGGGATAGATAAGGTGCTATGGTTAAGTATTAAAGTGTTGATTACCTAATTTTAAAGTTAAACCTCGATAGAAGGGCAGATTAGACGCCCCAAGCGCTATTAAAGATGGTTGCATCGCCTCAGGAGAATCTCAAGAAGCTTGCGAAGGCCACACCTGGATCAGGGTAGGTTGGATTCCAAAGCTCATCCTGTAATTGCTTCGTTGCGCGGGACACGAATTGATAGGTTTACAGCACGTATTTTGCTGTTATAGGGATTCCTATAAAGACATAGTAAAGTTACCAGGCCTCGAAAACCTTTCAAATCGACATTGACAGACCTTGTTTATTTTTTGATCTTGTTTTGCAGTCGGCGGAGGTCAACCACATTTGCAATTGTTGCAGTAGGCTTCCTCGCACTTTTCTTCTTAACACAGTACGTTCTCAGATACATTCTATAACCTAGATTATTCAAATGTATTATCACACCACCTGCAATTATCTCTATACTCACTGCCCTTCTTCTCAAATTTTCCCTTGAGAACAGGCGCTCTTCAACATCACCTCTATTACAATACTACACATCAGCCACACCACAGGCTTCTGTTGGTGAAATCTCAGAGCTTCGTCGTGCCGATTTAGAACGTCTCGGCTTGGCATCTTCTGCTTCTTCCTCGCACCGCAGCCCTGAAACAACTGCGGCTTTAAAAGAATTGGCCCAATGTACTACTCTAGAATGCATCTCTGAAATGCACCCTCGCCTTAATGGAACAAAATTCAATTTGCCTCATTTCTTCATTGTTGGATGGCAGAAATGTGCTACAACCAGTGTCTATAAACATCTTACCCGACATCCAGAGATTGCAAAGCCATTTGTAAAAGAACCTCATTTCTTTACAGCGTGTCAACGTGCTGGTCCTGCATGTAAAGTAGCTGGTGGCAATTCTGAGCATTCCTATATCCGTGATGCTCTTCAAATTGAACGTGCGGCTGCTTCTGGTCTTACTTTAGCTTCTTTAGATGCCTCTGTTGACTACGCCATGTTCGGTGAGCTGCTTGCGCCCAAATTTAGAAAACTCTTTCCTTGGTTGAAATTAGTGTTTGTGATGAGAGAACGTATTGGTAGAGCAATGAGTTGGAAGAATATGCTTGCAGAGAAGTTTGATCGTGGGTGTAAAGGGAATTTAGCACGGTGCTTACGTGGTTCTCTGACAAAGATGAATTATTCTGAACCCTTGACGGCGTGGCTTGAACATTTTCCAGCAGAACAAATTCACGTGATGCAATTTGAAGCGCTGGCTGAAAATCCCGAGCCTGAGTTAAGAAAAATGAAGGAATTTTTAGGGTTAGATCCTGAATTACCATCGGCAGAATTAAGAAATGTGAATTCAAGACCTGGGTCGTCAGGATGGCTGATGACAAAAAAGGAGTACGAAGATTTGATAGAAGAGTCAAGAAAGGATGCTAAAGCATTGGTAGAGGTGCTTGAAAAGCATAATTTGGGGTCTGGGCGGGCGTGGATGGCCAAGTGGGAGGCTGTGTGGAATAAAAACTTGAAAACGTGTGATGCGAAGGGGGAATGTGCTATTTCTTCGTCGTAGAAAAAAATAAGATAGGTTTTCAGAGATCTTTTTATGCACGCATATATATTACACCTTGTGACATTAGACTGACATTTTTTCGTGCCTCTGCTTTGTCTCTCTTCGTAGTTTGACTCATTTGATTACTATTTAACTATTTGTTTGTCTCTAATTTTTGTGTCGTAACCCCAGCGCAATAAAGCTTTCTGACGTTTTACCTCCTTTTCTTAATTTTCAAAGTACTTCTCCCTTTGCCTTGATCTAAATGTATATACATCTGAACTTCACACTACCCTTCCGACCACCTCTTGACGTATCTGAATCGCTTACTGCTGCTGACCAAGAAGAACATGGTAAAAATAGTTACACATTTACAACAAGAAAGCAAAAAAGTTGCTTCTACCACCCATATTTACGCTGTGTCTCTGCCTTTGTCTTCGCTCCAGTCGTTCTCTTCTCCATATCTTCCAACTCTTGTTCCTTTGCTTGCACATACAATGACGATAACTGATTTTTTCTTTTTGCCGACTTTGACACTGCTCCCACTTTGGCAGCTTCAGATTTTAATTTATATTCATAATCATCACCGAGTGCAGATCTGAGTGCATTCAATTCAGCACGTTGGCCTGGATCCATGTGCCGTAGCTGCGCACCGGATATTTCTTTAAATTGAATACCACCAGGAAGATCGGCAGAAGTAGTCGCAAAAGCGTCTTTAGGTTCCCCATGTTTATAGTCTTGCTGTGCTGCTGATGGATTTGGATCTGGGTAGTAATATTGTCGATTCATGGTGTCATAAATATATTCTTGACCATCATAAACACCTCGAACATGAGTTTGCCCAGCTGCTGCTACGATGGGAGGTCCAACTGTCGGTTGCTCTAAAAGATCGCCTCCTTCATCAGCTGGTTCGCCATCTCCTTTACCTAGGTACATTCCTGTTAAATCTTCTGCGCCAGGAACTATATCATCATCTTCATAGGACATACCACCACCGAGTACCTTTTCATTTTTATTTATTAGAATCGACGACAGTGGTGCATTGGTGTTTTTCGGCGAAGGCAAAAAATCTGCTATAGACATTCCTTTATTGCCACCACCGCCAGCGCGTTTCATTCTCTTATGGGCACGTTCTAGATCGTCATCATCGTCATCATTAGCATTAGTTGTTGGAACGTCTCCATAATCTATTGGACAGCTAAATTTGGCGGTAATGCGTTTCCTTCTTATAGCTGGCATTGGGAGGCCAGTAAATAATGGTGCACGTTCATTTGCAGGTGTAGGCAGATCAAAGAGTGTAGGTATTCCATTTAATACGGGTTCCGGAGCGCTTGTTCGAGGAGCGGTGGCAAGCGACGGGACTGGCGGGGCAGCTGAAATGGGTGTAGTGGTCGGAATAGGCGCTTGTGGGGAGTCGGGTTCAGACCCTGAGTCAGACCCATATCCAACGAGAAGATCCATGTTGTTCCTAGCTAATTTGTTCTTAATAATCGCTCAAAACTCGATACTTTTTACGAGTGATCTTCCAAATCTGAGTCAATAAAACAGCATAGCACCTTTTTAAATCGAAATTAATAAAATACAGATACACGTTTACAGCATTAGCATCAACAATTATGCTGCATTCATAGCGAAATGTTGAAATTAGAGCTCACTTCCAGTGATTTTACCCCGGCCACAGTTCATTCTCTCTCATTTTTCCGCCATAATTTTTAATGCACTTTCTAATGAGGCGTCTGTGATTATTATTAGAATTTATTGGAGAGTCTTTAGCCTGTCCAGCCGCCAATAGGGACAGTTCTATTGATAGTAGCAAAGTCACGGCATGTCTTTGGCTAGCAGCAGCTTTACAGGGCAGGCTTTGGCCTTCCGCCCTGCAGTGCAGAGGCAGCAGCGGTCGCCTGTGGCCCAAGTAGTTGCAAAGCAGAGCCGCATTGGTAAACTTCCAATTGTTGTGCCCGATAAGGTGCAAGTTACCTTAGATGGCAACACTCTGAAGGTCAAGGTAAGCAAGGTTAATTGTTTAAAGATCAGCACATCGTTTGGATGGCTTCTTCAAACTTCGAAATGAATAGTCAATTAGCTCGGAGGCCGAATGCGTTACTTTTACTCCGATATAAATGCCATCATACAAAAATCTCACATACTTTACTTTCCTGCGATTCCCACAGGGCCCCAAGGGCGAGCTTAACCGCACTTTCCCTGAGCTTGTCACAATTGAACAAGAGGGCAACGTCCTCAAGGTTCTTCGTGTTAACGAAACTCGTCAAGCAAATTGCCTTCATGGCCTCTCCCGCTCTCTCCTCAACAGTATGGTTGTCGGTGTTAGCGATGGATTCACCAAGACTCTTTCCCTGATCGGTGTTGGTTACAAGGCAGCAGTAAATGGACAGAATTTGACTCTTAATCTTGGATATTCTCACCCTATTGAGATGCCCGTTCCCAAGGGACTCGAGGTCAAGGTTGAGAAGAACACAACAGTCATTGTAAGTGGATTTGACAAAGAGCTTGTAGGGCAGTTTGCAGCGGATGTGAGATCTAAACGTGAGCCTGAACCATACAAGGGTAAGGGTGTCAGGTACGTGGATGAGTACGTGCGCAGAAAGGAAGGAAAGCGTGGAAAGTAAACTATTAGATAGGATAGCTGCTCGAATACTAAGAAAGATTATTTGTTGTAGTTATGATATTACTACCGCCTGCTATTATTAGCAGTTCAATTTTTTTAGAAGATACTTTAGTACCCCTCCATGTAAACATGTCATGATATAGAAATAAGTATTATAATTATAGAGCACTGGGAATTTACACACGCTCACTGTCGTCAAGTAAAAATATAAAGAGACAAGGCAACATTTTTATTTTATGATACAAAATGCTAGCTTTAAAGTGCAAAGATGGTTAGGATATAAAAGGAAAATAGATCCATATTCGACGTCAAACAGTACTCCCAAAGAAAATAATCTACAAAAAATTACTGTTCATCTCCTAGGCTCGAAGCCCTCGTTTACTTGCAGCCATCTCTTCAGCACGGCGTCCTACCGCTCTTTCCAAAAATATCCCTGCCCCCATACCTGGAGCGTATCTCCCCATCAAATCTTTATAATGCTTCGTCATCTCATCGTACTTTCTAGCCGACTCAGCAGCTTCAGCCACCTTCCTAGCTTCATTTCTCAGCTGGTCTTCCCGACCTTTTAGAGCACACCTCTCCGCATCAAGCTGGGCCTGAAGCTGTGCAGCACGCTCAGATAGAATCTCTCGTTCTTCAATAAAATCAGATTCAGCCTTGGCGAGCAAGGTAGCTCGGTCTTGCCCCATGCCTTTTCTTAACAAAGCAATTTCCTCTTCATGTTGCTGGCCCAAAGTTATTTTCAAAGCGGCCTCACGTTGAGATGCAGCAGCAGCTGCAGAAATCAATTCTTCATTTAATGCGGAGATTTCTCTCTCTGAGTCTCTTCTAATAGAATCCAGATCTCGGGACATGGCTGAACGATCACGAGAAGACTCTCTGATTGCTTCTGCCAATCGCATTTCAGCTGCAGCAAGAGCAGTCGCCTGTGCTGCCTCCACAGCACGAATAGCAGCGCTGTGTTCTTGCTGTGCTGCTCTTACTTTAGCTGCAGCTTCTTCTTCCATCTGTACACGAACTTGCTCTGTTCTCTGCTCCGCAGCAGCAATGGTTTCTTCAGAGTCTTTAATTTTCATAGCAAGAGCAGCCAACTCTGCTTCTTTTGTAGCGATCACACTTTGCATTTCAACTTTGATACGAGCAGCGCCACGTCTCTCGGCTTCTTGGATGTGAATCTGAAGCGTTGCAATGGCCTCATCACGTTCAGCTGCAGCTTTGGAGGACGCTGCTTTTTCGGCCACCAAACGTTCACGTAATGCGCCAGTCTCAGCACGGAGAGAAGCTTGCTCACGTTTCAGATTAAGTTGTAATTCAGTAGATTCTGACGCCATCCGGGTCATTTCACCCTCTACTTCCGCACGAGCTGCTGCCAGGGCTGCTGCAACACCACTCTCGGCTTTATTGGTCGCATCCTTGAGCGCACGAGAGTACTTGGCGTCAGCAGAATGCAATGCATCTTCATATTCTTTTACACGGCGTGATGCATCATCACGCTGTTCAAGTAACTCTTCATACGCTCGTCGAGTCTCTTCCAAAGCACGAGCTGCTTTTTCGCCTTGAGCTGCCTCACCCTCGGCCTGTGCCAGTGCAGCCTCTGCAGAAGCAAGCTGACCCTGATACCTTTGTACCAAGGCTTTGATTTCAGATTGATATTTAGCTTCCTGGGCCACTTGTGCAGAGCGCAATGCACCCAATACGCAAGCAATCAACTGTTCTTGATCTTGGATAACTGATTTCGCTATACTTAAATCATTAGCAAGACGCTGTTCAGCAACAGATCCATAATCTTTACCTTCTGCAGGCCCTCTCCAGCTTAAATTACCAAGTCTACGTTGTAATACTTTAAGCTTTACTGCCAACTCAGCACGCAGTTCATCTGCATTCATCATTGGTACCTGCCTCAAAAAAGCTTCTTCAACGACAGGACCAGCTGCAACATCAGCTTGACGTCTGGCCATAGATGCATTTAGTGCTTCTTTATATTCACCCTGGAGAGAGGATAAAGCAGCACGCAGGTCTTTGTTTTCACGAGCCAGTTCAGACTGTTTGCCTTCGTATGCCGCAACGATTGCCTTGAGACCTTCATCAGAACGCACAGAAGACTTCGACAGAGCTGCACCTGCACCCGTAGCAGCACCAGTAGCAAGTTTGCCTGCCATATCTAAAGCAGCACTCTCATTCCGTTTCTTATCAGCCAAGTAGTGAGACAGCCGCTCTTGTAAACGCTCATATTCTTTTTCTTTACGTTTAATCTCATGCTGCATTTGCACCAATCTCCGTTCACTACCAAATAGACGCTTTTGTAAATCATCAGCGTCACGTCTTGCTTTAGATACTTCTTCTTTACGAGCATCGTCGCCAGCGCGGGCTCTATTGGACAAGGCTCCAATTTCGCGTTCTTTATTATCAAGCATGGACTCCAATTTAGAGCGTTCTTTATCCATAAGCTTAATTTCGGAACGAGCTCGTGACATTTCCTGGCGCAGCTGTTCTTTGTATTGAGCATCTTTTTGGTGCTGTAACAGCAAGGCGTAGAGAGCGTTGCAGGTCGTTGCCACATCAGCTGGTTCTGAAGACATCAAATTCAATTCATCACTTAAACCCATTCCTGTAAGTGTGTCTTGTAAGAAGGCTACACTGGTATGGATGCTGGCTTCAGAGGCGTCGCCGACTTCAGGCAGAAGCATTGCTTCGGGATTGGCAAATGGGCCTCCAGCCTAAGAGAAAAAAAAATGAAATGAAAAACGGGAAAAATTAACTGCCTTAGTATTGATCACTAAATTACTCGATAAATCAAAAGGCGAGATTAAAATGATATTAAGCTGCAAAAATCTCTCTCAACAACCTACCTGCTCATTCTCCCGAACATCCATTCTAAGTTGTGTTTGACTGATTTTCCACTTTAGACTCCTTTAGAAGTATATATAAGATTTTTTAAACCTCTGGATAACCCCAAATACTTGAAAATGTGTGGAAACTCGCAATGAACTGGACGACTAAGTCCAGATCTGTGCTAAATTGACACAATAGATCCAGTGACAAGCCCAATCAAGCGCCAATATTTTATTCATCAATTAAGGATTAGTATAAACGCAGTGTGCGTGCTTTTAGTACTATATTTCTCTCTGACAGGGGAATTGAAAACGAACTGAAATTGCAAACTTTGAAAGGAGTTTAGACCCCGGCAGTCTGGGCGTTCGCCGCAGTGGAATTTCTCTTCCTATAGGCGACAGGCTACGCCTCCTACACTTCCTTCACTAATTCTGGATCGGATTACCTGTTAGGGCCAAAGGCTTAAATTTCTTTCAGGTACCATCCTTATTAAAATCGCAGAAAAATGAAGGTTATTGCTGCTTACCTCTTGGCCCACCTCGGTGGCAAGACCAACCCCTCTGGTGATGACATCAGCAAGATTCTCTCCTCTGGTGCGTTTAAATGGGCTCCACGGGCCAGCAGCATACAGCCCTTTGTCTTGATGCTCACTTTTAAACATAAAGCAGACTGAATTATTTAAAGTTTTTGAAGCCAGGAGCTCTTTGTATATGGTAAATTAGCTAACTATTTTGTTTATGTTTCCATTAATGCAGTGGGTGTCGAATCTGATGCCGCCGCGGTGTCCAAGCTCCTTGGAGAGCTCGAGGGCAAGGACGTCATGGAGGTGATTGCTGCTGGCCGTGAGAAGCTTGCTTCCGTGCCCGCTGGTGGTGCCGTTGCTGCTTCCGGTGGTGGTGGCGGTGATGCTGCTGCTGCTGGCGGTGCTGCCCCCGCTGTTGAGGAGAAGGTTGAGGAGGAAGAGGATGCCGACATGGGCTTCTCTCTCTTCGACTAAATTTATTTTAGTTTAAAAATCTAAATCTTCTACTTCAGGGCTGTTTAGCACGGGCTTAGCTTGTCAAAGCATGTAACAGAAAACTCATAAACATTGAGATTATAAATTTTACACAGTCAGAGCTAGTCTAGAAAATATCAAAGGTCGGCAGAATCCATTTCTGCTATTGGTTTTTCAAATAAATCATTATCTCTCAGCAGCTCTTTGGCAGGGGCTGGAGAGCCTGCACTTGCTGGCCTTCTAGCAGGGCTCCGTCCAGATTCTAAATCACCGAGGGTTCCAGCTAAACTAGGCGAGTATGGAGCTTGCTGGGGGCTAGTTGTTGCACTGAGGGTGCTGCTGCCCGTTTTTATATCACTGTTATTGGGGGCTGTGGAAGTGGCAGAAGGTTGGTGCCCTGAAAAGAACTCTCCGCATGCAGTACGTACTTCATTAACTGCCAATATAAATGCTGCAGTCCACACTACAGTTCTTGCAGCTTTCAACCCAGTTCGTAAAGGAGCATTCGCCGACCGCAACACTCTAGGCAGCTGCTGTGCTGTCCTTTCTTGTACTTGCCAGGCGCATTCAACAAGTCCTACAAACAATGCAGCACCCGCTGAAACTCTCAATTTGCTATTTATACGATTCACACCGCCAACTACTTCAGCCACGTCCCCAATAAGAACTTTACGACTAAGGAAAATAGCTGCGACATCTGCTTTGGATAATACACCACCAGCATACGTAGACAAAGTCTGCAGCAATGTTTGTAATTGCTGAACAAAATAACCATTGCGACCAGCATACCCTACTGCAGTTTCCAAACACCGTTGCTGAGACAAAGAGAGATCTGACAGAGTGGTTCGAAGATGTAGTAAAGCAGAGGCTACTTCGGGTGACAACGCCGGTCTGGCAGCGATATCATCACAACGACGCTGAAGACCAGGGAGACCAATGCCCTCGATAGATTCGAGTCTATGTGACATAGAGGCCATGGTTTCAGAGGTACGGATGCTCTCATCCTGTAAAGAACGCACTGCCGCAGCGTCCACCTCTAAACGTTCGTGAAGAGTATCCACAGCTTGGAATAACTGACCTAAAGCTTGTTGGCTAGGTAGTGCAGCAGAGAATGCACGTGCATACGCAGCTCGCTCACCTGCTGCGTAGGATGATGCGTCCATGCCAGCAGGAGCGAGAGAGTTCGAATCTTTACCAGGAGGCGGAGGGGTTTCAATTAAGGGGGAAGGACGAGAACGAGTCAGCGTGCCCATTGGGGATTCGTAGGATGCCTCAAGAGATGGAGCGTTTGCATTCTGTAGATCTTCAAACACGGGGGGCTCCTCCCGTGTCATTACTAGGCTTTTGGGCCCTCAAAAATATAACTTCGTGCCAGATCTTAACTAAAAAAGTCGGAGATTGACCAACAAACAAGAGCGACCAGGTGGGTTTAATACGTTTGTGTTTAGCGCATGAAAGTTGTTATTTTATTTTTAGGTACATAGGCTGTAAGCAGAGTCTCTAAGATTTAACCAGGCTGCAAAGGATTGGACAAATTTGTTTAAACCTTTTGAAATTTCAAAACTTGGTAAGATAAAACCACGCTCTTTTCCGCATTCATTTATATTTGAAAATTTTTGAGCCTGTAATTGACAATCATATAAACATGTCTATAACACGAGAAGACTTGCATGGGCTCATACTTCAGAGAGATTCCTTGGATTCTGATGGCTTTTTCCTGCTTGCCCACATTATAAAATTGCTTCTTGGCCTTGATGGGCAGCATAATGTGATAATTGTAGCAACAAAGCATACGATGGCGCATTATGGCTTTGTATTTCGCAAGCTAGGGTTGAATGTAGCAGCATTGGCGGGAGCTGGGCGAGTGGTGCTATTGGATGCTTTGAGGCCAGATAAAAGCCAACCTCAGCAGTTGATGAACTTGAGATTATTGCAATCAGCTATTTTTGACTCTTGCGCAAAGGCCGCAGCCTCTGGAGCCCCTGTTTGTGTCTTGTTTGATGACCTGGCGGTAAGCACGCATTTTTGCGAGGCGATAATTTTTTCGTATTGTCCTTTCTTTTAATATTTCAACAATTCTTTTCCAAATATTGCAGACACTGTCGTACCAAGCTACTGAAGCTTCTGAATGGCCAGCATTTCTACATTCAAGCGTCATGGGTGCTGGCGGTTTGTATTCTTGTTGCGTGGCGGTTGTGCATGGAGACATTGCGGAAGATGAAAGATGGTCTTTACGATTAGAGCATCGAGCATCAACAGTTCTAGAAATAGAATCAATCCGAACTGGAAGATCTGCTGAAGTGGGCGGGAAGCTTCGAATTACTAGGCGGAAACTGCCACCTATAGCAGGTGAAGAAAGTCAAGAGCAGTTGCCGGCTGTTGAGCTCGGAGTCGACGAGCAATATTTTGCCCTAGCTCCAGACGGCAGCGCCCGTTTCTATAAAAGATGAGTTATGTTAAAGCAATGTATAGGTAAAATAGTAAGAATGATATGCAGTAGAGGGGTGGATAAGTTTCTTTTTTTGGGCTCACCCATATGATTTTCTTTAATGTTTCATGTGGGCCCCACAGCAGCAGCATGTGAAGCATGCGGCTGTAACTCCGAGCCCTCCCATTAATTGAGCATTTAATATTCGTCTTATTCCAATAGACGATATTTTTGTGGAAATGGCTGCCGCTATGACTCAAAAGGTGCGACTTGAAGGTGTTGGTGGAAATGTGGTGGTTTCGCCATCATCCAGCTTTTTAGAGCCGTGCTTGAATGCAGGCTTTGCGGAATCAGCAATCTAGTCTAAATTATACGCCTGATGGAGTGCTTAGTGTCCATCCTGGCCCTTTTGAACTCCATCACCTACCAGGGTAGCTTGGATTTTCTGACTCGAGTATTGTCCCCTAATTCTGATAATGCAGGCCTTCGTGTCCGGCCAGAGCGTTCGTTCTGCTGTCACCGTCAATGCTCGCCAGGTAATTAGCCATTTTGATCTTGCTTTGTTGTTTTCAATGATGGGCGATTTGTGCTCAGACCCTCACACAGGCCTCTCTCCGTTGGCTCAACCTTAAATTTCTACAAATTTCTTCACATTCAGGGTCGCTTTTCCGTAGTGCGTGTTAACGCCCTCGCCCAGAAGGTTGAGTACATCTGGTATGATGGCAACGAGGGTAAGCCTGAGAAAGGCGTTGTTTTCAACGAGATGCGCTCCAAGACCAAGGTTCTCCAAAAGCCTGTGACCAGCATGAACCCCAAAGACTTCCCCCAGTGGTCTTTCGATGGTTCTTCTACCGGCCAGGCTGAGGGTAGCAACTCTGATTGCGTCCTCAACCCTGTCTTTGTCTGCCCCGATCCCATCCGTGGCGGAGACAATGTGTTGGTCATGTGCGAGGTTATGGACTCTACTGGTGCTCCTCACGCTACCAACACCCGTAACATGCTTGAATCTATCATCAATGACAAGGTCAGGGCTGAGGCTTGCCTTTTCGGCTTCGAGCAGGAGTACACCATGCTCGGTGAGAATGGCCACGTCTTTGGATGGCCCGCTGGTGGTTTCCCTGCCCCCCAGGGTCCCTTCTACTGCGGTGTTGGTGCCGAATCCGTTTACGGACGCCACCTCGCTGAGGCCCACATGGATGCCTGCGTTAAGGCTGGTTTGATCATCTCTGGTATCAATGCCGAGGTTATGCCTGGTCAGTGGGAGTTCCAGATTGGACCTACTGGTCCTCTTGAGACTGGTGATCAGGTTATGATTGCTCGCTGGTTGTTACACCGCCTCGGAGAAGAGTTTGGCATTGTCTCTACCTTTGCCCCCAAGCCCGTCAAGGGTGACTGGAACGGTACTGGTGCCCACACCAACTACTCCACTGAGTCTATGCGTCGCGAAGGTGGTATGAAGGCCATTGAGGCTGCTATTGAGCGTCTTTCCAAGTGCCATCCTGAGCACATCAGCCAGTATGGTTCTGGTAATGAGGAACGTCTCACTGGCAAGCACGAGACTTGCGACATTGATACTTTCCGTTTCGGTGTTGCTGATCGTGGTTCTTCAATCCGTATTCCTTTGCCTGTCCAGTTGGAGGGTAAGGGTTACTTGGAGGATCGCCGCCCTGCTGCTAACGTAGATCCTTACGTAGTTACAAGGCTCCTGATCAAGAACACTATCCTTTAGAGTGGGTGTTTTTTCCTTTTTCAATGGGGTAAACCTTGGATTAAAAGGTTCACACTGTGCTTGTTGTGCGTGTTAAAATTACACGAGCACAAAAACTGTTTTAATTGTTTCTTTTGGTTTATGCTTTGCACCCTTCGTTTCCTTATCCTAAAACCCGAACTTGGGCATTTGTACGTGCAATTGTTTTTCTAGCTGTAACCAATCTATTTTTCGAATCTTCAGACAGTTTAATATGATTACATAATATTCTATCATGGCGGTCTCCACCATGGCTAACAAAAGAAGAGGAAAAAAGAAATAAGCAGGAAAAGAGTAACAGAAGCCCGCCTAACGGCATGCTAAATTTCAGAAAGTTTGTCCAAATAAAAGTACATCCATTCCATCTAGTAAATTATAGAAACTTATCTTTAATGATGGCCGCCAGTGCTAGGAAGTCTCTTGAGCACAAAGAACTCTCCATCCTCGATAATCTGCTTGGGAGCCTCACCCTCCTTGATCACACCCCACCAGACCTGCATAGTTAGTGAAATACGATTTAATTATAGGACACCACTACTTTAGTGAATAAAATAATATTAACGTTAAAAACAGACACACAACTCTTTTGAAAAATTCTCACCAGGGAATCGTCATCAGGGTCAGGCACTCCAACAATCCTCTCTTCGAACTCAGATGTCACCTCAACTGGACTAGCCTCAGTTCCAAAAGGAGCATCTAACCAAGCTTCATGGAAAGGGTCCTTGCCCTCGAGCTTGCCTTCGAGCTCTTTGCGTTCAAGGCCAGTAGCATGTCCAAGCTCTTCTGCAATATCTACGGTGCCTGCAGCTGCGGTTGATGCAGCACTAGACCAAAAGTTTGCGGTCCAAGCCTTGGCGGCAGTGGACAAGGCTCCCTACGATAAGAAAGGATCAAAAATAAGGTCAGCGCAGGTTTATCGGCTGGGGGATAAGATAGTCACCACCATGGATCATCGCCCAGGCCGCTCAACTTGCGATCGCAATCTTTCACACTAGTGCTTGGCTAATTTACTCAGATCGCTGAAACCAAGTTGCTTGCTGAGGTATAACTCTCATTAATTCTCTGAGCAAACCGCAGAAAATTCCTCTCCAAGACCAACCGAACACAAACTTTTGAAGTGATAACACCCTTGAATATTTTAAATACTCAGATAACGCACCTGGCCTTCACTAGCGACTGCAGATGGGAGTTTCTGCCCTGCTACTCTAGCCAATGCTGCCAAGCGGGCAAGCCTATTCATTTTTACAACGATGCTCACCACGCTCTAAATAAAGAAACTATAACGAGTTTGCTACTGTTGACAACTGCAGCAAGAACCCAGTAATAATGCGAACAAGCGTTTTCAAGGGTAGTGACATAGCCTCATCCTGGGTCACACCGTGTGGCACAGAGCATCGTTCTAAGAAAAATAAGTGCAGTTACAGTAGAGAGACGAGATAGTTGTTGCGTTTTATCTGCAACGAACACTAAGAATGTGTTTTTAGGAGCCATCACAAAGCCATCATCTCTGTGTTGACTGATATATTCCAAACTTTTCAGATCACGGATCACTGTTTGAAGGATACTTGAACACCTCCTGAAGCCATCAGCTATCATTCATTGATATTATCTATGTGGATTCAAGTACCGTATCAGCAATAAATGACGGGACAGAAGCAGAGGTGAGCAATATTTTCATGAAATCAAATTTTGCCGTGGGAAACTCGGGCTCGCTGAACCTCTCTATTCCGCTGTTTATCACTTCTAGGATCTAACTAGGTTTCATTGTAATTTCCCAGGAATTTCCTCCGATCAACGACTTCTCCTCCTGGGGTCTCTAGTAATAGCATTGGCTCACCAGCCAGTAGCAGCGGTGGTGTCGGAGGCAGTGCGGGAAGCCCCGAGTAAGTAAACAAATCCTTATTCCTTTTTGATCTAATTTTTGGAACAGACAGAACACTCATTATGTTTCCTAACGGTTTTCATTAACTTGCAGATTACGTCGAACTACGAGTGCTCTAGTCCGTTTCACTCGCAGTGTAAGCAAACTAGGTACTCGCCGCCGCCGTGGAGGATCAGAGCTGCCTACTCCAGTACTGGACGAAGAACACGAACTAGAAACTAATGAAGCAAGAGTCCATCTGCACAATAAACTTAGTTATGAAACTCCTATTAGAAGAGCAGAGACTGTGCCTACACGCGGTGCTGCTGGCTATCACACCGATGGACACGGGGTCGATGCCAACACCATTGATGTCGCTGCATTTTTAAAAGCAGTGCCTGATTTATTGGGTATCGATGCATCTTTATCAAATGTAGGTGCAGCTTTGAGAAGTTCAGAGAAGTTAGCTAAGACATTACGTGCATCTGCTGCTGATATAGACACCACTACTTCTACTGCTTCAAGAACAGCCACAGCCAAGCAAATGGCAATGATGAATGCAGGCATCACCGCTCCCTCTGTTTCTGCTACACGAACAACTGAGTCATCAGATCCTTTCAAGATGTTTGGAGCTAATAGGCAATGGGAAAGAGTACACGATGCCTTTGAAGCAGCTCTTGCAGAATATAGATTTGAAGATGCATTTTCCTATTGGCAAGAATTAAACACACTTGCTCATAGTAATACACCCAGTACTATTAGTAATAGTACAGGTACAGCAGAAGGTGAGAGAGCGTGGATATTAGAGATTAAATGTAGTGAATGTGCAGCATTATTAGCCTCTCCTCTTCAGCATCAAGCAGCAGCTTTACTATCTACACTTGGAGGAGGCACAGCAGCCAACGGATTAGAATTACAGAAAGTGGTGGTATTATTGTGTCAACTGGCCGGATTACCTTCTGCTTTAGGTACTATTTTAGATGCATCAAGAGAACGAATACGTGGTCATTTAGAATCTTTGCCTCTGGGGTATCAACGTGCAGCTGCTGCTGCAGAGGAAGCGACACTTGATTTGGCTGCAGCATTGGGACAGGCGCTGGTAACGGGAATAGCAACAACAGCAGCCTCTTTGAAGTTAATTAGTAATGATATTAATGGACAATCAAATAGTGATTCTTCTATTACTGTCTATGGTACATTAAGTGACTGGGTGGTAGCAGAGGTGGCCTTTGGTTGTGAGGTGCTCCGGAAATCTGTAGTGTTACCCAGAGCTGCCCCAGCTGGACTGGCTACAACGACACGCTGTGCAGCTGCATTTCTAGCACACTGTGATGAATTAGATACAGTTGTTAGTATTCCAACCGGTCAATTAGCCCGAGAAAGTGTCTGGTCAGCTGTAGAGCCAGTTTTACAAAGAAGAGCTCGGCAATTAAGTGAAGGGCTTCGTAAAGCAGCTGCTATCGAAGCGAAAGCAGCATCGAATGCTACATCAAAGCTACGCAATATAGGCAATACTAATTTATCGTGGGAAGAGCTGGTTTCAGTATTTCCTTCAGCAAAGAGGTTAGCTACAGAGGTGTTTGGGATGGCTGCAGCGGTGGCACCAATTGCTGGACCTGCAGCTGTGGCTAGTGTTCGTAGTATAGTGACAACAGCATTTATGGTGAGTGTTAAGGGTAATTAGGGTTTAATTGTTAATTATTATATGGTACATTAATGTTAGGTAGTGAAGTTCTTTGTAATTCTTAACCTTTTTATTCCTTTTCTTTTGTTCAGGCGTTTGTTGAATCCGTTGCTGGCGCCCTGGCTGCTCCAGGAACTTTAGGCCAGACATCTTCCTCTATTGTAGCTGAGATTGCTATGGAAATAGCAACTCGACTAGTAGAAGATGTACTTGCAGATTCTGCATCTGTTTTATCAGCTCGAGGATGGGGTCCTGCTGTTGACGCTGCGGCAATGGTGGCTGCATTGGAACAAATGGCAAAGACTCTCAGAATGGATACAGTTGTTGATTAATAAAATGTTAAGTACTAGTCATTGGTACCGTATCGCCTTTTACAATTGGCAATTTACATTTATATATATAGAGAAAATCAACTGTCCAAGAGATCGCTTATTAATAGCTAAAATACATACAACAATAAGATTAGTTTAAATATTTTATGCTTGCTTAGCGCCTAGATTTTGGAGAACTGTTGCTGACGTCGGCGCTAGAAGATGATGCTCTGATATCAAAGATAGGATTAGATACAGCGAATCCAGTTGGATTCGCATTTTTTGAACTAGATTTGTTAGCCGTGTTCTTTTGTTTAGAAGCAGATTCTGCTGTGCCTGGTGCTCTAGACGGCGGAGATGGAGCTGGTCCAACAGTGGGAGTACGCGCAACCTTACTACGTCTCCTACGCCCAGCACACCACATACCTGCACATACCAACAATGGCAAGATAATCATTGCAGCGGCTGTAGCGATTAATGCAATGATCCAAGCATCAAGAGCAGTTTTAGGGCCGACTGGGTCGGAAGGAGGCAGCTCTGGCTGGTCTGGATTTCCGCGAGTGCTATCGCTACCATCGCTAGGGATAGTAGGAGGGACCGTTATTGTATCATTGCTAGGCGTATCAACAATGGGGCCGTAAGGGGGTGTAGGCATAAGAGGCTCCTGTCCAGGAATACCGCCATTATTTTCACCACCGTCAAGAGGTGGGCATAGAGTGACTCCGTCAATACCGTAAGGCCCAGCAATAGAGGAAAGATAAGGCCCACCAGCAGCAAGGCCAGTACTAGCACGCGCAGCACACAGCTCAGCTTGAGTGATAGTGGCAGAAGAGCCAGCACCACCAGCAGCGCCTTGAATCAACGCTCTGCGATTCATCTGTTTTGCAAAAACAGGCGACAATTTAGAAAGCATATCAACAGAAAGAGCTTGTTCTTGCAACCTCCTGCGACGAGCATCAGGAGTGAGGCAGTGTTTTGCCATATCACTCGAGCCAGCAAGTACACTATAGGTACCTTGGGGGCAGGGTTCACAAGCAGTTCCATCTGCATTGGCAACGGTGCCTGGCTGGCAGGTGGAGCAGTACGAGTTTGATGCACCTGCAGCAACGCGGCCAGGAGCGCATAGTTTGCATGCACGAGAGTTTATGTTAAAAGCATAGCTACCAGGCGGGCATACAGAGCAGAGACCTCCAGCTCTTCCTGCTGTTCCAGCTTTGCATGCATTCACAGGTGCAGGTTCTGCCACAAGAATTGCCGACAACATATCCAAAACCTCTCCTTCAGGAATTTCCATTTCATTCTGCATATAGTACGACTGAGGTACAGGTAATAACCAGTACTGTTGTCCTAATGCTGATGCTGTGTGCCAGAACATCATGGGTGGGTCTGCCATGAATAAAAACTCAATGACGGCAGTGCCGGGTGCAGAGAAGAGAATATGGGAGAGACCAGCTCCATGAGGACCAATAACTACTTTGGCACGCTGGAATAATGAAATAGATGCATCAGGGCTCATAGAACCTTCGTAAACAACCACAGGAGTCCCAGGGAAGGAGGCGCGAATGCTCCTGAGTAATTGGTCTTCATTGGCAACACGGCGGGTGGGTTCATTTTTACGAGAAACATAAACAATGATGTCACGCTGAGATTCTGGCAATACTGTAACCCCTAATGCAGATCTGACGGCCATTAAAGATTCTTTAGGCGGTGTAATGCGAGGCACAGGGGTAGGCACAAAAAGCAAGTCAGCACAGTACAACGTCTCTGGGTCATAGGTGACAATCTGATCAGGATGCACTCCTAAGGCTTGCAACCATTCTATTTCATAAGGCTGTCCCCAGGTCAGTAGTTTCGTGGTAGGAGTGAGTGCCCCAGCGTCTTGTAACATCACAAGTCTTGGCAGCGTTTCTTCCAGCCAATGATAATACATATGACCATACCTCTGAATAACAGTGGCCATACGAGAGAAATGATGAGTGCATTGCTGTGCAGCTTGTTGAGGGCTAAGACGAGGCATGGGTAAGGTAGGGTTGGTGCGGTTGTGAAACATAAAAGGCAAGTGGTACACATTGCCGGCAGCGTCATAGACCATACCAGACTCACCCTCTACAAAGCCAGAATTGATGGCAGCAACATATTGAGAAGACACGTCTTCAAACATATTAGGACCTGAGGCTGAGACATCTTGCATCAAGTTGAAAGAATCTTTGAATTCCACCAGCAAGTTGGGGTCGAGGGTGCGTGGTGGAGGGCGGGAGAAGGGTCTTTGAGGAGGACCAGCGCTAATGACTGCAACCCCATTTGGAGAACCTGTAGAAACTCTAGTTACTTGTTTCCATTGGAATTGACCTGCGTAAATGTTTGGGGATTAATTTCTTGGGTTATTTTGAGAAATTGAAAGATTTTGGAGTGCACATGTGTGCATTTTTTAATAGCCTTACCTGCTGCATTTCCTATAACTGCCACCAGCAGAAATTTATGGAGCCATAGATCTGCTCTCATTGTGATTTAAATAATAAGCCGTGACGCAAACTTGGGCGGTCGCTCGATGTTTGACTGTGGAATGCAGCAAACGACTGGAGGAGTTGCAGCCTTTCACCCGATCAAATATAGTGATTTAGTAGTTTACGTATGTAATGATATGCTTTAAATGTGGAATAGATGTCTCTTTAAACTATATGATGCTCCCGAGGCAGGGCTGACTTTCGGTCTTCGTGATGAACCGAAGCAGCCAAAGCACCAAGCGACAAGGCATAAGTCCAGCGGCCAGTGCCAGTGCATATTAACTACATCAATACACTTCATTTGACCTATGACAACGAGGCAGCGTGCCCAGCGAGGCGATGAATTGAAGGAATTTGAGGGCAGAGTTCGAAAATGGAGGAAGGAATGGCAGCCCGCAGGAGACACGGTTAAAACGAAGAATCTTAAATTCTATAAATGGACACCAACAGGTGTGTGTGTGTATGTGTGATATATCTAGTTTGCGTGCAGAATAAATGTTTGCGCTAAAGCTTGTGATAGCAATTATTGATCACTTTATTATTTATATTATTACTGAAGTCGTTCATTAAACCGTTCTTCAATTCAGATGAGAGAGAGTTAGCGGCACCTGGGAAAAGGTTCCCAGATATCAAGCCCCTATCAACACCAGGCGGCAAGCCAACGCTTCTTCCGTTCTTTATGCGTCCCGCCCCACCTAGAGCTCAAGCAGCAGTTGCATTTGCACCTATGCCTGCTCTAAAACTTAAGCTGAATACAGGAATGACGAAGCAAGCTTCAGGATCGCAAAGTACACATGCAGCACAAAATGCCATGTCACCACCCTCTGTTGCACCTTCAGTAGCACCACCGTCATCGATGTCTCCGCCAAACCCAAAATAAAACTTACTTACGTACTGTTCCTATTTGTATTTACTTGTATTGTGTACATATTGTTTACATTAAAGTTGCTTTAAGAATTAATTCATGCATACTTATTAACAGAGCTAAGACGAATTAGGTGCCAGCGTTGTCGTTCCGTTTTCATTGTTGCGAGTAAGTTTGATTACTGTATCACAGAGCTGCTGGAAAATTGGACTATGACTGATACAAATCACCTGTGCCAATGGTGATCGGCTGGATCTATCCTTCTTGCTGCAAAGCATCAGCAATAAACGTGCTGCCTGTTCTTGGTTTGTGGAATCAAGCGCTGCATCCACTTCATCGGCCAGCAGCACTGAAGAAGAAAATGACAGTGTTGGACCACCCACAGTTTTTGCAGATACTAGATACGCAAGAGATATTAAAGTTTTCTGGCCACCTGATAATGCTTCCAGCCCAGTCACCCAATTTCCTTTTTGAGTTCCGCCATTCTGACGTCTATATGAAAATTGAGCACCATTTCTATGAGTCGCAGCACCTTGATCATCATCTTTAACACGGGTTACTCGTAGCTCTATTCCAGGGAGTAGCTGCGCAGTCAAGTCTCTAAAGAATGCCGCCACTGTATCAAACACACTTTCATTGAACTTTTCAGCATGAGGATTCATTAATTGAACACCTTCTGCCAGTTTTAAAGCAACACCATGCATGGTATCTGCCTGAGGGCGCAGGAGAGACAGCTCACGTTCAGCGATTTCAGCAGCACGTAAGTTGGCTACAGCATCTACTGGGGATCTACTTCCAAGAGCTTTGAGGGTAGCCAGCTCTGCAAGGAGTGAAGCATGTTTTGAAGCGGTAGTACGGACCTCCTCAGCCATTGACTCAATATCTGAGAGATCTAGTTGAGTGGTGGAAACCATGTAAGAAGACTGATGATTGTTTTCCATTGGTTTATTAATCTCAGCTGCTAATGTTTCCATTTCCTTGAGAATTATCTCCAAAGAATTTAGCTGTTTGCCTAGCTTTGCTTTTTCTATTGCTGCAGCACGAAGACCTTCTGCAGCTGCTGCCACCTCTTTTTGTAGACGAGATTCCTCTTCATGGTACGCTACACTGCGTTGTTGCTGCGTCGCTTTACGATTCCTATCCATTATCAAAAGCTGGTGATCTATTTCTTTCAATTTATGTTGCAATTGAGCATATGCTGCTTGAAGCTCAGCATCGGTTTCTTGGAGACCACCAAGAGGACAGGCAGCGGCAGCAGCTGCGGTTTCTTTCTCTGCTGCAGATTTGTCGTGTTTCAAATATTCTAGAAGATCTCTTTGCTGAGCTATCTGAGCACGCAATAAAGCTATTTGGTCAGCTGATGCTGCGCAGCCACTGCCAGGGCAAGCTTGACCCAATGCATCCGCGACAGCCTGCCGAGAATTGAGCTCCACTGCTAAAGTTTCCAGTGCATTCAAAGATTTTGTAAATCTTTTCTCTGCAGAAAGAGCTCCTAACTGTGCTTCCTTAAATTTCAGAACTGCTTCCTCTACTGCCGCCTGTGCCGCTTTTGCCTCAACCTGTGCCTTTAGCGTCGTTTCCAAGGCATCCAGTTCGGCAAGTTGACCTCTCACACAATTCAAATTTACAATAGCAAGATCTGATCTAAGTTTAGATTGCATGGGGCCACGGTGTTCAGGAGGTACCCAGCCCCCAACAAGACGGCCTCGAGAAGTAACGGTTCCGTCTACAGCAATGGAAGGAATTCCATACTGTTCCATCAACTGTCGGCCTGTTTCGACAGAAGATACAATCACATGAGACGCAAACGCCCTTGCAATGACCCCTTGATGAGCAGCATCAAAAGATAAAAGGTCCACTGGAACAATGACCGAGCCAGCAGGTAGAAAGGAGGCAGCCACTTGTCTATGCGCTTGAATTCTATCAGAAACAGAGAAAATAGCATCTAATGCCCAAATCCGAAGACCTCGTGAACTTCCAGATGCAAGAAGCTGCGCTGCCTGTTGCGTTGACTGAGCAATGGCAATATTTAAACACCGGCCAGCCAGCGCCTCTAAAGCAGGCGCGTATTGAGAAGCAGCCTTTGATGGTTCTTTAAAACTAAAGCATTCAGAAAGCGTAGGGAGCTTAGTTCTATTGAGAGACTTTGATGGCAATTGCAGTTGCAGTTGCTGCTGTTTTGCTATTGCACGCTCCTTGAATTGCAGTTCAGCTCTTGAAGCGGCAAGGTTTGTCAGCTGAAAATCCACATCATCAGAGCTTTTAGTTTCCAAAAAATCTTGATATTGCCTTATACTATTATTTGCCTGATTTAAATCAGCAGCAGACTCATTTGATTGCTTTTGAGCGTAATGCAATGATGCCTCTGCCGCTTTCAGGTCATGTTGTGCTTCCAAAAGCTGTAGTTTTAAAGAAGCCACCTCGTGCTGAGCTTCTTTAGCTGCTTCCAAACTTGAAGATTGCAGCTGGATCTCACGCAGCCCTTGTTCTAATAATTCAATCTCTCGCAAGGCTAGTTCGCAGCGCTGGGTGGCATCCTTCTCTCGAGCGTGCGCTGCATTCACTGCTGTAGCAGCAGCGTCATAAGAATTCAGTTGATCTGAGACTAGTTGAAGTTCTTCTTCAATAGAGATGCGAGCTAATTTAAGCTTCTTAGCATCATAACTGTTGTTAGATGCATTCATATCTTTAGAACTATCAAGATGGCGCTGCTCGTACACCTCAGCAAGTTTCTGTTGTGCCTCAGATTCCTGATTATGAAAACTATCTTCCCTTTCTGCCGCATTATTATACATATCTAGAGTTATTTCTCTCTGATGTGCAGCTGCACCTCGTATAGCGTGTACTTTTCCGCAACAAACTTCTGCTGCCTCCTCCGCCTGTGCTTCTAGCTGGGCATACTTTTCGCCTTTTGTAGCTTCCGCTCGGGCAGCCAGAGAAGTACGTTTCAATGTATCTATCTTTTGACGAATTCTTTGTTCATCTTTGGCTTGTGCTTCAAGCTCTGCGTGTGCGTTAGCAGCTTCTTTCGCCCATGCTTCTAGTCCACTACATTCGGCAATGACGGCACCTAGAGCTAAAGGATCTGTGCTATCTGCAAGCTCCGTTACAGCCGACTGAAGAATAAGAGAAGTGGATGCGCCTAGATGCACACCAATTCTACCTAATTTATACCGAACTTCTTTGCCACTGAGAATTTTATTATTCAAACGGAACACTCGACTGCCTTCAGAATTGATGCCAGCATGGACTTGAACGTCTTCGTTTGCAGCATTTTGTTTCTTTCTAGGTTTATTTGAGCCATTTCGTGAAATGCAAGGGCGCAGAAGGAGCTGCACTTCACATAACTGCAGTTACGAAACATAGAAATGCAACAGAAAAACATTTAGAGGGCATTTTTGCCGGGGGCAAAGGTAAATTTAAGAGGGCAATATACAGGTGGAGACAAATAATCGCACCTCTTTGCTTCCAGCGTGGCGTAGTTCATGGATCCTTGATACTCCCAAAACGCTGAGTGGGCCGGCAGCTGCAAAGCAAATCGCTTGCAAAAGCGTGGACTTTCCCGCTCCGTTGACACCTTCAGATCACATCAAGTTAGGAGAAAACGAAGGTTTAGGAAACAAACATGTAAGTCATATGATAAGTTCACTGTGTTCTAAGAAAACAGTACACTTCACGCACCCATGATCGCATTAAGACCCTTTTCAAATTTGAATTCTAACCATTCATCTCCAATAGATTTAAAACCTTTAGCCCTGATGGAGTAGATGTAGTACTGCGACATTGCATTCCTAGATTTGTACAGTAAGAAATTATACTTAATTTGGTAAGTTCAGTTTCTATGAGATTGCGCGCAAGGTGGTTAAAAATTGTTGGGTCTCAAGTTGGCGCTTCGCTAACCCTTCTCTACTCTGCTTTATTTTTTGGTACCTTAGACCAACTTGTTTCTTCCAAAGGCATACTATGTGACCATTTGTGCATTTGGATAGGTTACATATTTCTGTATGTTCAATCTCATGCTGCATTAAATACAGTCGGCAACTAATCTTGCCGACCGCCAGTTCGGCAACCGCCCACTGTCAACATTTTGGGAATCTTGGAACTCTGGGAGGCGCCAGGCGCTGATCCATGTATCTCAGCATATCAGATATGCTTGAAAAGCATTGGTTGTTGAATGACCAGAGAAAAATATAATGACCTTTGTTCCCCTTTTTTCAACTCCTTGCCAGCTAGCAGCTACATTAGCAGCTGACTTTGTTTTAGCGAGTGAAAGCGTGTGGAAGCCCCTCCCTTCTATCACTATTATTTCTCATATCCTACTCAACTTACGGATCTATTCTAAGGGATCTTGCCTGTGCATTCCCTGGAATAAACCATTAACAACAACATAGTTTTCTATAAATAATGTTGTAGGAGTGATAGATCTGAGAAATGTTTTGCAATAAGTGAGCTTCCATACGATATTGAAGTATCTTCGTGGCCGATCATGTCTAATGCAGTTGCATTTATGGCACTTTGGATCCTTTTCCTGGGTGCAAGCTGCAATGCTCAAGTGAGTCAGAATTTCCATTCAGTTCCTTGTTGTTATCGTTAGGAATACTTGAGTAATTTTGATGTATTATTGGTTATCATACTCACGATTTTCACTTTTCCTACCTGCAGGTTGTAGCGTCGGAATTTTCTAAAGTTGATCTGTCCACTACAGCCGCAATCCATTCGCGGGCAGTAGCCCTTGCACGGACACTCTCCAAGGTATGTTGAGCTTTCAAGAACTGGAATTTTACTTATAGATGATGCTCTAGTGTTTATAACATTTCTCTATTTAATATTTTGCAGGATTTTTCAAAGCTGAGCGCTCGTGCGGCAAGTTTGACAGTCAGTAGGCTGGAAGATCATCTGTCCAGGAAAGAAGCTATTCAATTCTGGACTGGATTTACTGCAAAAACAGAAAGAACATCTGCTCCTATAAACATCAGCACCAATAGCTCTGGGCGACGTCTACTTCAAACAACGACTTCTCTCCCTGATGGAATCTATCGCATTAGCTACGCAGGAGCAGGGCCATGTCAAGGAAAGTTTTTAAACTACAAAAGATATGATAACAAATCTCCAGCTAAGGTAAATTTGGCACCCTTTTCTTCTAAAAGTCCCGTGCTATGGCAAGTTAAAAATGTTCCCGGTAAATCACAGCAAATCACATTGACTGCTATTAATCGTGCTTCTTGCTGCCTTCAAAGGCTTGGATATGCACGCCCAAGGACCTGCAGTAGCACTCAAGTGGATCTTGGCACCCGGTTAAATGGCTTACGCTGGAAGTTCAATGGAATAAGCGGCCAATCTAATGTGTATGGTCTCTCTGCTGCTATCCGTACCGAAAGTTGCAGAGGCAGTAAGTACCTAGGAAGATTGGCCCCAACTGCTGCTAACTCTGCTAGATGTGAATACCCTAGGAATACTATTACCCTTGCTAGCATGCGCTCTTCTGAAAGTATTCTATGGCGCTTTATTAGTATGGCGCCCCCGCCGCCCCCACCATCACCTCCACCGTCACCTCCTCCACCTTCACCTCCACCTCCAACCCCATCATCAACCCCACCAGCCAATGGTTTCCCTTCACCACCTCCTCCCAAAACGTCGAACTCACCTCCGCCACCAATCCCTCCATCACCGCCTCCGCTGCCTTTGCCTCCACCTTTAACTCGTAAAAATTATAACCAAGCATTAGAATTGAGCTGGAGATTTTATCGAGCTCAACGTGCTGGTGATATTCCTTCTAATTATCCTCTATCTTGGATCACTACCTCAATGACCACGGATTTAGTACAACCTGGATGGTATGATGCAGGTGAGATTTTCTTTTAGAAGACTTTTATTTTGTCTTCCCCCCCGCTTTTTTTTCAATCCTAGTCACTCAACATTGTTTCAATGTTTTTCTCTCGTTCAGGTGATACTTTAAAACTTAATTTCCCACTTGGAGGTACGGTATCTTTCCTCTCTTGGGGTTTAGTTGATTATAAAAATGAATACGACAATGTTGGGTATTTGAGTTCCAGTAGAGACATTTTTACGCCCTGCGGTCGAGTACCTTGCCAATTCTTATACCGGTAACAGAACCTATGTCGGGCAGATTTCTCAGCCTAGCGTAGATCACCAGTTCTGGGGAAGGCCCAGCCAATATCCAATCGACTCATTGCCACGTGTTCCTTACATCTGGAGTCAAAATACGACCACCCAGGCAGACTTGCTCGGCTCTGTTGCCGCTGCCCTTGCTTCTGCTTCAATGGTGTATAGAGACGTTGATAGATCCTTTGCTGATACCTTGAAAAGTAAAGCAATTGAGATATTTCAATGGGGTACAGAGAGTGAAGGACTGTACAGTAGGGTGTATCCTGGCCCTGCTTCTGCGTATCCAAGTACCGACTGGGCTGATGATATGGTTTGGGCTGCTGCTTGGTTGTTCAGGGTTACTGGCGACACAAATTATCTCAATTATGCTATAAACTATTGGAATAGAGGGTCACCTAATCCATATTCATGCTGGGATTCTAAATGGGCTCCTGCAGCGGCTATGCTAGTATCTCTTGCGGATACTGGTACTGCTGTGCCTGGCATCGACACTTACAGAGCTTGGCTGAATAGTAACTTTTTGCGTGCCTGGCTGCAGCCAGATGGCTTCTGGTCAATTAACCGTACCCCAAGAGGAATGGTATATCCAACCTGGAGTAAATGGGGGCAATTTGCGCTATGCAACGACTGCTGGAATGGTGGCAAGCGATGCATGCAAAGACTAATCCCGATGCCGCTCAAAAAGCTGCTGAGCTTGCCTTTTGCTCGCAGCCAGCTGGATTATGCCTTGGGCGCTGCTACTGGAAGAAGCTTCGTAGTAGGCTATTGGTCTGTAAGCTCCTCAACGGTTGCGGCATCATGCTAGGACAGCTGCTGTCCTAGCATGATGCCGCAACTCTTGAGGAGCTTACAGACCAATAGCCTACTACGAAGCTTCTTCCAGTAGCAGCGCCCAAGGCATAATCCAGCTGGCTGCGAGCAAAAGGCAAGCTCAGCAGCTTTTTGAGCGGCATCGGGATTAGTCTTTGCATGCATCGCTTGCCACCATTCCAGCAGTCGTTGCATAGCGCAAATTGCCCCCATTTACTCCAGGTTGGATATACCATTCCTCTTGGGGTACGGTTTAATTGACCAGAAGCCATCTGGCTGCAGCCAGGCACGCAAAAAGTTACTATTCAGCCAAGCTCTGTAAGTGTCGATGCCAGGCACAGCAGTACCAGTATCCGCAAGAGATACTAGCATAGCCGCTGCAGGAGCCCATTTAGAATCCCAGCATGAATATGGATTAGGTGACCCTCTATTCCAATAGTTTATAGCATAATTGAGATAATTTGTGTCGCCAGTAACCCTGAACAACCAAGCAGCAGCCCAAACCATATCATCAGCCCAGTCGGTACTTGGATACGCAGAAGCAGGGCCAGGATACACCCTACTGTACAGTCCTTCACTCTCTGTACCCCATTGAAATATCTCAATTGCTTTACTTTTCAAGGTATCAGCAAAGGATCTATCAACGTCTCTATACACCATTGAAGCAGAAGCAAGGGCAGCGGCAACAGAGCCGAGCAAGTCTGCCTGGGTGGTCGTATTTTGACTCCAGATGTAAGGAACACGTGGCAATGAGTCGATTGGATATTGGCTGGGCCCTTCCCCAGAACTGGTGATCTACGCTAGGCTGAGAAATCTGCCCGACATAGGTTCTGTTACCGGTATAAGAATTGGCAAGGTACTCGACCGCAGGGCGTAAAATGTCTCTACTGGAACTCAAATACCCAACATTGTCGTATTCATTTTTATAATCAACTAAACCCCAAGAGAGGAAAGATACCGTACCTCCAAGTGGGAAATTAAGTTTTAAAGTATCACCTGAACGAGAGAAAAAACATTGAAACAATGTTGAGTGACTAGGATTGAAAAAAAAGCGGGGGGGAAGACAAAATAAAAGTCTTCTAAAAGAAAATCTCACCTGCATCATACCATCCAGGTTGTACTAAATCCGTGGTCATTGAGGTAGTGATCCAAGATAGAGGATAATTAGAAGGAATATCACCAGCACGTTGAGCTCGATAAAATCTCCAGCTCAATTCTAATGCTTGGTTATAATTTTTACGAGTTAAAGGTGGAGGCAAAGGCAGCGGAGGCGGTGATGGAGGGATTGGTGGCGGAGGTGAGTTCGACGTTTTGGGAGGAGGTGGTGAAGGGAAACCATTGGCTGGTGGGGTTGATGATGGGGTTGGAGGTGGAGGTGAAGGTGGAGGAGGTGACGGTGGAGGTGATGGTGGGGGCGGCGGGGGCGCCATACTAATAAAGCGCCATAGAATACTTTCAGAAGAGCGCATGCTAGCAAGGGTAATAGTATTCCTAGGGTATTCACATCTAGCAGAGTTAGCAGCAGTTGGGGCCAATCTTCCTAGGTACTTACTGCCTCTGCAACTTTCGGTACGGATAGCAGCAGAGAGACCATACACATTAGATTGGCCGCTTATTCCATTGAACTTCCAGCGTAAGCCATTTAACCGGGTGCCAAGATCCACTTGAGTGCTACTGCAGGTCCTTGGGCGTGCATATCCAAGCCTTTGAAGGCAGCAAGAAGCACGATTAATAGCAGTCAATGTGATTTGCTGTGATTTACCGGGAACATTTTTAACTTGCCATAGCACGGGACTTTTAGAAGAAAAGGGTGCCAAATTTACCTTAGCTGGAGATTTGTTATCATATCTTTTGTAGTTTAAAAACTTTCCTTGACATGGCCCTGCTCCTGCGTAGCTAATGCGATAGATTCCATCAGGGAGAGAAGTCGTTGTTTGAAGTAGACGTCGCCCAGAGCTATTGGTGCTGATGTTTATAGGAGCAGATGTTCTTTCTGTTTTTGCAGTAAATCCAGTCCAGAATTGAATAGCTTCTTTCCTGGACAGATGATCTTCCAGCCTACTGACTGTCAAACTTGCCGCACGAGCGCTCAGCTTTGAAAAATCCTGCAAAATATTAAATAGAGAAATGTTATAAACACTAGAGCATCATCTATAAGTAAAATTCCAGTTCTTGAAAGCTCAACATACCTTGGAGAGTGTCCGTGCAAGGGCTACTGCCCGCGAATGGATTGCGGCTGTAGTGGACAGATCAACTTTAGAAAATTCCGACGCTACAACCTGCAGGTAGGAAAAGTGAAAATCGTGAGTATGATAACCAATAATACATCAAAATTACTCAAGTATTCCTAACGATAACAACAAGGAACTGAATGGAAATTCTGACTCACTTGAGCATTGCAGCTTGCACCCAGGAAAAGGATCCAAAGTGCCATAAATGCAACTGCATTAGACATGATCGGCCACGAAGATACTTCAATATCGTATGGAAGCTCACTTATTGCAAAACATTTCTCAGATCTATCACTCCTACAACATTATTTATAGAAAACTATGTTGTTGTTAATGGTTTATTCCAGGGAATGCACAGGCAAGATCCCTTAGAATAGATCCGTAAGTTGAGTAGGATATGAGAAATAATAGTGATAGAAGGGAGGGGCTTCCACACGCTTTCACTCGCTAAAACAAAGTCAGCTGCTAATGTAGCTGCTAGCTGGCAAGGAGTTGAAAAAAGGGGAACAAAGGTCATTATATTTTTCTCTGGTCATTCAACAACCAATGCTTTTCAAGCATATCTGATATGCTGAGATACATGGATCAGCGCCTGGCGCCTCCCAGAGTTCCAAGATTCCCAAAATGTTGACAGTGGGCGGTTGCCGAACTGGCGGTCGGCAAGATTAGTTGCCGACTGTATTTAATGCAGCATGAGATTGAACATACAGAAATATGTAACCTATCCAAATGCACAAATGGTCACATAGTATGCCTTTGGAAGAAACAAGTTGGTCTAAGGTACCAAAAAATAAAGCAGAGTAGAGAAGGGTTAGCGAAGCGCCAACTTGAGACCCAACAATTTTTAACCACCTTGCGCGCAATCTCATAGAAACTGAACTTACCAAATTAAGTATAATTTCTTACTGTACAAATCTAGGAATGCAATGTCGCAGTACTACATCTACTCCATCAGGGCTAAAGGTTTTAAATCTATTGGAGATGAATGGTTAGAATTCAAATTTGAAAAGGGTCTTAATGCGATCATGGGTGCGTGAAGTGTACTGTTTTCTTAGAACACAGTGAACTTATCATATGACTTACATGTTTGTTTCCTAAACCTTCGTTTTCTCCTAACTTGATGTGATCTGAAGGTGTCAACGGAGCGGGAAAGTCCACGCTTTTGCAAGCGATTTGCTTTGCAGCTGCCGGCCCACTCAGCGTTTTGGGAGTATCAAGGATCCATGAACTACGCCACGCTGGAAGCAAAGAGGTGCGATTATTTGTCTCCACCTGTATATTGCCCTCTTAAATTTACCTTTGCCCCCGGCAAAAATGCCCTCTAAATGTTTTTCTGTTGCATTTCTATGTTTCGTAACTGCAGTTATGTGAAGTGCAGCTCCTTCTGCGCCCTTGCATTTCACGAAATGGCTCAAATAAACCTAGAAAGAAACAAAATGCTGCAAACGAAGACGTTCAAGTCCATGCTGGCATCAATTCTGAAGGCAGTCGAGTGTTCCGTTTGAATAATAAAATTCTCAGTGGCAAAGAAGTTCGGTATAAATTAGGTAGAATTGGTGTGCATCTAGGCGCATCCACTTCTCTTATTCTTCAGTCGGCTGTAACGGAGCTTGCAGATAGCACAGATCCTTTAGCTCTAGGTGCCGTCATTGCCGAATGTAGTGGACTAGAAGCATGGGCGAAAGAAGCTGCTAACGCACACGCAGAGCTTGAAGCACAAGCCAAAGATGAACAAAGAATTCGTCAAAAGATAGATACATTGAAACGTACTTCTCTGGCTGCCCGAGCGGAAGCTACAAAAGGCGAAAAGTATGCCCAGCTAGAAGCACAGGCGGAGGAGGCAGCAGAAGTTTGTTGCGGAAAAGTACACGCTATACGAGGTGCAGCTGCACATCAGAGAGAAATAACTCTAGATATGTATAATAATGCGGCAGAAAGGGAAGATAGTTTTCATAATCAGGAATCTGAGGCACAACAGAAACTTGCTGAGGTGTACGAGCAGCGCCATCTTGATAGTTCTAAAGATATGAATGCATCTAACAACAGTTATGATGCTAAGAAGCTTAAATTAGCTCGCATCTCTATTGAAGAAGAACTTCAACTAGTCTCAGATCAACTGAATTCTTATGACGCTGCTGCTACAGCAGTGAATGCAGCGCACGCTCGAGAGAAGGATGCCACCCAGCGCTGCGAACTAGCCTTGCGAGAGATTGAATTATTAGAACAAGGGCTGCGTGAGATCCAGCTGCAATCTTCAAGTTTGGAAGCAGCTAAAGAAGCTCAGCACGAGGTGGCTTCTTTAAAACTACAGCTTTTGGAAGCACAACATGACCTGAAAGCGGCAGAGGCATCATTGCATTACGCTCAAAAGCAATCAAATGAGTCTGCTGCTGATTTAAATCAGGCAAATAATAGTATAAGGCAATATCAAGATTTTTTGGAAACTAAAAGCTCTGATGATGTGGATTTTCAGCTGACAAACCTTGCCGCTTCAAGAGCTGAACTGCAATTCAAGGAGCGTGCAATAGCAAAACAGCAGCAACTGCAACTGCAATTGCCATCAAAGTCTCTCAATAGAACTAAGCTCCCTACGCTTTCTGAATGCTTTAGTTTTAAAGAACCATCAAAGGCTGCTTCTCAATACGCGCCTGCTTTAGAGGCGCTGGCTGGCCGGTGTTTAAATATTGCCATTGCTCAGTCAACGCAACAGGCAGCGCAGCTTCTTGCATCTGGAAGTTCACGAGGTCTTCGGATTTGGGCATTAGATGCTATTTTCTCTGTTTCTGATAGAATTCAAGCGCATAGACAAGTGGCTGCCTCCTTTCTACCTGCTGGCTCGGTCATTGTTCCAGTGGACCTTTTATCTTTTGATGCTGCTCATCAAGGGGTCATTGCAAGGGCGTTTGCGTCTCATGTGATTGTATCTTCTGTCGAAACAGGCCGACAGTTGATGGAACAGTATGGAATTCCTTCCATTGCTGTAGACGGAACCGTTACTTCTCGAGGCCGTCTTGTTGGGGGCTGGGTACCTCCTGAACACCGTGGCCCCATGCAATCTAAACTTAGATCAGATCTTGCTATTGTAAATTTGAATTGTGTGAGAGGTCAACTTGCCGAACTGGATGCCTTGGAAACGACGCTAAAGGCACAGGTTGAGGCAAAAGCGGCACAGGCGGCAGTAGAGGAAGCAGTTCTGAAATTTAAGGAAGCACAGTTAGGAGCTCTTTCTGCAGAGAAAAGATTTACAAAATCTTTGAATGCACTGGAAACTTTAGCAGTGGAGCTCAATTCTCGGCAGGCTGTCGCGGATGCATTGGGTCAAGCTTGCCCTGGCAGTGGCTGCGCAGCATCAGCTGACCAAATAGCTTTATTGCGTGCTCAGATAGCTCAGCAAAGAGATCTTCTAGAATATTTGAAACACGACAAATCTGCAGCAGAGAAAGAAACCGCAGCTGCTGCCGCTGCCTGTCCTCTTGGTGGTCTCCAAGAAACCGATGCTGAGCTTCAAGCAGCATATGCTCAATTGCAACATAAATTGAAAGAAATAGATCACCAGCTTTTGATAATGGATAGGAATCGTAAAGCGACGCAGCAACAACGCAGTGTAGCGTACCATGAAGAGGAATCTCGTCTACAAAAAGAGGTGGCAGCAGCTGCAGAAGGTCTTCGTGCTGCAGCAATAGAAAAAGCAAAGCTAGGCAAACAGCTAAATTCTTTGGAGATAATTCTCAAGGAAATGGAAACATTAGCAGCTGAGATTAATAAACCAATGGAAAACAATCATCAGTCTTCTTACATGGTTTCCACCACTCAACTAGATCTCTCAGATATTGAGTCAATGGCTGAGGAGGTCCGTACTACCGCTTCAAAACATGCTTCACTCCTTGCAGAGCTGGCTACCCTCAAAGCTCTTGGAAGTAGATCCCCAGTAGATGCTGTAGCCAACTTACGTGCTGCTGAAATCGCTGAACGTGAGCTGTCTCTCCTGCGCCCTCAGGCAGATACCATGCATGGTGTTGCTTTAAAACTGGCAGAAGGTGTTCAATTAATGAATCCTCATGCTGAAAAGTTCAATGAAAGTGTGTTTGATACAGTGGCGGCATTCTTTAGAGACTTGACTGCGCAGCTACTCCCTGGAATAGAGCTACGAGTAACCCGTGTTAAAGATGATGATCAAGGTGCTGCGACTCATAGAAATGGTGCTCAATTTTCATATAGACGTCAGAATGGCGGAACTCAAAAAGGAAATTGGGTGACTGGGCTGGAAGCATTATCAGGTGGCCAGAAAACTTTAATATCTCTTGCGTATCTAGTATCTGCAAAAACTGTGGGTGGTCCAACACTGTCATTTTCTTCTTCAGTGCTGCTGGCCGATGAAGTGGATGCAGCGCTTGATTCCACAAACCAAGAACAGGCAGCACGTTTATTGCTGATGCTTTGCAGCAAGAAGGATAGATCCAGCCGATCACCATTGGCACAGGTGATTTGTATCAGTCATAGTCCAATTTTCCAGCAGCTCTGTGATACAGTAATCAAACTTACTCGCAACAATGAAAACGGAACGACAACGCTGGCACCTAATTCGTCTTAGCTCTGTTAATAAGTATGCATGAATTAATTCTTAAAGCAACTTTAATGTAAACAATATGTACACAATACAAGTAAATACAAATAGGAACAGTACGTAAGTAAGTTTTATTTTGGGTTTGGCGGAGACATCGATGACGGTGGTGCTACTGAAGGTGCAACAGAGGGTGGTGACATGGCATTTTGTGCTGCATGTGTACTTTGCGATCCTGAAGCTTGCTTCGTCATTCCTGTATTCAGCTTAAGTTTTAGAGCAGGCATAGGTGCAAATGCAACTGCTGCTTGAGCTCTAGGTGGGGCGGGACGCATAAAGAACGGAAGAAGCGTTGGCTTGCCGCCTGGTGTTGATAGGGGCTTGATATCTGGGAACCTTTTCCCAGGTGCCGCTAACTCTCTCTCATCTGAATTGAAGAACGGTTTAATGAACGACTTCAGTAATAATATAAATAATAAAGTGATCAATAATTGCTATCACAAGCTTTAGCGCAAACATTTATTCTGCACGCAAACTAGATATATCACACATACACACACACACCTGTTGGTGTCCATTTATAGAATTTAAGATTCTTCGTTTTAACCGTGTCTCCTGCGGGCTGCCATTCCTTCCTCCATTTTCGAACTCTGCCCTCAAATTCCTTCAATTCATCGCCTCGCTGGGCACGCTGCCTCGTTGTCATAGGTCAAATGAAGTGTATTGATGTAGTTAATATGCACTGGCACTGGCCGCTGGACTTATGCCTTGTCGCTTGGTGCTTTGGCTGCTTCGGTTCATCACGAAGACCGAAAGTCAGCCCTGCCTCGGGAGCATCATATAGTTTAAAGAGACATCTATTCCACATTTAAAGCATATCATTACATACGTAAACTACTAAATCACTATATTTGATCGGGTGAAAGGCTGCAACTCCTCCAGTCGTTTGCTGCATTCCACAGTCAAACATCGAGCGACCGCCCAAGTTTGCGTCACGGCTTATTATTTAAATCACAATGAGAGCAGATCTATGGCTCCATAAATTTCTGCTGGTGGCAGTTATAGGAAATGCAGCAGGTAAGGCTATTAAAAAATGCACACATGTGCACTCCAAAATCTTTCAATTTCTCAAAATAACCCAAGAAATTAATCCCCAAACATTTACGCAGGTCAATTCCAATGGAAACAAGTAACTAGAGTTTCTACAGGTTCTCCAAATGGGGTTGCAGTCATTAGCGCTGGTCCTCCTCAAAGACCCTTCTCCCGCCCTCCACCACGCACCCTCGACCCCAACTTGCTGGTGGAATTCAAAGATTCTTTCAACTTGATGCAAGATGTCTCAGCCTCAGGTCCTAATATGTTTGAAGACGTGTCTTCTCAATATGTTGCTGCCATCAATTCTGGCTTTGTAGAGGGTGAGTCTGGTATGGTCTATGACGCTGCCGGCAATGTGTACCACTTGCCTTTTATGTTTCACAACCGCACCAACCCTACCTTACCCATGCCTCGTCTTAGCCCTCAACAAGCTGCACAGCAATGCACTCATCATTTCTCTCGTATGGCCACTGTTATTCAGAGGTATGGTCATATGTATTATCATTGGCTGGAAGAAACGCTGCCAAGACTTGTGATGTTACAAGACGCTGGGGCACTCACTCCTACCACGAAACTACTGACCTGGGGACAGCCTTATGAAATAGAATGGTTGCAAGCCTTAGGAGTGCATCCTGATCAGATTGTCACCTATGACCCAGAGACGTTGTACTGTGCTGACTTGCTTTTTGTGCCTACCCCTGTGCCTCGCATTACACCGCCTAAAGAATCTTTAATGGCCGTCAGATCTGCATTAGGGGTTACAGTATTGCCAGAATCTCAGCGTGACATCATTGTTTATGTTTCTCGTAAAAATGAACCCACCCGCCGTGTTGCCAATGAAGACCAATTACTCAGGAGCATTCGCGCCTCCTTCCCTGGGACTCCTGTGGTTGTTTACGAAGGTTCTATGAGCCCTGATGCATCTATTTCATTATTCCAGCGTGCCAAAGTAGTTATTGGTCCTCATGGAGCTGGTCTCTCCCATATTCTCTTCTCTGCACCCGGCACTGCCGTCATTGAGTTTTTATTCATGGCAGACCCACCCATGATGTTCTGGCACACAGCATCAGCATTAGGACAACAGTACTGGTTATTACCTGTACCTCAGTCGTACTATATGCAGAATGAAATGGAAATTCCTGAAGGAGAGGTTTTGGATATGTTGTCGGCAATTCTTGTGGCAGAACCTGCACCTGTGAATGCATGCAAAGCTGGAACAGCAGGAAGAGCTGGAGGTCTCTGCTCTGTATGCCCGCCTGGTAGCTATGCTTTTAACATAAACTCTCGTGCATGCAAACTATGCGCTCCTGGCCGCGTTGCTGCAGGTGCATCAAACTCGTACTGCTCCACCTGCCAGCCAGGCACCGTTGCCAATGCAGATGGAACTGCTTGTGAACCCTGCCCCCAAGGTACCTATAGTGTACTTGCTGGCTCGAGTGATATGGCAAAACACTGCCTCACTCCTGATGCTCGTCGCAGGAGGTTGCAAGAACAAGCTCTTTCTGTTGATATGCTTTCTAAATTGTCGCCTGTTTTTGCAAAACAGATGAATCGCAGAGCGTTGATTCAAGGCGCTGCTGGTGGTGCTGGCTCTTCTGCCACTATCACTCAAGCTGAGCTGTGTGCTGCGCGTGCTAGTACTGGCCTTGCTGCTGGTGGGCCTTATCTTTCCTCTATTGCTGGGCCTTACGGTATTGACGGAGTCACTCTATGCCCACCTCTTGACGGTGGTGAAAATAATGGCGGTATTCCTGGACAGGAGCCTCTTATGCCTACACCCCCTTACGGCCCCATTGTTGATACGCCTAGCAATGATACAATAACGGTCCCTCCTACTATCCCTAGCGATGGTAGCGATAGCACTCGTGGAAATCCAGACCAGCCAGAGCTGCCTCCTTCCGACCCAGTCGGCCCTAAAACTGCTCTTGATGCTTGGATCATTGCATTAATCGCTACAGCCGCTGCAATGATTATCTTGCCATTGTTGGTATGTGCAGGTATGTGGTGTGCTGGGCGTAGGAGACGTAGTAAGGTTGCGCGTACTCCCACTGTTGGACCAGCTCCATCTCCGCCGTCTAGAGCACCAGGCACAGCAGAATCTGCTTCTAAACAAAAGAACACGGCTAACAAATCTAGTTCAAAAAATGCGAATCCAACTGGATTCGCTGTATCTAATCCTATCTTTGATATCAGAGCATCATCTTCTAGCGCCGACGTCAGCAACAGTTCTCCAAAATCTAGGCGCTAAGCAAGCATAAAATATTTAAACTAATCTTATTGTTGTATGTATTTTAGCTATTAATAAGCGATCTCTTGGACAGTTGATTTTCTCTATATATATAAATGTAAATTGCCAATTGTAAAAGGCGATACGGTACCAATGACTAGTACTTAACATTTTATTAATCAACAACTGTATCCATTCTGAGAGTCTTTGCCATTTGTTCCAATGCAGCCACCATTGCCGCAGCGTCAACAGCAGGACCCCATCCTCGAGCTGATAAAACAGATGCAGAATCTGCAAGTACATCTTCTACTAGTCGAGTTGCTATTTCCATAGCAATCTCAGCTACAATAGAGGAAGATGTCTGGCCTAAAGTTCCTGGAGCAGCCAGGGCGCCAGCAACGGATTCAACAAACGCCTGAACAAAAGAAAAGGAATAAAAAGGTTAAGAATTACAAAGAACTTCAATACCTAACATTAATGTACCATATAATAATTAACAATTAAACCCTAATTACCCTTAACACTCACCATAAATGCTGTTGTCACTATACTACGAACACTAGCCACAGCTGCAGGTCCAGCAATTGGTGCCACCGCTGCAGCCATCCCAAACACCTCTGTA